>NZ_VOZB01000001.1:0-467747 GCF_013420005.1 Acinetobacter sp. YH12040
CGCCCACGGTAGATAGGGACCGAACTGTCTCACGACGTTCTAAACCCAGCTCGCGTACCTCTTTAAATGGCGAACAGCCATACCCTTGGGACCTGCTTCAGCCCCAGGATGAGATGAGCCGACATCGAGGTGCCAAACACCGCCGTCGATATGAACTCTTGGGCGGTATCAGCCTGTTATCCCCAGAGTACCTTTTATCCGTTGAGCGATGGCCCTTCCATACAGAACCACCGGATCACTAAGACCTACTTTCGTACCTGCTCGACTTGTGGGTCTCGCAGTTAAGCGCGCTTTTGCCTTTATACTCTACGCGTGATTTCCGACCACGCTGAGCGCACCTTCGTACTCCTCCGTTACTCTTTAGGAGGAGACCGCCCCAGTCAAACTACCCACCAGACATGGTCCTCGCTCCAGATAATGGAGCAGAGTTAGAACCTCAATATTACCAGGGTGGTATTTCAAGATTGGCTCCACCGAAACTAGCGTCTCGGTTTCAAAGCCTCCCACCTATCCTACACAAGTAAGATCAAAGTTCAATGTCAAGCTGCAGTAAAGGTTCACGGGGTCTTTCCGTCTAGCCGCGGGTACACCGCATCTTCACGGCGATTTCGATTTCACTGAGCCTCTGCTGGAGACAGCGCCCCCATCATTATGCCATTCGTGCAGGTCGGAACTTACCCGACAAGGAATTTCGCTACCTTAGGACCGTTATAGTTACGGCCGCCGTTTACTGGGGCTTCGATCAAGAGCTTCGCTTACGCTAACCCCATCAATTAACCTTCCAGCACCGGGCAGGCATCACACCCTATACGTCCACTTTCGTGTTTGCAGAGTGCTATGTTTTTAATAAACAGTTGCAGGGGCCTGGTTTCTGTGGCTGCTCTCAGCTCAGGAAGCAAGTTCCATCACCAAAAGCAGCGTACCTTCTCCCGAAGTTACGGTACCATTTTGCCTAGTTCCTTCAGCAGAGTTCTCTCAAGCGCTTTGGTCTACTCGACCTGACCACCTGTGTCGGTTTCGGGTACGATTCCAGTGTAACTGAAGCTTAGAGACTTTTCCTGGAAGTATGGTATCAGCCACTTCACTGTACAAGTACAGCTTGCTGTCAGATCTCAGCATAGAGTACCCCGGATTTGCCTAAGATACATGCCTACTTCCTTTCACCTGGACAACCAACGCCAGGCTGACTTAACCTTCTCCGTCCTCTCATCGCATTACACTGAAGTATTGGAATATTAACCAATTTCCCATCGACTACGCCTCTCGGCCTCGCCTTAGGGGTCGACTCACCCAGCCCCGATTAACGTTGGACTGGAACCCTTGGTCTTTCAGCGAACGGGTTTTTCACCCGTTTTGTCGTTACTCACGTCAGCATTCGCACTTCTGATACCTCCAGCAGACTTCTCAATCCACCTTCATCGGCTTACAGAACGCTCCCCTACCACTTACACTAATGTGTAAATCCGCAGCTTCGGCATATAGTTTTAGCCCCGTTACATCTTCCGCGCAGGCCGACTCGACTAGTGAGCTATTACGCTTTCTTTAAAGGGTGGCTGCTTCTAAGCCAACCTCCTAGCTGTCTATGCCTTCCCACATCGTTTCCCACTTAACTATAATTTTGGGGCCTTAGCTGGCGGTCTGGATTGTTTTCCTCTTGACTACGGACGTTAGCACCCGCAGTCTGTCTCCCGGATAGTACTCATTGGTATTCGGAGTTTGCATCGGTTTGGTAAGTCGGGATGACCCCCTAGCCGAAACAGTGCTCTACCCCCAATGGTATTCGTCCGAGGCGCTACCTAAATAGCTTTCGGGGAGAACCAGCTATCACCGAGTTTGATTAGCCTTTCACCCCTATCCACAAGTCATCCCCTGGCTTTTCAACGACAGTGGGTTCGGTCCTCCAGTTAGTGTTACCCAACCTTCAACCTGCTCATGGATAGATCACCCGGTTTCGGGTCTACACCCAGCAACTAAACGCCCTATTAAGACTCGATTTCTCTACGGCTCCCCTAATCGGTTAACCTTGCTACTGAATGTAAGTCGCTGACCCATTATACAAAAGGTACGCAGTCACCAAACAAGTTGGCTCCCACTGCTTGTATGCATGCGGTTTCAGGATCTATTTCACTCCCCTCACAGGGGTTCTTTTCGCCTTTCCCTCACGGTACTGGTTCACTATCGGTCAGTCAGGAGTATTTAGCCTTGGAGGATGGTCCCCCCATATTCAGACAAGGTTTCACGTGCCTCGCCCTACTCGACATCATCATCTAAGCCCTTTCGTGTACAGGACTATCACCTACTATGGTCGCACTTCCCAGAGCGTTCCACTAAAGCTTAGATAACTTAATGGGCTTTTCCCCGTTCGCTCGCCGCTACTGAGGGAATCTCAATTGATTTCTTTTCCTAAGGGTACTGAGATGTTTCACTTCCCCTCGTTCGCCTCATAAACCTATGTATTCAGTTTATGATACCCGCCTTATAGCGGGTGGGTTTCCCCATTCAGAAATCTCCGGATCACAGGATATTTGCCGCCTCCCCGGAGCTTATCGCAGGCTATTACGTCTTTCATCGCCTCTGACTGCCAAGGCATCCACCACATGCACTTAATTACTTGACTATACAACCCCAAACAGTCGTTTGATCCTACAAGTAGATCAACCAACATTACAGTTTAGAGCTTCGTGAACTTAATCACTGTATAGCTTCAATTAGATTCATATACCAAAACGCTTGATTCAGTTAATTTCGCTAGTAACTCATTTCATTCAACTTTCACAATTGCTTGTTAGGTTAAATCAAACGAGTATGAACAAATTATTTCAACTCAAATATATTCTGTTAATGATTTTTCCAGCCTTCGTCAGGTCAGGAAACTGTGATAAATCACAGAGCTTAATAACAATGAAGCGAATCATACGCCACTTTGTTGCTAAGCTCTATAACCTAAACACTTGATCGCTTAAGGACTAAGCTAACAATCGTTTGATTGTTTATTTTAGCTTCGTTCTTTATACATTGCGTAGCAATGTATGGTGGAGACTAGGAGAGTCGAACTCCTGACCTCCTGCGTGCAAAGCAGGCGCTCTACCAACTAAGCTAAGTCCCCAGCTTATCAATAAGTCAATGTTTCTGTTTTTCTGTTTGCTTCCGTATTTTATTCAAATACTTCGTTAGTCAGAATGGTGGGTCTGACAAGACTTGAACTTGTGACCCCACGCTTATCAAGCGTGTGCTCTAACCAACTGAGCTACAGACCCTCAGATACATCGTCATGAAGAACAACTTGTTGTGGATTCTTACCAATCGTCAATCTTTCGTTAAGGAGGTGATCCAGCCGCAGGTTCCCCTACGGCTACCTTGTTACGACTTCACCCCAGTCATCGGCCACACCGTGGTAAGCGTCCTCCTTACGGTTAGACTACCTACTTCTGGTGCAACAAACTCCCATGGTGTGACGGGCGGTGTGTACAAGGCCCGGGAACGTATTCACCGCGGCATTCTGATCCGCGATTACTAGCGATTCCGACTTCATGGAGTCGAGTTGCAGACTCCAATCCGGACTACGATCGGCTTTTTGAGATTAGCATCTCCTCGCGGAGTAGCAACCCTTTGTACCGACCATTGTAGCACGTGTGTAGCCCTGGTCGTAAGGGCCATGATGACTTGACGTCGTCCCCGCCTTCCTCCAGTTTGTCACTGGCAGTATCCTTAAAGTTCCCGGCTTAACCCGATGGCAAATAAGGAAAAGGGTTGCGCTCGTTGCGGGACTTAACCCAACATCTCACGACACGAGCTGACGACAGCCATGCAGCACCTGTATGTAAGTTCCCGAAGGCACCAATCCATCTCTGGAAAGTTCTTACTATGTCAAGACCAGGTAAGGTTCTTCGCGTTGCATCGAATTAAACCACATGCTCCACCGCTTGTGCGGGCCCCCGTCAATTCATTTGAGTTTTAGTCTTGCGACCGTACTCCCCAGGCGGTCTACTTATCGCGTTAGCTGCGCCACTAAAGCCTCAAAGGCCCCAACGGCTAGTAGACATCGTTTACGGCATGGACTACCAGGGTATCTAATCCTGTTTGCTCCCCATGCTTTCGTGCCTCAGCGTCAGTATTAGGCCAGATGGCTGCCTTCGCCATCGGTATTCCTCCAGATCTCTACGCATTTCACCGCTACACCTGGAATTCTACCATCCTCTCCCATACTCTAGCTTCCCAGTATCGAATGCAATTCCCAAGTTAAGCTCGGGGATTTCACATCCGACTTAAAAAGCCGCCTACGCACGCTTTACGCCCAGTAAATCCGATTAACGCTCGCACCCTCTGTATTACCGCGGCTGCTGGCACAGAGTTAGCCGGTGCTTATTCTGCGAGTAACGTCCACTATCTTTAGGTATTAACCAAAGTAGCCTCCTCCTCGCTTAAAGTGCTTTACAACCAAAAGGCCTTCTTCACACACGCGGCATGGCTGGATCAGGGTTCCCCCCATTGTCCAATATTCCCCACTGCTGCCTCCCGTAGGAGTCTGGGCCGTGTCTCAGTCCCAGTGTGGCGGATCATCCTCTCAGACCCGCTACAGATCGTCGCCTTGGTAGGCCTTTACCCCACCAACTAGCTAATCCGACTTAGGCTCATCTATTAGCGCAAGGTCCGAAGATCCCCTGCTTTCTCCCGTAGGACGTATGCGGTATTAGCATCCCTTTCGAAATGTTGTCCCCCACTAATAGGCAGATTCCTAAGCATTACTCACCCGTCCGCCGCTAGAAATCGGTAGCAAGCTACCTATTCCCGCTCGACTTGCATGTGTTAAGCCTGCCGCCAGCGTTCAATCTGAGCCATGATCAAACTCTTCAGTTTAAAATCAATAGTACATATAGTGTACCAATCTTGGCTCATCAATTACTGACAAAAATTTGCTCAAATAAACTTCGAGTAATTTCTACCATTAATCAATGAAAATAATTTCGATCGATCAATCAGTAAAAATCCACACAAGTTGTTCTTCATAATCTCTTAATGATTTTCTTAATACTTCGTCAGCAAATAAGAAACAACATCAAACAACTAAAAACCTTACGTTTATCGCTGTCTGCGTTGGTATGCAGCGTATTCTATAGAGTTTCAAAACAAACACAAGCCCCTATCATAGAAATTTCTATAATATTTTGCTTGAGTGTATATTTTTTAAACTAAAAGCAATCTATTGCTTACTTAAAGATCAATATATCCTTATATTTTGCTTTATGAAAGACGAATTTTATAATTCTTGGTGATTTTTATATTCTTCAATCTAAAAAGCCCGTAATTCAACGGACTTTTCGAATATCACGGATTTTAAGAAAACTAATGAAGTTACAAAAGTGACTTTAGTTTGCTTGCTCAGCCAACCAACTCATAAATTTTTGTCGTTCAGCTTTACTAGCCTTCTGCCAAAGCTGAATTAATTGTTGATCTGCCCCATTTTGATGAACAGCTATATTTTTTGGAGCGACCACAGGAGCTGCCACGTTTGTTGGTTTTACATTTAAGGATTGTGCATAAACAGGTGCCGGTTGATTTTCTGGTACAGCTTCTTTCTTCGTAAAATCTACAGCATTACCTAAAACACCATTGGAGAAAATCGATTTTTGTTCTTTCTTCGCCCCAGCTTGCTGCACAAGTAATTGATTAGATCTGTCATACAAACCAAATATCGGTTGGTCTTTATATTTTTGCGCAGCATCAAAATCTTTTGGTGCATTGACTAGACCCAAACGATACTCTTGACCATCAATCAGTGCTGGAGTACGAATAGCGGCCACACCTGACTTTAAAATATCGTGAGAATTATCAGCATGTTGAAAAAATTCGCTATAACGTACCGTTAATAGGTTTTCACCTGCATCTAGCTTATACTTCTCCGTAGATCGAAATAAACCACCAGTAACTTCTTGATCATTAACTGCAACTATTTTAATTTCTTCCGGAACAGTCAAAGTTACAGCTGCAAATCCGGCACTACTTAACATCAGCGCTGCAGCAGCAACAGTTAATCTTAAAGTCATCATTATCACTCTTTATCAATTATTAGTTTCGAATGCACTATGCAATTCATATATGACAATCTTATGACATCTAACAATCACTGTATATTTTGTTTCAAGACATTATTTTGATATTCATTCAAGAATTTTGCATATAAGAAAAGGATGCTTAATGCATCCTTTTTAATTCATCACACCATCATTACTTGAATGTTTTGAATCGTTCTTCATCTGCAATAAAGGTTTTTTCGCCTGCAGGCGCTTCAATCGAACCAAAAACAAGTTGTGCACGTAGTTTCCATTGATCTGGCACATCAAATGCCGCAGCTGTTTCAGCATCAACAATTGGATTGTAATGTTGCAATGATGCACCGATATTTTTTTCAGCCAAAGCCGTCCAAGTAGCAAATTGAGCAATCGCTGTTGAGTGTTCAGACCATACTGGGAAATTATCTGCATAAAGTGCAAATTGTTCTTGGAGAGCTTTTACTACAGCCTGATCTTCATAAAATAATGCTGTACCAAAACCTGCTGCAAAACTATTAATCTTGCCATTGGTTCCTTCAAATGCATCTGCAGGTACAATTTTACGTAACGTTTCACGTACGATATTCCAGAATTTTTGATGTGCATCACCAAACAGAATAACGACACGAGACGTTTGAGAGTTAAATGATGACGGACTTAAACGTACAGCATCTTTAATGGTTTGCTCAATTTCATCTTGCGATAAAGTAACGTTATTACCAATAGAATAGATTGTGCGACGTTGTTCGATTTGATTCAAGAATGACATTACAAGACCTCTTTTTATTTTCAATTAGCTTACTAAGTTGAGATTTATAATAGGTGAAGTTTTTAACCGTTGCATGACTATATTTACAACATTGTGTCTTATTTCTAGAACAATCAGTTGTAAGCATCTAAATACCTACAACCCGTCTTACATTCAGATTTTGGTTTCACAGTCTTTAGTACAGCAGAAATCAAAGTAACTTACAGAACATAGAAATTACTCATAAATTCTAAACTGATCTTGATCTTCTGGTTCTAAACGTTCAGGCGCTTGACCTTCAATTGAACCAAAGACCAACTGCGCTCGAAGCAGCCATTGTTTTGAAATATCAAAGTGTTCGGCAACAGCATAATCAATATGTGGATTATAGTGCTGTAAACATGCGCCTAGACCTGCATCTGCGATCGAAGTCCATACTGCGAATTGAGCCATGCCAGACGTTTGCTCCGACCACACTGGAAAATCTTCTGCACTTAATGGCACTTTCTTTTGTAATTGTTGAATCACAGCTTGATCTTCATAGAAAAGTACAGTTCCCAGGCCAGCTGCACACAGATCTATTTTGAGCGCCACACCTTCAAATATATAACTCGCAACATTCTTGCGTTGTACGTCTTTTACAATGTCCCAAAATTTTTGATGAGATTCGCCAAATAAAACCACAATACGTGTGCTTTGCGAATTATATGCAGATGGACAACTTCTTACAGACTCTTGAATCAGTTCCGCCAAATAAGCCTGACTATAATGTACCTTCTTTCCAAGCTCATAAATACTGCGACGTTTTTTTAGTTGGTCGACAAATGACGCTTCTACTTCTTGGTCAGTATTTTTCTTTTTTAATTTAAAATCTTTAGTGATATCCGCAGTCAATACATGACTAATTTTATCGAGTAACGCCACCCTAAACACCCCAAAGCAATTTTTATATATAAACAACAATTCCTTACTTATTCTAAGGGTTTATTAGGCTGAATTTTGACTATGATTTATTCACATGTTGCTTTTTAAATCAATCAGTAAGCTCAAAAACAAAAAACTCCGCATTTTGCGGAGTTTATGTGACATTTAACGCATTTTATTTATCAGTTTCAAATAATGCTGCGACAAATGATTTAGCTGAGAATGGGCGCAAGTCATCAATTTTCTCACCTACACCAATAAAACGAATTGGCACATGGGTACGGCTTGCAATATTGAATAACACACCACCTTTTGCTGTACCATCAAGCTTAGTAATAGTTAGACCTGTAAGCCCTACTGCCTCGTCAAACATTTCAACTTGGTTAATGGCATTTTGACCTGTGCCTGCATCTACCACTAACATCACTTCATGCGGAGCTGTAGCATCAATTTTTTGCATTACACGTTTTACTTTAGACAACTCTTGCATGAGGTGTCCTTTGTTGTGTAAACGACCTGCAGTGTCTGCAATCAGCACATCTACGCCTTTTGCACGAGCACTTTCAAATGCATCAAAAATAACAGATGCAGAATCTGCACCATGACCTTGCGCCACAACGGCAATATTATTGCGTTCGCCCCAAATTTGTAATTGTTCTGTGGCTGCTGCACGGAATGTATCACCAGCAGCCAACATTACTTTTTTACCTTCACCTTGTAAGCGTTTCGCTAATTTACCAATCGTGGTGGTTTTACCCACACCATTCACACCAACAACCAAAATCACATACGGATTTTTATTGCTGTCGATATGTAGCGGTTTAACACGTGGTGCAAGTAATGCCACCAGTTCTTCTTGAAGCGCTTTATATAAAGAGTGCGAGTAAATTAAATCGCCACGTTCAGTACGTTCAGTTAAGTTCGCAATAATCGTTTTGGTTGCATCGACACCAATGTCAGCAACCAAAAGTTGCTCTTCAACTTCCTCTAAAAGTTCATCGTCAATTTCCTTCCCACCGATCAGGATATTCACCATGCCGTCTGCCAAGTTCTTACGTGACTTTGCTAGACCTTCTTTCATACGACTAAAGAAGCCGCCTTTCACCTTCGAGTCTTCAGTTTCTGACTCTGTTTCTTGTAATGGTGCAGCAACTTCTTGCTGTACTTTCGGTGTCTCGATGATCGGCACATTTACCGCAGGTAAACTCGGTAGCGTGACATCGTCATCACCGATATCAGCATCAATCAAAAATTTATTCTGCCCATGAGATTGCTGTTGCATGCCGAATCCTTGAAAAGCACTGCGTTAAAAAAACCGATTCTATCATAAGTTATCTTAAATTGAGTCGCTACACGCCTGTCAGAGCGAAGCACACTAAAAAACAACATGTTGAACTTGCAATCAAAATTAACTTTAGGAAAACTAGATAGCTATAAAATGCATTTTAATGGATTCCTTTGTGTCCCATAAAAACAGATTTTCTCCTTATTTTTTTAAAACTTTATTTCGCTCTGCGCTTCCTATCTGTGTCATCAGCAGTTGCCTTTGGTCTGCACCCAATCTACATGCAGACACACGTACCCAATTAACGCGAAGCACCTTTGAAACCACACTTAAAAATGGCTTAAAGGTCATTATCCGTGAAGACCACCGTGCGCCGATGGTAATGACCCATATTTGGTATCGTGTTGGCAGTAGTGATGAGTCGGGCAATCTATTAGGGATCTCTCATGCACTTGAACATATGATGTTTAAAGGAACCACCAAAGTTCCTAATGATGAATTTACACGTCTCAGCCGTATCTATGGCGGCAGCATCAACGCTGCAACCTTTACCAATTACACCAATTATTATCAGTTGTATCCTAAAGCCTACTTCCCTATGGCGCTGGAGCTCGAAGCGGATCGTATGAGTAATTTACGATTGCAACAACAAGATTTCGAGCCTGAAATTAAAGTGGTTATGGAAGAACGCCGACAGCGCACAGATGATAACCCTCGTTCTTTGGCTTATGAACGTTTCAAATGGATCTCTTATCCAACCAGTCACTATCGTCAACCCGTCATTGGACACATGAAAAATCTGCAAAACATCAAATTGGCAGATTTAAAACAATGGTATAAAGATTGGTATACCCCAAACAACGCCATTTTGGTGATTGTCGGTGATGTCGATGCCGAAGCAGCCATTCGTCAAGTTCAAAAATACTTTGGTGATATTCCATCACGTAAAACACCTGATCGTAACGATGTGAGGGAATTCGAGCGTGTGGGCTATCGTCATATGGAACTAAATTTACCCGTACAAGTGCCCAATTTGTATATGGCGTGGAATGTACGCTCACTGGCTACCGCCAAAAACCCACAAGATGCTTATGCACTCAATATTATTCGCAATATTTTAGACAGTGGGATCTCATCTCGCCTACAAGACAAACTGGTACGAGATAGAAAATTACTCACGGCTGTAAGTGTTTCTTATGATCCATACAATCGTGGAGACAGTTTGTTTACCATTTCAGCACTCCCTGCCGATGGCGTCAAAATGGAACAAGCGCAAAAAGCGATACAAGATGAAATCGACACTTTAAAAACAGAATTAGTCAAAACACCTGAAGTTGAACGTATCACCACACGTTTTGTCTCCAATTTAGTCTATAACCAAGATGACATCAGCAGCCAAGCCAAGACGATCGGTAACTTAGAAGTCAATGGGCTCAGTTTCAGGCTAATGGACGAATTACCAAAACTATATGAAAACGTCAGCGCACAAGATATTCAACGTGTCGCAAATGCGTATTTTGTCAAAGAAAATTTAAGCACCATGTATCTGCTTCCAGAACAGACGGAGGTTCCAACAACCTCAAATAAAGCAGATCAAACTACAAAACCAGCTCAAACGGAAGTTGTTACTCCAGAGCAACAGACTAACTCAACCCAAAACACAGAAAGCGTCTTGTAAGGATTAGTGATGACTATTACGAAAATTTTATCTCTAAGCTTACTCACTGCGTTTGGCTCACTCCTCCATGCAGAAACTTATACGGAAAATGTTCCCGACCTCAACGATAATCCGAGCCAATTACAATCTATCCCCATGCTGCAAAGTTTAAAGAATTTACAGATTGATAAAGACTACCGTGCTCCGCTTGTTCAAGTGCTGAAAAACCGAAATGGCGTAAATAGCCTGTTTGTTGAATCACAAGATCTACCTATGGTGGATATTCAACTGACCTTTAATGCAGGTTCTGCTCGTGATGAAGAAGTCGGAAAAGGCTTGTATGGTGTTGCCAACATGGCTGCACGTTTAATCGATGAAGGCACAGAAAAATACAATGCAACGCAAATTGCCTCGGTTTTTGACCAAACAGGTGCTCAATTTAGCGTACAAGCACATCGAGATATGTTTGTCGTTCGGCTACGCGTATTGTCAGACCCTAAAAAATTAGAACCTGCTTTAAGTATGATGATGGACGTGATTAAAAATGCGACTTTTAAAAACTCCAGCCTCAACTTAGCACTCAGCAATAACCAAGCTGGTCAGAAGCAACTCCAAGAAAGTCCAAGTCGCTTAATGAATATTCGTTTCTATCGGGCTGTTTACGGCACACATCCTTATGCAGAACCAATTACAGGAACCAATGGCAGTATCAAAAAAATCACCCCAGACATTTTAAAGAAGTTTCGTAATCAATTTTTAGTTGCTCAAAACATGAATATTGCCATTACAGGCAAACTCAGCAAAAAAGAAGCGCAAAACCTAGCAGAGCGTATCTCTGGAAATTTAAACCAAGGCGAAAAAGCTAAGGCACTTGCACAACCAGAAGAAAAACAAGGCTTTGATATTATCCATCTTCCCTACAATTCCACCCAAGCCAACGTCATATTCGGACATTTAGGCACCACACGCGATAACAAAGATCGATTAGCCCTAGAAGTAGCCAATCGAATGTTTGGTGGTGGCGGTTTTAACTCGGTCCTCATGCAAGAGCTTCGTATCAAACGTGGCTATACTTATGGTGCCTATAGTGCATTTAGCTTTAGCCAAGCACCCGGTATCTTTAGTTTTAGCTATGGAACACGTCAAGATCAGCTTATAGATAGTATTCGAGTGGCACATAAGGCTTTTAATGATTTTGTCAAAATGCCTATTGATCAAAAACAAATGGAAGAAACTAAAGCCGGCATGCTGCGTGCTTTTCCGAATAATTACAGCAGTAATGCAACGATCAATGCACAGCTTGGTCTATTGGGCTTTTATCAACAAGACCCAGATTATTTGACCCAGTACCCTAAATTATTGGAAAAAATAACTGTAGCTGATGTACAAAATGCGGTTCGTACCTATATGCACCCTGAAAATATGACTGTGATTGTGGTGAGCAAAACCTTAGATAAAAATGAAGTACAGCAGATATTGGAGAAGAATGTACAAGCAACTCCAACCAAGATAATCCCTGCAACTAAAGCTGTTCCTCTGCCAAAGCCGGAAGTTGATGTGCCCGCACAGATTCCATCTGATAAGCATGCATCAATTTAAGATAAGCACCCACACGAATGCGATCTTGCTGTCTGAGCAGCATCGCCATTTCCTGTGTTTCAGGATAACTTTGCTGCAACGCAAGTCGTGACACGTTTTGGTATTGTTGTACAGAAATAGGACGATATAAGGCAATCACAGCCAATACCAAAATCACCACGATCATGACTGAAACAAAGATATTATAAATTTGCTCAAGCTGTATTTTAGATTTGAATTGAATAATTTTTTCTAAATCAATAGTCATACACTACCTCAGGTTCAAAGTAGTGTATGGCTGACGTTCAAGAAGTTCAAGTCACAGCGCTTAAAACTGCATCAGTTCACTGTTTCAGTCTGTGAGTTAGCTAAACAATTTAATGAATAATGGTTCGTATCACCGCAAAATAAAGAATTAATGCAATAATCGCCAAAACGATAAATACTGCAAAAATACTCATTCCACCTTCTGCATGCGCAGGATGTAAATCATCATCATCGGCGATTTTGAGTAATTCGCCATTATATGCATTGTAAAATTCTAAGCGCTGTCCCTTATCTAAATCCCGTGTGAAATCATATACACGTTTGCGCTGTGCCAAACCAAAATCCCCTAAATGAATTTCTTGATGAAAAATTGCTTCATCAAGATTGCGACGATGTAGATGTGCCAACTCCACAATTTGCGCTAATGTCGGAGGATAATCTAAAGTTAAACCGTCTAAAACTCTTGTCATTTTACTTCTCCTTATTATCTACAACTTCTTATGATAGTATTTTACTCACGAAAACAATTGTCCATTGTTTAATCATGTAAACTATAGCAAATTAGAAATATTTACGTGAATAGTTGACAATTCAAGATAATTGTAATATTAGTTTAATAATACTTAGTTAAATTAGTTAATAGGGCTAAAGAATGGGCCCTTAATGATCATAATTAGAATAAGGAGTTAAATATGATTCAACAATTCTCTCAACATGAACTCGAACATGTATACGCAAATGCGGTAAACACAATTCAATCTCAAATGAACTTCAGCGATGCAGTTCATGAATTGGAAGATGCAGCTCGTGCTGGACATGGTAAAGCAGCGTTATTTTTGGCTGAACTTTATTATCAAGGCTTCCGCGTAGAACGTGACTCACTCAAAGCGCAATATTGGCAGAACATGGCCACCTTGCAAGCATAACAAAACGTCACTAAGGTGGCGTTTTTTACACCCTTCAACTTTTAACTACATAAATTCTTACAATCAAGTTCAAAGCTTACACAGCTTTTTCATAAGAATTTCCTACAATAGGAGCAACATCAACAACACGCTGCATATGATGTCTAAATTAAAGCAATATAAACCTATTCCAAAAGATTTATTTTTCAAAATTAGTATTTTAAAAACCATGATGTACTGTGGAGTCCTTTGGGGTCTCTACCACCAACAAGGCTGGGCAATGACCAGCGATCAAGATCATATTATCTTCCCGTTTTGGTTAAATGGCATTCAAGCGCATAAATATGCCAAAAAGCATTGGCCCAACTACACTCCACGACGCATTACACCACAAGATTTTGAGGCATCGCTATTACCGACATTAACACGTCTTAAAGTCATCCCTGCGTTGCATAGCTCTAGCCACATCCGTCTCAAGCTCACAACCTCGCAAATGCGTTTATTCTTTTTTAACCAAAATAAGATTCAAATGGCATAAAACCCTCAGTGCATGTTTGACCCCAACATGCACTGAAAAGTATTTGCTTTTTTCAAATTTCGCGCTAATTTAAATTAAACAAAAACTACTATAAAGGAATGAAAATATGACTACAGTTGCCCAAGTACTTAAAGACAAAGCTTATCAAGAAATCTACACCATCACTCCAGATGCGACTGTACTCGAAGCCATTTCCCTGATGGCACAAAAAGGCATTGGTGCCCTCGTTGTGACCCATGAAGGCACAGTCGTTGGTATTTTGTCTGAGCGTGACTACACACGTAAAATCGCTCTGATGGAAAGAACTTCTTTCGATACCTCTGTCAGCGAGATTATGACGGGAAGTGTTATCACTGTCACAAGTGCAGCGACTGTCGAAGAATGTTTAGAACTCATGACAGATCGCCATTTACGTCATTTACCTGTCGTTGAGGAACAGAAATTGACTGGCTTAATCTCCATCGGTGACCTTGTAAAAGCAGCAATGGATGATCAACGCAAACTGATCGAACAACTTCAACAATATATTTCAGGCTAAACTCAATAATTCCCCCTTAACAAGCTTTAAGGGGGGAATTCTAAAAATCAATAATTTAATATAATTCAAAATTTGTAATGACATACACATTACAAATTACAAATTAATTACTTTTCTCAATTTCCTTCTTATGCTTAAACCCGCTTTAGATAAATTAGACCAACTAGATGCCATCATTTTAGAATTAGAACGCTTAATGTTATCGATGAAAGACGATGAACTGCTGCAATACCACCGATGTACGATCAATTTAGAGATTGCTTCTGCTGTCGCTGAAATTTTAGATGCAAAGGCAATTATTTATGCGCTACATCCTGAGTTAATTCCAATTACATCAAGCGTTAACCACACTATATATAAAAATTATGTCAAAAAAAATATCCCAGTTAAAAACTGGGATACTTCGAATATAGATCGGGCTATACAACTGCAAAAGATTTTTGCACCATCAACAGATGATGAGCAACTTAGTCTTTTTTAATGGCAGTAATTAATTTAAACCTAATTTTTCAGCCACATAGTCTGAGTCTTTATCGCCCCGGCCTGAAACGTTAACAACAATCTTCACATCTTTGGCAAGTTTTGATGCTTCACGAATTGCCCATGCAACCGCATGTGAACTTTCTAGTGCAGGCACAATACCTTCTACACGTGAAAGCGTCATGAATGCATCTAAACATTCTTGGTCTGTCGCTGTTGTATATTCAACACGGCCTAGGTCTTTTAACAAGCTATGTTGTGGCCCCACTCCAGGATAATCCAAACCTGATGCAATTGAATGCACTGGTAATGGCTCACCCTGTTCATCTTCAAGGACATAACATGCCATACCATGAATTTGACTTGGTTTACCCAATGTCAACGTCGCAGAGTGCATATTGGTATCTAAACCATGGCCTGCAGGCTCCACACCCACAAGTTTTACATCTGTATCATTGAGGAATGCTGTAAATGCACCAACGGCATTTGAACCACCACCCACGCATGCAACCACATAGTCAGGATTTGCACCAAATCGATCATTGGCTTGAACTTTAATTTCATCACCAATAATTGACTGGAAGTCACGGACCATTTTCGGGAATGGATGTGGGCCAACCACTGAACCAATCGCATAAATAAAATTGGTTGGATCTTTTAAATATTCTTCAAAAGCGCTATCGACTGCATCCTTAAGCGTAGCTGTACCACGAGTAACAGAGATTAGGTTGGCACCTAAAATCTTCATTTTCACCACGTTTGGATGTTCTTTTTCAATATCCACTTGCCCCATGTGAATTTCACATGGAATGCCCACCAAGGCACAAGCCGTTGCCAATGCTACTCCATGCTGACCTGCGCCAGTTTCAGCAATCACTTTGGTTTTACCCATGTATTTTGCTAACAAAGCTTCGCCAAGGCAGTGGTTAATTTTATGCGCACCAGTATGGTTAAGGTCTTCACGCTTGAGGTATATTTGTGCGCCACCTAATTTGTCAGACAAGCGCTTCGCATAAAACAATGGGCTTGGACGTCCAACATAGTGTGCAAACAACTCTTTCAATTCATTTTGAAATTCTTCTGTATGACGAATTTGCTCATAAGCAACATTAATGTCATCCATTGCCTGTTTTAAATCTGGTGGAATGAACTGCCCACCGTATTCACCGAAGAAACCTTCTTCATTAGGTAATGCGATACCATTAATTTGATGATCCATCATATTTCCTTCATGTTGTATGCAAAACAAAGACTTTTAAATACTATCCAATTTTGAAAATAAGAAACAATGCAAAATTGGAGTAAGTAATATAAACATCATTGATAAGAAAAAGTATCGTTTTTAACGCTTTAGCGCGCTAAATATTTCGTCATATCTTCCACACCTTTTAGGGTCATCGGGAACATATGATCTTCAAAGATTTGTTTAATCGCAGCTATGGTTTGGGTGTAATGCCAATAACTTTCTTCTTCAGGGTTTAGCCACGCTGTTTTATCAAAATGATTGCGTAAGCGCTGTAACCACACCTGACCCGCTTCATCATTCATATATTCCACAGATCCACCTACCGAGTTCAACTCATACGGCGCCATACTTGCATCACCGACAACGATGACACGGTAATCTCGACCATAAGTATTGAATAGATCCCATGTATTCATACGCGTGCTGGAACGGCGAATATTGTCTTTCCATACATAGTCATATAAACAGTTATGAAAATAGAAATACTCTAACGTTTTAAATTCAGTTTTTGCTGCGGTAAAAAGCTTCTCACATTGGGCAATATGTGAATCCATCGAACCACCCACATCAAACAGCATCAATACTTTAATGCGGTTACGTCGTTCAGGAACCAACTGCACATCCAAAATACCCTGTTTGGCAGTTTCACGAATAGTTCCATCGATATCTAGCTCTTCTGCTGCACCTTGGCGGGCAAATTTACGCAAACGACGCAAAGCCATCTGCATCTGACGACTACCGAGAATCTGCTCATCATCTAGGTTTCGGTATTGACGTTGTTCCCAAACTTTCACCGCAGATCGTTTACGACCAGGCCCACCGATACGCACACCTTCAGGATGGTCACCATAGGCACCAAAGGGCGAGGTACCGCCCGTACCGATCATCCGATTACCACCTTGATGCTTTTTATGCTGCTCGCGCAAACGCTCTTCAAGCATTTTCATCAGTTCTTCTAATGATCCAGCTTTTTTTAGTTCTTCTCGTTGTTCAGGTGTCAAATGCTTTTCGATGAGTTCAAGATCAAACCAATCCTTTGGCAGTTTATGCACCTGATTTAATAGCTCGTCTAAATCAAAGGTCGATATACCGTCAAAATAGTCTTTCATTGCACGGTCGAACTTATCAAAGTAACGTTCATCTTTGACCATGACGGTTTTTGCAAGCTGATAAAATTCATTTTGATCTGCAAAGACCAGCCCTGCTGCCACTGCTTGGTTCAAGTCAATCAATTCACGAGTTGAAACAGGAACACCGTATTTTCGAAGGGTATAAAACAATCGCACAAACATAGGCGAATAAAATCCAATAAAAATTAAATATCAGGAGGTCAAATCCAGTGTGAATGCATGTGATCTTGTTATTTCATCTGCAACTGAGTCTTGCCTTTACATCCACCATTATGAAAAATTGATCTCTACAAGTAAAGCCAAAAGCTTTTACTGCGTGTTCATATACGTTGCCCTACTACCCAAAGAAACACATACGGTATGATTTATTCGCAAGTCGCATTTCTATTATTAAGCGATTGTTTAAGAGTTTCATATTTGTGCTGAACATCGAGACGATCTTGCTGTAACTTTTCAATGGTTACGATTTTATGAAAACCTTGATTGTTTTTATAGCGGTTAAAGTCTCTTAGATTCAAGATCACAAAATCATAGTATTTCAGCTCAAGTACAGTTGCAGCACAGGTCTTTTGTTGAATGGCTGTTTGAGCTGCAAGATGATCTGATTGATCGATGAGTTTTTCTTTAAGTTGATGTTCTGCAACTCGCGCCCAATACGCATCCTGGAGTAGCTGTTGATGCTGCTGTTCAAACTGAGCATCATCCATCGCATAGCTATACCCAGATAAATACAAGCTCGCAGCCAACAAGAGTACGGTCGGCTTTAATCTCTTAGTTACAGCTATGTGTACTTGAGATAAGTATGCGCTTGTCTGCATAATTCACCTTTATATTTTTAATGCTCAAAATAAAAGCCGGATAACCGGCTTTTAAATCTTTTAAAGAATTGATATCAATTAACGACGTGACATAAATGCTAGACGCTCAAGCAATTGCACATCTTGTTCGTTCTTAATCAAGGCACCATAAAGCGGTGGAATTGATTTTGATTTATCTGTGTTGCGTAAAATATCTTCTGGCATATCATCCGCCATCAGCAAACTCAACCAATCAATCAACTCAGAGGTTGAAGGCGGTTTCTTTAAACCCGGAATTTGACGTAATTTAAAGAAGATTTGTAGTGCTTCAGAGACCAAGGTATTTGAAATATTTTCAAAATGTACATCGATGATTTCACGCATGGTTGCTTCGTCAGGGAACTCAATATAATGGAAGAAACAACGACGCAAAAAGGCATCTGGAAGTTCTTTTTCATTATTTGAAGTAATGATCACGATTGGACGTTGTGTTGCCGTAATCGTTTCCCCCGTCTCATACACAAAGAAGGACATTTTATCGAGTTCGTGTAGCAAATCATTTGGGAATTCGATATCTGCTTTATCAATCTCGTCAATTAGAAGCACACAACGTTCTTCACTGGTAAACGCTTCCCAAAGTTTACCCGGCTTAATATAGTTTTTGATGTCATAAACACGGTCATCACCCAACTGACTATCACGCAGACGAGATACGGCGTCGTACTCGTACAAACCTTGTTGAGCCTTGGTTGTAGATTTGATATGCCAAGTAATGAGCTTAAGGCCTAAACTTTCAGCGACTTGTTCGGCTAAAAGTGTTTTACCTGTCCCCGGCTCACCTTTAACCAAAAGTGGCTTTTGCAATGAACGTGCAGCTTTTACTGCAAGTTTTAAGCTATCGGTCGCAATATATTGATCTGTACCAGTAAATTGTTGAGTTTCAACAGACATGACATAACCTTATTTTTTTATTTAAAGCGGTGAAATTTTCTTGTTTACAACGTTCTGTGGTTTCGCTGCATTGTATTTTGTCCAAAAATAGCCGAGGACTAAACCAATACCCACCACAAAGAGAATCAGCGATAGATTCAACCAAACCAATGGCTGATCTTTTGTTAATACACCAAAAATCAAACCAAAAATCGCAGGTGCGATTGCTGCATTTGAACCTTCAGAAACGGTTGGTGTTAATAAAATAGCAAATACGATAAGCCAACCAATGGCACCGATCGTTTTGGGTAAGCGCTTCATCAGCCCATACCAACACAACAAAGCAATTACAGCCCCACCTAGGTAAACCGTAATTGCAATACTGCTTTCAGGAATTGAGTCCAATACCGATACTACACCATTCATTTTCACAACTCCTGAATTAACTTAAGCGCCGCGCAAGCCTTCTGGCTCAACTGCATTTGGGTCAATTAAACCTTCTGGAGGCATTTGAATAAAGAACCCTTTTGTTTCAATTGAATCTAATACATGCAATACGTTCACACGTGCAAGTTTGCGTGATTCACTAAGTTCTAGATCCATGACAAATGTGGCACGACCAAATGCTGTACGTAAAGCATCAGGCATTACTGCAAGCGGATCTGTCGCTTCAGTTTCGTTTTCATTAACTTCAGGACGAGCAATATAAAGATACATTTCATCTTTTTTGCTCGATTTGTAGATAGAACAGTACATAATTGAATCAATACTCATTAAACGCAAGGCAAAGGATACATCAAAAAAAAGACTGATACATTAGTGTTTATTAACGCATCAGTCGTGAATTTGTATAAGTGATAGTTCTTTAATCAATCAGAACTTATTCCAACACTTTCATTTGACCAGAAAGATAACTTTCATCGGCATGCAGCACTTCAATTAAAGGCTTCGTCAGCAAATCATAGCGCCAGCCCAATAGATAGCTCGGTAAATCCTGTTCATCATTATGAAATACCACATGCTGATACAAGGCATTTAACCATTTTTTGCGCATTAAAACTTCTTTAGGCACAGAGGTTTCTTGTACTGCACGCTGAATAACGGTATCGACGCGCGAACCAATATCCTGAGACGAATGACGAATTGGACGTGCCATACGCAGCGGCCATTCAGCTTGTTCTGGTAAAAACTTCAACAAATCTAAAATAATTTTACCATGCTCACGCACAATGTTCGGACGAATGTCTTTCACCGCGCTCAATTGAAAATTATTTTTTGGATTTTTTTCCACCATATCAATGATGGTTGAGTTTTTAAGAATAAAACTACGTGGCTGATTTAAGGCTTTCACCATTTGCTCACGCCAAACGGCCAATTGCTGAATTTGCATGAGCTGACGACGTGAATGTCGATAATTACCAACATCGTGATACAACAAATGGATCGGCGTTTCAGTGCCAATTTCATGTGTCAAATTTTTGCAGTCCTCAAGTACACAATTTAATAAACTTTTCGCAGCCAACTCATTTTGAATCGTATGGCTTAAATTCATTAAATAATGTACATCATTCGCTGCATAGTTCAATTGCTCGGCACTGAGTGGACGAGCCAACCAATCTGAACGGGTCTGATCTTTATCTATATCTACATCGAGCATAGTTTTTAAGGCATTTTGATAGCTGACTTGTAAGCCATGCCCTAAAAATGACATCCCAACTTGTGTATCAAAGACATTTTCTAAAGACTTATGCTGTGCATAGTGATAAATCAGGTCGATATCTTCACTACAAGCATGAAAAATGTTTTGCTGAGCCGCAAATAATTTTTGCCAGAATTGGCTTAAATCGAGGGTTGTACCATCAAGTAAATACACCTGATTTTGTACATTAATTTGGAAAAGTCCAAGTTTGGGCCACAGGGTATCTACTTTTATAAACTCGGTGTCGAGTCCGTAAATCGAGCTTTGGTCCATAAGATTTAAAACAGAATTTAAATCTGGCTGATTTTGAATGAATTGATACATAAGTTGCTGAGTCTAATTTTAGATGCTCTATGAGCTTATATTAACTGATATATATTATTTATCTATAAGGAAAAACGTTATTTTAGTGACTTATTTTCTTTATTTGGCTTTTTTATTCATTATAAATAAAAACTTTAATCGTTATTAAGTATAAATAATTAGGTGAAAATTATACAAAGCGAAACGAGTTTCGCTCTATAGTTACTTCATTCGCATTCGGTTATGCACGGCCTGACTTAAGGTATGACTATCCACATATTCAAGCTCACCACCCTGTGGTACACCCTGTGCAATACGGGTCATTTGTATTGGTAAATGTTTGGTCGCTTCAACCAAATAATGTGCTGTCGCTTGACCTTCAACCGTTGCATTGGTCGCCAAGATCACTTCCTGCACTTTACCATCACTTAGTCGTTGAATTAAATATGGGATACCAATTTCGTCGGGGCCAATACCATCGAGTGGCGACAAATGCCCACCCAATACATGATATTTCCCTCTAAAACTGCCACTTTGCTCGATTGCCATGACATCTGCAGGAGATTCAACCACACAAAGCAGTTGATCATCACGCTCTGACGAGACGCATATGTTGCATACCTCATCTTCAGTCAATGAATGGCAAATGGAACATTCATGAATATAGTTGGTTGCTTCAGTCAAGGCATGTGCCAGACCAACAGCACCCTCCCTATTTTTCATGATTAAGTGCAGTGCCATACGTTGAGCCGACTTTGGCCCAACGCTTGGCAAAATACGCAATGCCTGTACAAGTTGATCAAAACGATCACTAAACATTCAACGTATTCCTTAGAATAAACCTGAAAGACCTGGTGGAAGCCCCATACCAGAGTTTGCAGATTTCAGTTTTTCTTCTGAAATCACTTCAGCTTGACGTGAAGCATCATTCATTGCCGCTGCAATTAAGTCTTCAATCATATCTGCATCATCTTGAAGTAGTTCAGGATTAATTTCGATACGTTTCACTACATGACGTGCAGTCATAGTAACTTTAACCAGACCACCACCTGCTTCAGCGTGAACTTCAACTTGTGCAAGCTCTTCCTTGGCTTTTTTAATGTTGCTCTCAACTTCTTTTTGCATGCGTTGAGCTTGCTGCATGAGCATATTAATGTTCATAAAAATCTCCGAACAAAACTGATGAATTCACTTTAGATAAGATCTAAACCGCGTGAAAGATCGCGAATAATATCATTAATATCTTCTAAACCAACAGATACGCGAATTAAACCTTCGCTAATCCCTGCTGCTTTTTTCGCTTCTGCTGACATTCTGCCATGAGAAGTCGTTGCTGGATGGGTAATTGTTGATTTTACATCACCCAAGTTACTTGTAATAGAAAGGAACTTGGTATTATCAATCACGGTCCAAGCGCCTTCACGTTCGCCTTTGGCAACAAACGACACAACACCGCCAAAGCCTTTTTGTTGCTTTTTCGCCAACTCATGACCTTCATGATTTGGAAGTCCCGCATAGTACACTTTTTCAACTTTCGGGTGCGCATCTAACCATTCAGCTAAAGTCTGAGCACTTGCACAATGTGCTTTCATACGTAAGCTTAAAGTTTCTAGACCTTTCAGGAAGATCCATGCATTGAATGGACTCATCGAGTTACCCAGTGTACGAATAACACCTGTAATCTCTTCCATCAATTTTGCACTACCAACAACTGCACCACCTAGCGCACGACCTTGACCATCAATATATTTAGTTGATGAATAGATCACGAGGTCCGCACCAAATTTAATCGGTTGCTGTAACACTGGTGTACAGAAAGTATTATCGACTGCAAATAATGCGCCATGCGCATGTGCAATATCGGCAATGGCTTGTAAATCACCTACTTGAGCTAATGGGTTTGACGGTGTTTCAATAAACAATAGGCGTGTAGTTGGACGAATCGCTTGTTTCCAAGCATCTAAATCTTCCAAATCAACAAAAGTAACGTCAACGCCAAATTTTATGACATATTTTTCAAACAGAGAAATGATCGAACCAAAGACAGCACGTGAACACACCACATGATCGCCAGCTTTCAAATATGCCAAAGTGATCGCGTGTACGCCCGCCATACCTGAACTTGTCGCAACAGCGGCTTCAGCACCATCCAAAACAGCTAAACGTTTTTCGAAAGCTTGTACAGTTGGATTGGTATAACGTGAATAGGTATTGCCTTCAATTTGACCTGAAAATTTTGCTGCGGCATCTGCTGCACTTTCACAAACAAATGATGAAGTCAGGAAAATTGGCTCACTATGTTCACCCTCAAAAGTACGAGTATGACCTGTACGAATCGCTAAAGTCTCTAATTGGTATTCGATGTCGTCTTGTTGGCTCATCTGTATTACTCAGTCGCGAAGAACTGCCTTTGTGAAGAATTGCCAATATTTTGAGCGTCTAAGCTATTTAAGGTCAAGGTAAAATACGAAATTATCGCTTAGACTTCGACCAATCCTACAAGGACTTAGGCAATTGACAGTTATGCATCCTTTCAAACAGAAATTTCTAGCGCAGCAAAAGAAAATTAAACACCTGTCTACACGTGTGTTTAATGCAAAATCGCTGGTCCTTTCTCAATCGACACCCTATGAAGTGATTACTGAATATAAACATGCAAAAATTCGGTATTACGCTTCGCCTGATCGTAAATACAAAGAACCTTTAGTGTTTGTTGCACCACTGGCCATCAATATGGCGATTTATGATTTGTATCCATATCGCTCATTGGTGAAACATTTTCAACACAGTGGCTTTGATGTCTATTTGTTGGAATGGGGAAAATTAAACTATCAAGATCGTTTCTTAAATTTTCTATCGTTTATTGATGATGTGATTCCCCATTGTATAGATCAAATTTGTGAGCATGCAGATAGTCGATACATCTCGCTACATGGTTGGAGTATGGCTGGAGTCTTTGTCACGCTGTATACCGCATTACATCAACCTGAACATGTTAAAAATCTAATGGTGATGGGCGCACCAATTGATAGCTATGCCTCAGGTCGTATCGGAAAGTTATTTCAAAAAACCAATCGCTTGCTTTCACGTAGTAAGAATTTACAAGATACTGTTTACACTGGGAAAATTCCTAAACATTTTATCCATACACCGGGCGTGCTTAATGCGATTGGATTTAAAATCGTCGATCCAATGGGTTGGTTCAAAAGCCAAAAGCAATTTTTATCTAACTTAGATAATCTGCATGACCTGTATGAACATGCAACCATGGGCGATTTTCTCAATCACATGATTGACTATCCGGGTGGCATTAACCAAGACATGGTTTTCAATGTTTGGCTACAAAATCCGCTTAAAAACGGCATTATTCAATTGAAAGATAAAGTTATTCAATTAAAAAATATCCACTGTTCATTGTTAATTGGCGCGGGTTCTACCGATCAAATCGTTACGGCAGATGCAGCAAGTCCTTTAGGCGAATTGACAAGTAGTCAAGATGTCACGTTTACTCTCATTCCCGGTGGTCACCTCGGCCTGATGTCGAGTCAAAAAAGTGCCAATCAATTTTGGCCAACTTTGACCCAGTGGCTTACACAAAGATCCAGTTTATTGAAATAAAAATTTAGAGGGTAAAGTAAAGATGATTCAGTCAGTTGCATTTATTGGATTGGGCGCAATGGGTTCCCGTATGGCAGCGCACCTACCAAAACAGTTCGACACGGTTTATGTCTGGAATCGAAACTTTACCAAGGCAGAGCAACATGCTGCTGAATTTGGTACGCAAGCGGTTGCTTTAGAACAAGCAGTACAAGCGGACATTATTTTTTCTTGCCTACCCATCAGCCAAGATGTTGAAAATTTAATTGCGAGTGTAACGCTGAAATCAGGCTCGATTTGGGTCGACTGTACCAGCGGTGTGCCAGAATCTGCAAAAAAACTCGCTACTGCCTTAAAGCAACAAAATGTTGCATTCTTAGATGCCCCTGTGAGTGGACAAACCATTGGCGCTGAAACGGGAACACTAACTGTCATGATTGGTGGTGACAAAGCAGCCTTTGAACGTGCATTACCTGCGATCCAAACATTTGGCAAACTGATTAAACATGTAGGTGAACCGGGTGCGGGTTTTGCCGTCAAAGCTGTAAACAACATGTTAATGGCTGTAAATCTTTGTGCAGTTGCTGAAGGATTCACCACCTTAAAAGCGCATGGCGTGGACTTACATGAAGCACTCGATTGTATTAATGCGTCGAGCGGTAAAAGTAATGTGACTGAAACAGTTTTACCGCAGCGCGTACTGAATCGTAGCTTCCCATTAACCTTTGCACTTCCATTACTTGCAAAAGATACGGGAATTGCTGTTGATCTGGTGCGACAAGCAAAACTTTCAGCACCGGTGCTCTCTTTGACGCAAAATTTAATCCAAGCAGCAAGCGATCAAGCTGAAGAAAACAGTGATTTTTCAAGCGCTATGATTATGTATGAAAAATGGAGTAAAATTACAATTGAGTAATAACTCGCCATTGAATAACGATAAATAACCATCATATTGTACTCTAGTGTCATAACACACATTGTTACAAATGACAGAGGAAACTCGCATGAACAAATTTACCCTCGCAACTTTGCTAGGTGCTGTAACTTTAATCGGGGCTTCTACTGCTGTTTTAGCATCTGAGCAAGAATGCCAAAAGTTGAAAAATGACCATGATGTGATTTATGCATCGAAAGGTTTCTGCTTTAAAGATCCTGACGCTAAAGCGAAGTTTGGCAATGACAATTGCTACACAACTAAGCCTAAATTTTCAGAAAAAGAGCAACAACGACTTGACGCGATCAAAGATCGTCAGAAAGAATTGAACTGTAAATAATTACGATTCAATTCGCTCAAGGAATTTAGCAATGACTTATGATGATCAAAATATTTTTGCTCGGATTTTACGTGGAGAACTTCCTGCGTTTAAAGTCTATGAAGATGATCAAGTACTCGCTTTTATGGATGTCATGCCACAGGCCGAAGGTCATACGCTCGTAATTCCTAAAACCCCTGCTATTACACTGCTTGATTTAGATCCAGAAGCGGCTGCTTATACCATTCAGGTTGCTCAAAAAGTTGCGAAAGCAATGGAAAAAGCCTTAGACGTGAAAGGTATCGTATTGATGCAGTTATCTGGCGCTGCTGCGGGTCAAACTGTTCCGCATGTACATTTCCACCTAATACCGACTTCAGTGCATGAATTAGGTATACATGCCGCACAAATGGGCGATATGGAAAAAATCAAAGCCATTGGAGAAAAAATCAAAGCAGCACTTTAAGTTCAATTGAGTTTAAAGTGATGATCAATGGAGCTTCGGCTCCATTTTTTATGTCTCGAATATTATCCCAAGTACTTTTTAGCTGCAAAATTTACTGTTCAATACAACTCTAAGCATTTAATAAATATTGCTTTTTATAAGTATAAAAGTAATTTAAACCAAAAGTCACCTTTCACCGTTTTGAAATATTTCCTTAATAGAACTGTCTTATTTGTAATGAATACTTAGCGCCATTAGATAGCGAAATTACTTCTAGCCAAGCTACTGATAAAACATATTGATATGACTGGAAAAGTCTTCTGGAGCTTCAAATGAAAAAAACTCTATGTGCATTAGCAATCGGGGCAACAATTCTTACACCAATGATGGCATCTGCTGCAGATGTAAAAATTTATGGCCGTGCACATGTCTCTCTTGACTATCTAGATGATGGTAAAGATTACAACGAAGTTGGTCTTTCTTCTAACGCTTCACGCTTAGGCTTCAAAGTAGATCAAAAAATTAATGATGACCTCAACGTATTCGCTCAAATTGAGCAAGAAGTAAACTTTGCAAGCGGTAGCCAAGACAGCAAAGGCGTAGATTTTTCAACACGTGACACATTCGTGGGTTTAAAAAGTTCAACTTATGGTCAAGCACGTGTAGGTCGCTTTGACAGCCCATTTAAAGTTGCACGTAGCCCTGTGAACTTCTTCGGTGACATGGTTGGTGACGTTAGAAATGTAACACGTGTCGGCAACTTAAAATTTGATGAACGTAATGAAAACACAATTGAATATAAATCGCCAAAATTTGGCGGTGGTTTCAATGTATTAGCTGCAATGTCGATGCATTCAGGTACACAAATTGACCGTGACGCAGATGGCGAAGGCAAAGATGATAACAAAGCCTATGACCTTGCTCTAACTTATAAAGAAGGTCCTATTGATTTTGCAGCAGCTTACGAAAAGTATGATGAAAATGCAGCAAACGCAGCAGGTGGCGCAAGTCGTGATGCCTTCCGTATTGCTGGTGCATATAAGTTAACTGAAGAATTTAACTTGGGTGCTTTATACCAAATTGCCAAACACGACAACGATACAGCCAACCCAGATGCTCAAGTTTTTGGTGTAGCTGGCGAATATAAAGTAACGCCTAAAACGTCAGTACGCGGTGAATACTTCTACCGTGATGTAGATGCTGATGATGCTAATGCAAGCTTGATCGGTGTGGGTGTAGAACATAAGTTAGATAGCACTTTACGCGTATATGGCAACCTAGCAACTGTGCTTAACGACAAAAACTCTAAACTCAACCCTTGGAAAGAAGGTCGTAGCTTCGGTAACGGTATTTCAGGGATCGGTGATGAAAATGCAACTGCACTTTCTCTTGGTCTACGTTACGACTTCTAAGCTGCAATATCTCCCCAAAAAGACATACTTCGGTATGTCTTTTTTTCACTCAAATAAAATGTCTCAGAACTAAAATAAGCTAATTTCATCATTTATCAGTGGTTTATAAAAACAATTAAAAAAAACTAGACACGCCTATTCAATATCATCCGTATAACGATCGTTTACTAGCACCACATCAACAACGGATTTATTTAGCCAAACTTAAAAATAATAAATACAAATCTTATTCATTCAATAAAGATTCTCATTATTAACAATATAACTTTTAGTAAATATAGTAAATTAGTCAGAATTTAAAATATAAATATAAGCGTTTTAGTCGGATTTAAAATATTTAAACACAAGTGTTTTAGTCAAGTATTTAAAATAAAAAATTAGTTTATTTTTTAACTATCAAACACAATAAGTCCTTGTATTTACTATGCTTAATAATATATTTTTATTTTAACTGTTCAACCTATTTGCTTTTTGTATATATTTGTTAATAATATAGTACAAGTTTAAAGAATAGGCTTATCTCCATGAGCTTAAAATTCAAAGATTTAAATCGTCGTGTGGTCAGAGAAATAACCGCAATACTAATAATTAAAGTGATTATTTTAATGATCATTAAGAACATCTGGTTCGACGCCCCTACTATCCCTAAAAACTTTGACAATCAAGTTGCCGAGCATATTGCTGGCAGTCCTTCCCAAATCAAGGAGACACGTTGATGATTTCTGAAAGCGTGGTCGATCTTTCGCGGTTCCAATTTGCAATGACCGCGATGTATCACTTTATTTTTGTTCCACTGACTTTAGGTCTGGCTTTTATTCTTGCCATTATGGAAACCACCTATGTGATTTCTGGCAAAGAAATTTATAAAGACATGACTAAATTCTGGGGAAAACTCTTCGGTATTAACTTCGCATTAGGTGTTACTACTGGTTTGACCATGGAGTTTCAGTTCGGTACTAACTGGGCGTATTACTCACACTATGTCGGTGATATTTTCGGTGCACCATTAGCCATCGAAGGTCTAATGGCATTCTTCCTTGAATCAACATTTATTGGTTTATTCTTCTTCGGCTGGGATCGCCTATCTAAAGTTCAGCATTTGGCTGTCACTTGGTTAGTTGCGCTTGGCTCGAACATGTCTGCACTATGGATTTTAGTGGCCAATGGTTGGATGCAAAACCCTGTTGGTTCTGCTTTTAACTATGAAACCATGCGTATGGAAATGGTGGACTTCGGTGCGCTGATTTTCAACCCCGTGGCTCAGGTTAAATTCGTGCATACCGTATCTGCAGGTTATGTGACTGGTGCTATTTTCGTACTGGCAATTTCAAGTTACTACTTATTGAAAAAGCGTGACTTGCCATTTGCGCGTCGCTCATTCGCCATCGCTGCTATCTTTGGTTTAGCGTCTACACTTTCGGTGATCTTACTGGGTGATGAATCTGGTTATGAAATTGGTGACGTACAAAAAACTAAACTAGCTGCGATTGAAGCTGAATGGGACACTCACCCAGCTCCAGCGCCATTTACTTTGTTCGGTATTCCAAATAAAGAAACCATGTCTACTGACTACGCGATCAAAATTCCTTATGTCATGGGGATTATCGCAACACGTTCAACTGATAAAGAAGTGACAGGTATTAAAGACCTGATCGTACAACACGAAGCGCGTATTCGTAACGGTATGGTGGCTTACTCACAGTTAGAACAACTTCGTGCAGGCGATACGTCTCCTGAACTTAAAGCAGCATTTGCTGAGTCTCAAAAAGACTTGGGTTATGGTCTGCTTCTGAAAAAATACACAGACAAAGTGGTCGATGCTTCTGATGATCAAATCAAAGCTGCTGCAAAAGACACTATTCCACATGTTCCAAGCTTGTTCTGGGCATTCCGTGCAATGGTTGCTTCTGGTTTCTTAATGCTCCTTCTGTTCGTACTTGCTACCTTTGCTGTCGGTAAACGTAATGCAGAAAACAAACCTTGGTTATTAAAATTTGCTTTGTTTGCTCTACCATTACCTTGGATTGCTGCACAAACAGGTTGGTATGTTGCCGAAGTTGGTCGTCAACCATGGACTATCGGTGAAGTTCTACCTACACATCTTTCAGCTTCTAGCTTAAGTACAGGTGATGTATGGGGTTCTATCCTTGCATTGGCAGCGTTCTACACTGTACTGCTGATCATTGAAATGTACTTAATGATTAAATTCTCACGCCTTGGCCCAAGTTCTCTACATACTGGTAAATACCACTTCGAGAAACTTGAAGCTGCAAAAAAGGCAAATGAGGAGGCTCAAGCATGATCGAATATGAATTACTCAAAATCATTTGGTGGGTTTTAGTCGGTGTCCTACTGATCGGCTTCGCCCTCACCGATGGCTTCGATATGGGCTCAATGGCGATCATGCCATTCGTAGGTAAAAAAGACGAAGAACGTCGTGCGGCAATCAATACGATTGCCCCACACTGGGACGGTAACCAAGTATGGTTTATTACTGCCGGTGGTGCACTGTTTGCAGCATGGCCAATGGTATATGCAACTGCATTCTCAGGCATGTATTGGGCGCTGTTACTGGTACTCTTCGCTCTCTTCTTACGTCCAGTCGGTTTTGACTACCGTTCTAAACTTGAAAATACCAAGTGGCGTAATTCTTGGGACTGGGGTTTAGCAATTGGTGGTGCCGTTCCTGCCCTCGTATTTGGTGTTGCGTTTGGTAATATGTTCCTTGGTGTTCCATTCACTATGGACGAAACTGTTCGCTCGACTTATACAGGGAGCTTCTTTGCACTGCTTAACCCATTCGCTTTAGTTTGCGGTATCGTGAGTTTGTCTATGCTTTGCGCTCACGGTGGTGCATGGCTCATGCTTCGTACAGACGGCGATCTACGCGCACGCTCTGCAAAAGCAACTCAGCTTATGGGTATCGTATTCTTAGTTTGCTTCTTACTGGCAGGCGCATGGTTATACTTCGGTAATATCCAAGGCTACACATTAGCTCAACCGTTTGACACTAATGGCGTTGCAAACCCATTAGCTAAAGAAGTGATCACCAATGCCAACCCAGGTTGGATGAACAACTACAGTACTTATCCGATTACAATGATTGCGCCAATCATGGCTATTTTAGGTGCTTTGATCATCATCCTTGCCGCAGGTAAAGGTAAAGCAGGTTTTAGCTTCCTTGGTTCAAGCTTGGCAGTCATTGGCGCAATCTTAACTGCTGGTTTTGCATTGTTCCCTTTCCTTATGCCATCGAGCATCAACCCAACTGTAAGTTTGACTATGTGGGATGCGGTATCAAGTAAAAACACCCTGACTGTGATGACAGTTGCCGCGTGTATTTTTGTCCCAATTATCCTGTGCTACACAACTTGGTGTTACTACAAGATGTGGGGTGTGGTCACAAACAAACATATTGAAGAGAATTCACACAGCCTATACTAAGGCTGTGTCTAAGGAGAAAAGACGATGTGGTATTTTGCTTGGATTCTCGGTATTTTGATGGCATGTTTTGCAGGTGTACTTAGTGCGCTTTACATCGAACATCATCAAGATCTAGATGAGGAATAACAAATGACTGATGCTGCTGTAGAAAAATCACTTGTAGAAAAGAAGCCAAATAAATTTGCAATGGTCATTTCCTGCCTGTTAGCTTTTCCTTTGGCAGCCGTGTTACTTGTACATCCTGCTGCCATGCTGGATGACAATGGTGGATATAGCCATCGAGCGCTGATGTTCATCATGATAGGTATTTCAGGTGGTTTTGTGCATGGTGTGGGTTTTACACCACACCATTGGTTCTGGAAATGGCTTTTTAGCCCCTTCCTCGCTTGGCCACTCATGTTATGGGGCTACTACACATGGTTCCTACATTAATTAATATCTAAATAAAGCCCTCACTTGAGGGCTTTATTATATTTACGATCAATTTCGGCTTTTTTTTCTGCTGTAATATCGTCTTGCATTTGAAAACAGCCTCTAAATTTTTCATGGATATGATGAATATATTTTTCTTTAGCGGCATGCCTTAGCAAAATTTGAGCTGCCATTATGATAAATCCATTGACTTGCTTCACTATTATTATGCGCTGAGCATCCGCCAACCCAGCTTTTCGCTGAATTAATGAGTTTCGACCAGTATGCACAATCGAATGCAAATGCTTTAACGAATAGAACTTAAACTCTTTAAACATTTCAACAATATGCTTAATTTCTACAACATTTTCTAACTTTGTAATCATTTCAGCTACGGTAGGAATTTTCACATTCTGAAGCAACTCTTCTTCTCGTTGAATTTCAAATTTCTGAATTTCTATATTAGAGGCAACCATTAGTAACCAATATGCCCTCACCACAGCTTCAAATTGAATTCGAAATAATGCGAGTGCAGATATATCTTGGCGTGATTCTAAAATTTGTAAAATGGCTTCACCATGCTCCATGGATAATTCACAACATTCATAGACTAAATCAAGTCGCTGCACGCCACCAATAAATGCTGAATGATTTAACTCGTTATATAGCTCATCCAACATCGATTCAGAATCACGAAAAATATCTATCAACATCAGCTTCCATTTTTTAAATGCCAAAATTTTAAATATAAAAAAAGCCGGATTAATTCCAGCTTTAAAATTTAACGATGCGTATGAATCGACATCACAATCCCCATACCTGCAAGCATGGATATGACTGCTGTCCCCCCATAACTCATCAAGGGCAATGGATCGCCTGTTACAGGCAAGATACCACTAACCATACCCGAGTTCAAAAATACAAAGAAGAAGAAAGTTAAGCCCATCGCCCCTGCATAAAGTCGTCCAAAATTATGGAAAGAATTTAGTCCAATAATCAGACAGCGAACAATAATTGCTGTAAACAAACTAAATAAAAGAAATACACCAATAAAGCCAAATTCTTCTGCATAGGTCGACATAATAAAGTCAGTATGATGCTCTGGCAGATAGCCCAAGTGCGACTGCGTCCCTTCGGTATACCCCTTACCCATTAAACCGCCTGAACCAATGGCAATTTTAGACTGAATAATATTCCAACCTGCACCAAGTGCGTCAGACTCAGGGTCAAATAAGGTCAGTACACGTTTTTTCTGATATTCCTGCAAAAAAAACATCCAGAGTACAGGTGCTGCAATTGCAAAGGCTGTTAAAGCACCTGCAATTAAACGCCAAGACATACCACTTAAAAATAAAACAAAAATACCTGGAATAATCAAACCAATATTCAAGTCGGGCTGTAAAGCGACCAATGCAAATGGAATCAATAATAAAATTAATGCCCCGACAATTTGTAAAAATTTCGGTGGAAATGGTTTTCGCGCAAAATACCACGCCATCATCAGTGGCATGGCAAATTTCATAAACTCACTCGGCTGCATACTGCCGATACCCGGCAAGCTAATCCAGCGTTTCGCTCCCATCCTTTTTTCACCAATGACCAAAACCAACAACAGTAAAAATATACCGATGGCATATAAGTACGGACTCATAGATTGGTAAACTTTGGGTGGAATTTGCGCGCAGATCAGCATCACAATAAAGCCCACACCAAAACTTGTGGCTTGACGTAGTACCATTCCCGAATCTTCCGCGGTCGCACTATAGACAACCATCAGCCCCAATATTGCATTGAGTACCAAGAAGCAAAGTAACCACGGGTCTAAATGAAGTTTAGCCCATCGAGAAGAATCGTGTTTTATACTGCGGCCATCGCGTAATGACTGACGTAAAAAACGATACTGTTGAGAAGGGATCATTGCGAAACAGATCTAAAAAGGATGCGGGAATTATAGATTAAAGCGACAGTAAAAATCACTGTCCCTTAAATATTCCTTGAAATAATCATCTATTAACTTGAGACGCTAAAATTAAACGTGCCAACTCTAAATCATCAGGATAGGTAATTTTAATATTGTCCGAACGACCTTGCACGACATTAACTTGCTCACCGACAAATTCTAAGGCACTAGCTTCATCTGTGATGGTCGCACCAGCGGCGAGCGCTTGTTCAATGGCATTTTTAAGCATACCCAATTTGGCAATTTGTGGTGTCTGCGCTTGCCATAAAGTTGAACGATCTACCGTTGTTGATATAAGTGGCGCCGTTTCAACTCGTTTTAATGTATCGCGTACGGGAATGGCGAGAATCGCACTTTGCTCAGAATTTACTGCCGATTGAACTAAATTTTCTAAACACAACTGTGAGACACATGGTCGTGCTGCATCATGAACAAACACCCAATCATCATCATTGGCAATCGAAGATAGATATTGCAATGCATTGAGTACAGAATGCACACGCTCTGCACCACCTAAACAAAAATGTGCCTTATCTTGATTAGTGAGTGCCAAGGTCTGCGCAACATTATCTTGCTCGCCTATAGCCAATACATAGCCTGTTAAAGGCAATTGGTTGAGACGTGCAACTGTGTGATCAAGCACAGTTAGACCCGCAATGTTTTGATATTGTTTTAGTTCAGTTTTAGAAAATCGACTTCCTGAACCAGCAGCAGGAATAATGGCCCACAATTTAAGGTTCGGGTGGAAGTTCGGCTGGTTCTGACTCATTGGTACGTAGGTCTACTTTTGCGTTTGGATCAATATAAATTGGTTTGTACTGAGTACTGATCGTACTCATTTGTACGAAAGTCTCATGCGGTTTAATTAAACCTAAATCTAGACGAGCATGCTCTTCAATAGCTTCAACGCCATTTTTTAAATCGTATACTTCAGCGGCAAGCACGCGATTTCGTTCTTTTAATTCGTCATTGAGTTCGACTTGTTGTTGTATTTTCTGACTCAGTTGTTGATGTTGATGATAACCACCTTCACCGAACCAGTATAAATATTGAAACCCTGCGATCAAAAAGATCGCAAGGCCCAACAATGCTTTACTCGCTTTGGAGTCAAATACATTTAACATAGATAGCATGATCTGCTTAGTTCAAACCTTTGAACTCAGCTTTACCGCGATATGCAGCATTAGTCAATTCTTCAATACGAAGTAATTGGTTATATTTCGCTACACGGTCAGAACGGCAAAGTGAACCAGTTTTGATTTGACCCGCTGCTGTACCTACTGCAAGATCCGCAATAGTTGAATCTTCAGTTTCACCAGAACGGTGTGAAATTACTGTAGTGTAACCATTTGCTTTCGCAAGGTAGATTGCATCTAGAGTTTCAGTCAACGTACCGATTTGGTTGTACTTGATCAGAATTGAGTTACCCACTTTTTCGTTGATACCACGTTGAAGAATCTTAGGATTCGTAACGAATAGGTCATCACCAACCAATTGGATTTTGTCGCCAAGGATTGAAGTGAGGTAAGACCAGCCTTCCCAATCAGACTCGTCCAAACCATCTTCAATTGAGATGATTGGGTATTGTTTTGCAAAACCTGCAAGGTAGTCAGCAAATTGGTTGCTAGTGAATGCTTTATTGCCTTCACCTGCAAGGATGTATTGACCATCTTTGTAGAATTCTGAAGATGCACAGTCAAGCGCAAGCATAATGTCAGAACCTGCTTTGTAGCCAGTTTTTTCAATTGCTTCAAGAATTACTGTAATTGCTTCTTCGTTAGAACGAAGGTTCGGTGCAAAACCACCTTCATCACCAACTGCAGTATTTAGACCTTGTTTCTTTAAAACTGATTTTAAAGAATGGAAAATTTCAGCACCAGCGCGTAAAGCTTCAGAGAATGAAGTGAAGCCAACTGGCTCAATCATAAATTCTTGAATGTCTACGTTGTTGTCTGCATGTGAACCACCATTTAGGATGTTCATCATTGGAACAGGCATAGTCAAAATGCTGTTATTTCGAAGGTCTGCGATGTATTGGAAAAGTGGAATTTTCTTTTCATCAGCAGCAGCGCGTGCAGCAGCTAGCGATACCGCTAAAGTTGCGTTCGCACCTAATTTTTCTTTGTTTTCAGTACCGTCAAGCGCGATCATTGTGTTATCAATGTCTTTTTGTTCGAATACTGATTTACCCAACAATGCATCACGAATTACTGTGTTAACGTTGTTAACCGCAGTTTTAACGCCTTTACCTAAGTAACGAGCTTTGTCGCCGTCACGAAGTTCTAAAGCTTCACGAGAACCAGTTGAAGCACCAGATGGTGCACATGCACGGCCTACAACGCCAGAGGCTAAGATTACGTCTGCTTCGATGGTAGGGTTACCACGAGAGTCCAAAATTTCACGTGCACGAATGTCAACGATTTGGCTCATGAACAATTCCTCAGTTGATTAATAAAAATGATGCGTCAAAAGTGACGCATCAATGTGTATCGAATTAGTGTGTGTCTAACTTTGCGAAACCTTTAACTAAGGTATCGAGCTCTTTTAACTGTGCCAAGAAAGGTTCCAACTGTGACATGCGTAGCGCACATGGACCGTCACATTTGGCATTTTCTGGATCTGGATGAGCTTCTAAGAACAAACCTGCTAAACCAGTCGCCATACCTGCACGTGCCAGTGTCGTGATTTGCGCACGACGACCACCCGCAGAATCCGCACGACCACCCGGCGTTTGAAGCGCATGTGTAACATCAAAGAACACAGGGACATTCATTTCTTTCATGATGTCAAAGCCCAACATGTCTACAACTAAATTGTTGTAACCAAATGCTGAACCACGTTCACAAAGAATTAGTTTGTCATTTCCTGCTTCCAAACACTTATGCAAAATATGACGCATTTCGTGTGGTGCGAGGAACTGTGCTTTTTTAATGTTGATGATGGCATCAGTTTTCGCCATCGCTTCAACAAGGTCAGTTTGACGGCTTAAAAATGCAGGAAGTTGGATAATATCCGCAACTTCAGCAACAGGCGCAGCTTGGTATGGTTCATGTACATCAGTAATAATCGGCACATTAAAGTGTTTTTTAATGTCAGCTAACCACTCGATTCCTTTTTCCAGGCCTGGGCCACGGAAAGAGTTCAAGCTTGAACGATTGGCTTTATCAAAACTTGCTTTAAACACATACGGAATATCCAAGCGTTTGCAGATATCCACATAGGTTTCAGCAATTTCAAAAGCAAGGTCTTTTGACTCAAGTACGTTCATGCCGCCGAATAGTACAAATGGCAAATGATTTGCCATTTGTATATCGCCTAAACGTACAATTTCCTGTGGTTTTAATTGTGACATTTAAACTCTTCCTGGTTTAGTCAAAAACACATTATTTCGCTTTTTGGTACTGCTTTTTAGCAGCATCAATAAAGCCTGCGAATAATGGGTGTCCATCACGTGGTGAACTTGTAAATTCCGGATGGAATTGTACAGCAATAAACCAAGGATGTTCAGGAATTTCAACAGTTTCAACGAGACGTTGTACCGGAGAATAACCTGAAATCTTCATGCCTTTTTCTTCAAGCACTGGGATATAACGGTTGTTCATTTCATAACGGTGACGATGACGTTCAACGATCTCTTCAGAACCGTACACTTGTGCAGTTTTTGTTCCCGCAACCAATTCAGATTTTTGAGCACCCAGACGCATTGTGCCGCCTAAGTCAGAATCTGCATTACGTTGTTGAACTTCGCCGCGCTCATCTAACCATTCAGTGATTAGACCAATCAATGGTGATTTTGTAGAACGGTTAAATTCAGTTGAAGTTGCATCGCTAATACCCGCAACGTTGCGCGCATATTCGATCACAGCCAACTGCATACCTAAACAGATGCCGAGGAACGGTACACCGTTTTCACGTGCAAAACGAATCGCTTTCATTTTACCTTCTGTACCACGTTCACCAAAACCACCTGGAACTAAGATTGCATCCGCGTCTTTTAATACGTCGTTTACATCTTGGCTTTCAAGTTCTTCTGCATTGACGTAGTCGATTTGAACTTTCACACGGTTTTGAATACCCGCATGTAAAAGTGCTTCGTTTACAGATTTGTATGCATCTGGAAGTTCAACGTATTTACCAACCATTGCGACACGTACTGTGTATTCAGGGTTAAGTAATGCATCTACAACATTATCCCAATCTGTTAAATCAGCTTCAGGAAGATCGTTATAGCCAAAACGTTCACAGATTAAATCATCAACGTTTTGTTCATAGAAAGTACGTGGAATTTGGTAAATAGAACGCGCATCTTTACATACCACAACTGCACGTGCTTCAACGTTCGTAAATAACGCAATTTTACGTGTAGTGTCAGCATCAACATCATGCTCTGTACGGCAGATCAGGATGTCTGGTTGAATACCAATCGACAAAAGCTCTTTTACAGAGTGTTGAGTTGGTTTAGTTTTTAATTCAGCAGCTGACTTAATATATGGGAGTAAAGTTAAGTGCATTAACATTGTGCGCTTATGACCTAGTTCGACCATAAGTTGACGTACAGATTCCATGAATGGGAGAGATTCAATGTCACCTACTGTACCGCCGATCTCAACGATCGCAACGTCATAGCCTTCACCTGCGCGAAGAACACGTTCTTTAATATTGTCAGTAATATGTGGAATAACTTGAACTGTACCACCGAGGTAGTCACCACGACGTTCTTTATTCAAGACATCTTGGTACACTCGTCCTGAAGTAAAGTTGTTCAGTTTGGTCATTTTCGCACGACGCAAGAAACGTTCGTAATAACCCAAGTCTAAGTCAGTTTCAGCACCATCCTCTGTGACAAAAACTTCACCGTGTTGGAATGGACTCATAGTCCCTGGATCGACATTAATGTATGGATCCATTTTTACCATGGTTACTTTTAAACCACGGGCTTCTAAAAGCGCAGCCACTGATGCAGCTGAAATACCTTTACCTAGTGATGATACAACACCACCAGTAACGAAAATAAAATGGGTCATTAAGTTTCTCGTACAATGGAGCCTAAATTGGCCTACAATGTTGTGCGATTTTACTTTACTCTGTACCAAGAAAGCAAAGTCATTACGCATCAATTCATAGAACAATTAACAATTGGCTATTGTAACAGCAATTATCATAAAAATTTAGAGTAAGTTCTTATCATTTCTATATTCTTATTTGCTGTTATAATGCATTTATCCAATCCACACTTTTTTGTTTTGTGTAATTATGAATAAGAAACTTTTAATCTGCGGTGCAATCGCAACAGGTCTACTTCTTACAGCATGTGTAAAAAAAGAAGCACCAAAAGAAGAAGAACAGGAACAGGTTGAAGTTGCAACATCTGAACCAACAGCATCTGTACCTACACAATTAGAACCAGTTGAAGAACAACCAGTTGTTGAAGAAACGACTCAACAGCAAGTTGAAGTGATTCGTGAAGAGACACCGAATACAACAACTGAAATTCGTCGTGAACCTACTCCTCCTGCAGAAGCTCCTGCTCCAAAAGCAGAAGCGCCTAAAGCTGCAGAAAAACCTGCACAAGCTGCTCAACCTAAACAAAACTCAGGTTCTGCACAGTCTGAAGATGACGCCGTAGCTGCTGCCATTGCTGCTGCAACACCAGCTTTAGAGAACTAAGATCGAAGTTTTATCAAACCAATGATCAAAAAAACCCGGCAATTGTCGGGTTTTTTATTGTTTCTATGTAAATAAAAATCTGTACCCAACAATGCACTGTTTTTTTCTCACAACTATTCTTGTAATTTTTCAGCTAAATATTCAATAAATAAACGAACACGTTTCGGTAAATGCTCTTGTTGATAATAGACAGCATGAATAAGCTGTTCATGTGGCTCAATTTGATTGTCTAAAAGTCGTACCAATCGCCCTTCTGCAATATCTTTTTCTAACATAAAAATCGAAAGACAAGCGATGCCCATCCCATGAATCGCAAGCTCGCGTATCGTTTCACCATTTGATGCCTTAATATTTGGTCGGATAGTTAGAGGTTTCCCTGCGACTTGGATCGGCCAAGTATTCATATGGGTAATTTGACTAAATCCAAGTAAAGCATGTGCGGTTAGCTCTTCAGCATTTTGCGGACGTCCATGCTGCTGAAGGTATTCAGGACTCGCCACCAAACACAATCGACTCTTATAGATGAGTTTTGCATGCAAACTTGAATCGTTTAATTTTCCAAAGCGAATTGCGACATCCGCTTTATGCTCTAATAAGTCAATCACTTGATCATGATTCACCAATTCAATCTGTATATGTGGATAACGTGCATTAAATTCTGGAATCAAGGGAACGATCATATGCAGAATAAACGAAATCGCAGAATCGACTCGCACTAACCCCGAAGTATCTGCATCTAATTTCAGCAGAGAATCTTCCGCTTCGCTCAAATCATTCAATATCCGCCGTGTTTTAGCTAAAAACAATTGCCCCTCTTGCGTCAGCTTAATTTTGCGGGTTGTTCGTTCTAACAGGGTTACATTTAATTTAGATTCCAGACGCTGTAATGCGCGGCTGACACCCGATGCTGTCTGATCCAGTCTTTCTGCTGCTTTGATAATAGAGCCACTATCTACAATAACAGTAAAAGCCTGCAGCTCCTCAATGGTCGATTTCATTGCATATTCGAATTCGTGATTTTTAATCAATAATATATTCCAAACTCATGCATTTTTCTTCATTAAAATTAGCAGCACAATAGCATCAATTCAAAAAAGAGAATTCCTGATGATTGTTCCCCAATTTGGTGTCGGTACCTTCCGTTTGGCAGGTGAAACTGTCATTCATTCAGTTAAAACAGCCTTAGAGGTAGGATATCGTGCTGTAGACACCGCACAAATTTACGCTAATGAAGCAGAAGTAGGCCAAGCACTCCATGAAAGTCAGGTCAATCGAGCTGATATTTTCTTAACCACGAAAATTTGGACTGAAAATTATGCTGCCGACAAACTAATACCCAGTCTAAAAGACAGTTTAATTAAATTGAGGACTGATGCAGTTAACCTCACACTTATTCATTGGCCAGCACCTGCTCTAGGAGTCGATATTCCTGAATTAATGGGACATTTACTTGAAGCAAAAAAACAAGGTTTGACTGAACATATTGGTGTATCTAATTTTAATATTGAGCTCACTCAACAAGCCATTGATCACATCGGGCTAGAAAATATTGCAACCAATCAAATTGAACTTAGTCCATATTTGCAAAATCAAAAATTGGTCAATTATCTGCAAACGAACAATATAGATGTCACATCCTATATGACCTTGGCTTATGGCAAAGTTTTGCAAGACCCAACCCTGTTAAATATTGCGGCCGAACACCAAGTCACTTCGGCCCAAATTGCACTCGCATGGGCACTGCAAAAAGGTTATGCCGTGATTCCATCATCAACCAAACGTGAACATTTAATCAGTAATTTAAAAGCTCAAGAGATTCATTTAACACCAGAACAGATGCAGGCCATTACCACACTAGACAGAAATGCGCGTGAAGTGAACCCACCTGAACTTGCTCCAGTGTGGGATATTTAATATGAAATTCAATTTTCCATTAATTGCATTAGCCGTAGGTGCTTTTGCAATTGGCACAACAGAATTTTCACCGATGGGTTTTTTGCCTGAAATCGCAGCAGATTTATCGGTGTCTATTCCTCAAGCGGGCTTACTGATTAGTGCCTATGCCGTTGGCGTCATGATTGGTGCCCCATTAATGACCTTATGGTTAGCACGTTTTCCTAAACGTACTGCCCTTATTTTACTGATGGCAATCTTTACCATCGGTAATATTTTGGCAACGATTGCACCCAATTATCTTGGTTTAATGGCTGCACGCTTAGTCACCAGCTTAAATCATGGTGCATTTTTTGGCTTAGGTTCTGTGGTTGCAGCGAGTGTTGTGCCGAAAGATAAACAAGCCAGTGCTGTTGCTATGATGTTTATGGGCTTGACCATTGCCAATATTGGCGGTGTGCCACTTGCAACGTGGGTAGGGCAAAATATCGGTTGGCGTATGTCTTTTGCAGCCATTACCTTACTGGGCATCATCACTATGTTGGCATTATGGAAAGCACTGCCCCATCAGCAACAGACCGAAAAACCTGATGTACGAGCAGAGTTAAAAGTATTAACACGCATGCCTGTTGTTTTAGCACTGCTGACCACTGTCATGAGTGCTGGAGCTATGTTCGCGCTCTATACCTATATTGCTCCGAGTTTAAAAGTCTTTACCCATGCAAGTCCTGAACTTATCACTTTCATGTTGGTTTTAATCGGGATCGGATTTTCAATCGGTAACCATTTCGGTGGTAAGTTTGCAGATCAATCCTTAGATAAAACCTTGATTGGCTTTTTAGTCTTACTGATGCTGATGATGCTGTTATTTCCAATTTTAGCAACAACCACCATTGGCGCGGCGATTGCTTTAATCATCTGGGGAGCAGCAGCCTTTGCAGTCGTACCACCTTTACAAATGCGTGTTATGACAGTCGCACACGATGCCCCAGGCCTCGCTTCTTCAGTGAACATCGGCGCATTTAATCTTGGAAATGCTTTGGGTGCAGTCGCAGGTGCCGCAGTGCTAAATCTTAACCTAAGCTATGCAGCAGTATCGTATGCAGGCGCTACACTGAGCGCTATAGCGTTGATTTTAGTATTGATACAGATGAAGCTTAAACCTCAAACGACTGCATGTTGCGCACAAGCTGAGTAATACACACTCAAAATAGCCTACCCAAAGTAGGCTATTTTTTTTAGTTCGCATATAACTTTAAAAAATCTGCCATCAATTTGGTTGCCCATGAATGGGTGTCAACAAGACCTTCATAATAACCACAGTGACTGCCCTTTTTGGTGGTCACCACCACAACATTCGGCAAAGAACGAATTAAATCTTTATAGGGTTCAAAGTTTTGAATGTGGCAAACTGGATCATCTTCCGCATTTAAAATCATCAATGGAATTTTAAGATTTTCAAATACATAAATTGGATTGGTAGATTTTGCATAACTTTCATAATCGGCAAAACCCGCCATTTGGAAATAAGCACGCTCAAACTGCGCCAGATTTTTACTTTTCAATACATCAATTAAAGAGGGTGTTGCTGACCATGTTGCAGAATAGGGTTCTACAAATTTCTGAAAGAGCTTTTTCGTCATCATTTTACTGTAAAAAGGATGGACATTTTTAAAGCCAAGCTCAGTATCATAGCCCGGACATAAAGCAAAAGCCGCTTTAAGTGGTGTTTCCTCACCTTGCTCGCCTAAATAGCGAACCAATAGCCCCGTTCCGGCAGATGAACCGACGCCATACAAACTCGATGCGGGAAATTTCTGCTGAATAAAGGCAATCTGTTCACGTAAGTCATCTGTTGAACCAAATAAGTTTATTTTGGCAACTGGCATAGGTAAATTGGCATGACCGCGTCTTAAACACAGTGCAATGCGCCAACCTGTATATAGATGAAGATCCCGAACCACTTCTCGCATACTTTCAGGCGCTCCCGTAATCGTATGCATGAGCACCACGGTTGGTACATCTGCAGGCAAATCTAAGCCCAACCATGCAATGGCTGTGATTCCACCATCAGCCATGGTCAGCTGCTCTATAGCATCATATTTAAGCTTCACTTGACGCTTTTTAATGACATCAAAATACAGTAAATGAGCATGGGTATTCGAAAGCCAAGGCGTAGGACGATATTTTTCATGTAGTTGCGTTAACTTCGGCAGCACATGTTTCATTTGCCCTTCAGGATGAAAATAAAGCTGTGGTAATTCTGCACCGATAGCATGATCTACAAAATTTAAAAGAGCCTGACGCCCTTTATGAATCACATTATTCATTGACCTTACCTTCACCTCGCTTCGCTCTACAGCAAATCATTTCCATCTTTTCACTTTGACTAACAATGCCCGTTAAAAAAACGTATATACAAAACCATATCTCGCTAGCAATATTTGTTTGCTTAAGCCTCATAAGCAAAAAGCATGACAAAATCCATCATGCTTTTTATCATTCTGTGATGAGCATTTAAAATCAGCAGATTCAAGGCTGATATTGCATAATGCGCTCACCCATTTTCGCCGCCAATGCTTCCAACCCACTTTTCGGACGGAGCATGACTTCAAAATCAATCATCTGTCCTTGTTCATTAAACTGAATCATGTCGATCCCTTTTAACTTTTTCTCGCCAACATTGGCAGAGAACTCAAGCACCACATTTAAACCATCTTCTGAGTAAAACTCACGGTGATAGGTAAAATTTTCAAAAATTTGAATCACATTGGTCAAAATAAAAGTTACTACAGGCTTACCCGGATATGGGTTAAACGCGACAGGTGAACGAAACACCACATCCTCTGCCAAGAGTTCATTTAAAATATTCATATCCCGTGTGTCGAGCATTTCGTGCCAACGTGCAACAGATTTTTTTGTTGTTTCAATAGTCATGTTTATGTCCTTTTTTTTGTTGATGAATCATTTCCCTTTCCTCAAACTCCTCTCCCAAAGGGAGAGGAAGCACGACAACTGCATATTAAATTGAATGAAGTTGTCGTGGTTTAGTATGAGGCTGATTAAATCACCGCAGCCAAATCTGCACCTTGACGAATGGCACGTTTAGCATCTAACTCACCTGCTTCTTTCGCACCACCAATCAAATGCACATTTTTCCCATCTGCTTGTAGCTGTTCATACATCGCGGTATAGGATTCCTGACCTGCACAAATCACAACATGATCAACATCTAAAATACGTGGTTGACCATCAACGGTAATATGCAAACCTTGATCATCAATTTTATCGTAGCTTGCACCCGCAATCATTTTCACATCGCGGTGTTTCAAACCTGTACGGTGAATCCACCCCGTGGTTTTACCTAAGCCAGCACCAACCGATTTAGCCTTACGTTGCAATAAATACACTTCACGCGGCGATTCTTCGACGTCTGGATGTTTCAAGCCACCGACTTGCGCATAAGTGGTATCAATTCCCCATTCATCATAAAATTTCTCAGGATTGAGGCTACCGCTCTCACCTTCATGCGTTAAATATTCAGCCGTATCGAAACCAATACCGCCTGCACCAATGATTGCTACACGTTTGCCAACAGGGTGACGTTCACGTAAAACCTGTAAATAGCTCAATACTTTTGGATGATCAATACCATCTATATCTAACTGACGCGGTGTTACACCCGTCGCCACCACGATGTCATCAAAATCAGACTGAGCTAATTCTTCATAGGTTGCCGTATGGTTCAGTACCAATTTAATCTGAGGCAATAGTTCTATTTTGCGTTTGAAATAACGCAGCGTTTCATAAAACTCTTCTTTACCAGGAATCGTTTTCGCAATATTAAACTGCCCACCAATTTGGCTTGAAGCTTCAAAAACCGTTACATTGTGACCACGTTCTGCTGCATAAGTTGCAAAGCTTAAACCCGCAGGTCCCGCACCAATCACAGCGATATTTTTCACCTGTGCAGATTCTTTAAATATCAGCTCAGTTTCATAGCAGGCTTGAGGGTTAACCAAACATGTTGCAATTTTCATCGAGAAAATATGATCTAAGCAGGCTTGATTACAACCAATACAGGTATTAATTTCATCACTACGACCTTGTTCTGCTTTTTCTACAAAACGTGGGTCAGCCAGCATTGGACGTGCCATGGACACCATATCTGCATCACCTGATGCAAGAACATGTTCAGCCATTTCAGGAGTGTTAATACGGTTTGAGGTGATTAAAGGAACATTCACAAGACCTTTTAATTTCTTGGTCACCCATGTAAATGCAGCACGCGGCACTTTGGTTGCAATGGTCGGAATACGCGCTTCATGCCAACCAATACCGGTATTGATAATAGTTGCACCGGCTTTTTCAATGGCTTTTGCAAGTTGCACAACTTCTTCGAAAGTCGAACCACCTTCAACCAGATCCAGCATAGAAAGACGGTAAATAATAATAAAATTTTCACCAACTATTTCACGCGTACGACGCACGATCTCGATTGGAAAACGAATCCGGTTTTCATAACTGCCACCCCATTCATCATCACGGTGGTTGGTACGTGCAGCAATAAACTCATTAATTAAATAACCTTCTGACCCCATGACCTCTACACCATCATAACCCGCTGTCTGTGCTAACTGAGCACATTTGGCAAAATCATTGATTGTGCGTTCGACGTCTGCTGTGCTTAAAGCTTGCGGTTTTACTGGGTTAATTGGTGCTTGAATAGATGAAGGTGCAACATTATTGGCCTGATACGAGTAACGACCTGTATGCAAAATCTGCATCGCAATTTTACCGCCAGCATCATGTACCGCCTGCGTAATCACTTTATGTTTTTCTGCTTCTTCTAAAGAGTCTAATTTTGAACCACCAGCAAATGTCACACCATCATCATTGGGAGAAATACCACCGGTTACAATCAGACCTACACCACCTTTCGCACGTTCTGCATAAAAAGCAGCCATGCGTTCATAGCCACCCGGTGCTTCTTCAAGGCCGATATGCATAGAACCCATCAATACACGGTTCTTTAGCGTTGTAAAACCTAAATCTAGTGGTGCCAATAAATTTGGATAATTTGACATTTTTTCTCCTTAGCGTGCTGAAAAGCTGGCTATTTTTATCTTCGCTTGTATACGAGCTTTCTCTTTCCATCTACGCATACAAGATTTTTGCAACTTGTTGCACTAATTTATATGCGAGATTTGATTTTTATGCAACATGTTGCATAATAAAAAGTACAAAACTATTTTGACTGAGCCATATATGTCTTTAGCCCATGTTTTACTCACGAGCTTACTTGAAAAACCGAGTACAGGAATTGACCTTGCACGCCGTTTTGACCGCTCTATGGGCTTTTTTTGGAATGCAACACATCAGCAAATCTACCGTGAACTCAGTGGCATGCAGCAAAAAGGCTGGATCAGCACTATTGAAGATGAGCACAGCACAACCCGTAAAAAAACCTACCGAGTTGAACAGCTTGGACGTGTTGAATTAGCCAATTGGATGGTTGAGCAAAGCCCTCCAGCTCAATTACGTGAAGAGTTGATGGTTCGTTTACGTGCTGAAGCTCAACTGGGCACAAACGGCGTATTACCCGAATTAGAACGTCATCTTGAAATTCACAAAGAAAAACTAAAAGTGTACCAGTCTATTTTTGCAAAAGACTTTGCACATGCGCATGATGAAGACCGTACCTTGTACATTCATAAAATGATTTTACAGCTTGGGATTGATTTGGAAATCGGTTGGATCAAATGGCTCGAAACTATCATTCCACAGTTGCATAAATTTAATCACTAAAACAAAAAATAAATAGGAAGCTGCATGCCACACTATACAATGCCCGATCAGCAACAACTGTATGTTCGTGAATATGGTCAAGGAGAACCCATTCTGGTTTTATCTGGACTGGGCATGCAAAGTTGGCAATGGCACCCTTTTCTATATCAACACCGAAAACACTTTAAATTTATCATTCCAGACTGGCGTGGATTTGGCGGCTCTAAACTTTGTCAAATTCCCAATATGGACACCATTTCAAGCCATTGGCGAGATATTGACAGCTTAGTTTCCCAACTTGGTTACGATAAAATCACGGTGATTGCTTACTCCATGGGGGCAACGACCACCATGCACGGTTTAAAATACGGTCAGTTTGCTGAAAAAATTAAACGTTATTTGCACATCGATCAAACGCCTAAAATTCGAGTAGATGCAGATTGGCAATATGGTTTATATGGCAAACGCCACACTGAGTTTTTGAGTATTTTAGAAGACATCTCGAAGGTACTTGCAACCAACCTCTCCGTGCCATTTGCACAGCAGATGAATAAACATGACCGTCAAGGTCTGGTCGACGCTTGGTTAAGGTTCATAGACTTACAAAATAGCAATCCTTATACATTATCCGCTTTTCGTTTTGCATACCAACAACCAACTTTACAGAAGCTGATGTTACCATCACAAAGTGTGGCCTATTTATATTGGTATATTCAAAATTATTTAAACCATACTGAAGATTATCGTGAAGCCATTGCAGCACTCACCGCGCCAACAACTTTTTTCACAGGGGCAAAATCGATCCTCTATCCTGCTCAAGGTCAAAAAATTATTGCTGACAGCCTAGCCAATGCAGAGCAGATTATTTTTAAAAAATCGGGACACACGCCATTGCTCAGTGAACCGGTCAAATTCAGCCGTGAAATCACCAAGTTCTTAAAACAATCGATCTAGTAAGACTGAATAAAAAAACAGGCTCAATACTTTCAAGATTGAGCCTGTTTTTTTATATGCAGGCTGGTGTTACTTAATAAGTAACTTAAAAATTAATTTCAAAATCAAATTATTTTTAATGTTCTAACAAGTGTTAGAAAACTCGACGATCATATTCAATTGCTTCCAAATCATACACTTGGTAAACGCAGTCAAATAAAGGACGTGCCAATTCCCCTTCATCATCATTCCGCACGATCAAATAAATTTGGCTAATGGCTGCACTATCCGATAATTTCACATAATTCACATGCCTAAACTGCATAATTTGTACAGATTCAGGAACAATACAAATGCCTTCACCTGCGGCAACCATGCCTAGTGATTGCTGCAAATCAGCTTGAGTGCTAAAGCGTTTCGGCTCCATACCATATTCTAAAAACAACGACTTGATTAGCGTTGCATAACTTTGACCATCCGTTGCTGGATAGATAAAAATCTGCTCATCTTTGAGATTATTTAATGCAATCTGCTGCTGTGAAGATAAAGGATGGCTCGAATGCACCGCAACAATTAGTGGCTCTTCACGTAATAGCACACGTTTAACCGCCTGATCCGACACACGAACTCGGCTAAAACATGCATCAACCCGACCTTCTTTTAATGCCTGAATCTGATCAACTGCACTCAGTTCAATTAAATTTACATTTAAGTGTGGATATTGCTGACGGAACAAATAAACGATTCGAGGCAATAAACCACAGAGTAAGGAACCGCCATACCCAATATTAATGGTACGTTCTGTAGCACTGGCCCGCTGCGTAATGAGCTTAATTTCTTCTGCATTTGAAAGTAATTTCACGGCTTGCTGATAAAAGAAACGGCCAATGGTGGTGGTTCTTAAAGGACGGCTGCCACGCTCAAAAAGCTGTGCACCCAACTCTTCTTCTAAATTTTGAATTTGACGACTTAAAGGAGGTTGAGCAATAAATAGCTTTTCAGCAGCCTTCGTAAAACTCTGTTCTTCTACAACGGCGACAAAGTAACGTAAATGTCTTAATTCCATGACATTGTCCTTTAATGTCGAATTTCTTTCATAATGGTCTTTTATTTGAATATATCAGGACGACACTCAAATCACATCCTTCAAATTCGGTTATTTAAAAGATGTATACACCACATTTATTGTTTGGTCATGCTAATGTGAAACGATTACAAGGTTAACCCGACTTTAGTCTTGGAAATTTTGCTCAATCTTCTCACATGAAAAACTACAAAACGTGATTGACTTCATGAAACAATTCAAGTTAATTAGCTAAATCGTTGCAAATATGGAATAAGAACAGTGCTGAGTGATCTAGATGATTTTTATTGTTTTGCCCAAGTGGTCGAACATGGTGGTTTTAGTGCAGCAGAACGTGCAACAGATATTCCAAAATCAAAACTGAGTCGTCGAGTCTATAACTTAGAAGAACGTTTAGGTGTCCGCCTGATTCAACGTAGCTCACGACATTTTGCTGTTACAGATATTGGTATGAATATCTATCGCCATGCACAAGTCATGATGAATGCCGCTCAAGCCGCACACGATTTGGTTGATCATCTCAGCACACAGCCGCGCGGCTTAATTAAAGTCAGCTTACCTGTTTCCATCGCGCAAAATGAAATGACCAAAATATTGCCTGAATTTTTAAAGCAATATCCAGAAATCAAAGTGCAAATGATGGTGACCAATCGACGCGTAGATATCATTAATGAAGGCTTCGATCTTGCGCTACGTGTACGTTCAAATCTAGACGACGACCCTAATTTAGTCATTCGTAAATTTGAAACGATTGAGCAGCACTTATTTGCCAGTCAGGCGTATCTGAATAAATTTGGTGAACTCAAACAACCTGAAGATTTATCTCAGCATCAAATATTAAGTATGGCGGATGAGCATCTCGATCAACATATTATTGTGACCGATGCACAGCATCATCAGAAAAAAATCAAAGTTAACCCAACCGTGATGGGCTCTGACCTGTCTATGTTAGCTGCACTGGCCTGCCAAGATTGTGGCGTGGTGTTATTACCCGACAGTATTGTGTCCGATCACGTGAAATCAGGTGCTTTGGTTCGTGTACTACCTGAATGGAAAGCTGCACATGGTATTTTCCATGCAGTTTATCCATCTCGTCGTGGCTTACTACCTGCTGTACGTGTATTCATTGATTACTTAGTTGAAAAACTCAGCCAACATGAACACGCTAAATTTTAAGCAAAAAAAAAGCTTACCCATGTGATGGGTAAGCGAAAACTTAAAAACTAAGTAAAATCAGAAACTACAGCAGAATCTGTAGGGCTATTGTATAAATAAAATACATCTTTATTAAATCGTTAATAGCTCTAACTGATTTTTTGAGCTATAGGCAAAGCCTTACAAATTAAGACTTAGAGAAATGTAGTTAGTCTTAAAAACAATAACGCCCATAACCACCACGAACTCCTAGACTAAAGTCAAAAAATATACAACTGTATAATTTTATTTAACTTCAATCATTTAGACACAGCAGATATGGCATTAACATCACTACAGAGCTTAGATCGCGGGATATTCGCCTGTACCCTCTGGCCATGGAGATAACAACTCAAAACCAGTATCGGTTACAACAACCATATGTTCCCACTGTGCCGATAAAGAACGGTCAGCGGTAATTACTGTCCAACCGTCTTTTAACTCTTTAGTACGTGCTTTACCGCTATTAATCATAGGTTCAATGGTAAAGACCATGCCTTTTTTCAGAATGACACCTTGACCCGGTTGACCATAGTGTAAAACACTTGGTTGCTCATGATAAACCTTACCAATCCCGTGACCACAGTATTCACGTACAATGCTGTAGCCTTCACGATGAGCAACTTGTTGAATGGCATAGCCTACATCCCCCAAAGTTGCTCCCGGTTTAACTGCATGAATCCCTGCAACCATGGCTTCGTAGGTAGTTTCCACTAACTTTTTAGCCGCAGGCGAAACCTCACCCACATAGTACATACGACTGGTATCACCAAAATAACCATCTTTAATGATGGCAACATCAATATTGATAATGTCACCATCTTTCAATACGGTTTCTTTCGAAGGAATACCATGACAAACCACTTCATTCGGTGAAATACAGGTGGTTTTGGTATAGCCATAGTAGCCAACGTTGGCAGGAATCACTTTAAGTGTGTTGACGATAAAATCATTACAGATATCGTCTAGATATTCAGTGGTCACGCCCGGCTTGACATACTCCCCGATCATCTCTAAAACCTGAGCAGCTAAACGACCTGAAATGCGTAATTTTTCAATATCTTGCTCGGTTTTAATCGTGATTTTGGAAGCTTTCATCTGAATATCCTCAAATTTGAATACACCGAATTATAGACCTTTTAGATTTTTTTTGTTTTATTCAGCCAATATTTCTGCATTTATTCGGCTTATAGCATCCTATTTAGTGCTGAAAATTAGAACAATTGATTTATATCTGATAAATCTTAATAGTTAAACATATTCCTATAAAAAATTTATATACAATAAATTTCTTTTATTTATCATAAATATAAATAAAACATTATTTTATCTGTCAATATATTCATAATTCGTATTATAAAAACTATCTATACGATTTATAAATTTTGCTCCAAAAAAGGGCTTAATTGCACTAAAATTGCCTTTTTTCACAGTTCATCTCCCCTTTATGACAAGTCTTCGTACACGAGATATTGTTGCCTTAGGTTTTATGACCTTCGCACTGTTTATTGGTGCAGGTAACATTATTTTCCCACCAATTGTCGCACAGCAAGCGGGTGAACATGTTTGGTTAGCTGCATTTGGTTTCTTAATCACCGCAGTTGGTCTACCTGTCATCACGATTATTGCTTTGTCGCGTGTTGAAGGTTCTATTCAAGTTTTAAGTTCGCCTTTGGGTAAAGCAGCCAGCATTATCCTTACTGTCGCGTGTTACTTAGCTGTTGGACCTTTATTTGCAACACCTCGTACAGCTACCGTTTCTTATGAAATTGGTTTCTCTTCTTATTTTGGTAACGGCGCAAACAGTCTGCTGCTTTATAGCGTGATTTATTTTGCATTGGTGACGATTGTTTCACTTTACCCAAATAAAATTTTAGATACCGTAGGTTATTTCCTTTCACCACTCAAGATTTTAGGCCTCGTTATACTGGGTATCTCTGCGTTCTTTATCCCTGCCGGTGTGATTCCACCTGCAATTGATAACTACGTAACTGCACCAGTTTCTGAAGGTGTAGTAAATGGTTATTTAACCATGGATACACTAGGCGCTTTAGTTTTTGGTATTGTGATCGTCAAAGCCATTACTTCACGCGGCGTAACGGATAGTAAGCTCGTCACCAAGTATGCTGTTATTGCCAGTATTATTTCAGGTATTGGTCTTACCCTGGTTTATATCAGTTTATTCAAACTCGGTATGGGCAGCCATGATATTGCTCCAAACGCAACAAATGGTGCAGTGATCCTGCATGCATATGTACAACATGCTTTTGGTGATATGGGCGCTTATTTCCTATCCGCAATGATTTTTGTTGCATGTATGGTGACTGCGATAGGCTTAACCTGCGCATGTGCTGAATATTTCTCAGAATTGACTAAAATTCCATACAAAGTTTTTGTGTTCATTTTAGTTGGCTTCTCACTGCTTATTTCAAACTTAGGTTTAACCAAACTCATTGCTGTTTCAGTACCTGTTTTAAGTGCGATTTATCCACCTGCGATTGCAGTTATCCTACTTAGCTTCTGCTCTAAATGGTTTATTTCACCATCAAGAGTTATTGCGCCTGTTACCGCATGTGCGTTTATTTTCGGTATTTTTGACGGTTTAAAAGTGGCTGGTTTCGAAGATGCACTTCCAAGCTTTATTGCCAATCTACCACTTGCTCAACAAAATTTAGCATGGCTGATCCCTTCTGTAATTGTGCTGATTATTGCTGCTGTAATTGATAAAGTTAAAAAATAACCTTTTTTGACTTGTCTAAAATCGGAGTTTTACCCGAATGACGATTTTACCTGTGACCAATAATTGTCGAGTTTTACCCAAACTGACATTTATTTGTCCTACTACAGCGCAATAATCCTAATTCATTGAACTTTTAAATAAAGTTTTATTTTCATGATGAGAAAAAAGCCAGCCATTTGGCTACAAAATATAATAATAGTTAAAATACAAATACTTTCTGCAAAATACACCGTACACAAACTCCATGATTAAGCCCGATTCAGACTGTAAGCTAGGCGGTTTCTTGTCATAAAGCCGATATACCCGTGTTGGTATATATATTGCTTATTCATACATAGATATTATGCACGACCATTTTACTCACCAGTCAACACCTTTAGATTCATAATATTTAGTATATGAATAAAATGATTATTCTTATATGATGATCTAACATAGTTTTATGACAAAATAATGACATTTACTATTGAAATACTTCTAGTTTCGAAGTACAACAGTAGTTCAAACCTGACCAAAATCATGGGTTTTGGCTAAACAACAACACGGAGGGGTGGAGATGTTATCAGTACATTTCAAAAAGCAATTCTTCATTAACGCTCTGAAGGCAAATAAGAACATGGTGACCTATACAAGCACCACTATTGCTCTCATGCTGACACTACTTATTCAAGGCTTAATACAAGGAAATTTAAGACCTGAATACTTTGCTTATGCGCTTATTGTCTCGGTGGCCTTTTATTTATGGGCAGTCATTGACCACAAATATCGAAAGCAAAAATCAACAGAATTTTAAGTTAGAAGATGGATGAGGCATCATCCATCTTGAAAAAAGAAAAGATGCCAATCCCTACCTTCTCGATCATTTAATCCTTTTTAAATAACAATACAAATAATCCCTAAAATAACCAGAAAATCATCAGCCTTTTCTCATAAATTTTCAATTCTGCAGAACTTCAAATTTTGTTTTATAAATTCTTCTACATAGCCATCGTCTGCACTTTAAAAGCTTTTATCTCCTGATTAGCTTCCAATCTAATTGGTACTATTTATGATTGATACTACTTTGCTTAAAACCAAAATTTAACGATGACTCCAAAGAGCAATCCGAGTGTTGCAATTAACTCACCAATCACCAATCCAAGCATTGCCATACTCATCATCCATTTAGGTAAATGCCATTTGCCTAAGACGTGCGGTACTTTAAATTGATTGGTGGTATCAGCTAAAAAGCCATGCAGCACATAGCTTAAAATCGAAAAGCTAAAAAAGAACAAATTGATGATTACAAAGAGTAAATTGAGTGTATGTGGAAGTGCTGAAAAATAGGCCAATACCGCTAAAATAAGCGTCGCTGGGGCGTATAACAAACTGCTCCGATGTGCTATATCGACATAATAATGCGCACGTGCCAGTTCAGACTGTCTTATTTGTGCATATTTCCACACACCCGTGAGCATACCTACCCATAAATAAATCCCACTAAAGACTATCGCAATTTTTACTGCACCCGAAAGTTGAAGCATGTCCATTTTTAATTTACATCCATTGTTCAATTACACGCATTATTTTTATCTGTATTTCTACTGTAATAGTACTTGCTTCAAACCTGTTATGACATGACTTTAGAGTCATACTCTTTTCAGGTTTCTTTTTGGAACTTGTGTAAATTAGAGTCATCGGAACACACCCATGAAGTTTGAATCATGTCATCATCTGAAAAACTCACGATTCATTGCCAAGACGGTTATTCACTGAGTGCGCGCTTTTATCCGCACCAGACAGAGCTCAAACAGGTTTTACCTGTGTTGATTTGTCCAGCCACAGGCATTACCAAGCAATTTTATAATAGTTATGCAACATGGTTGAGCCAACAAGGCTATGACGTTTTAGTTTTTGATTTTCGTGGTATTGGTGAGTCGCTACACAGCCCTCTAAAAGAATCGACAGCAAGTATTGTGCAATGGGGGCAGCTTGATATCCCTGCGGCAATCGACGCCTTGATCAGTAAAACGCAAGCGCCTAAAGTCATATTACTCGGTCATAGCGCAGGCGGACAATTATTAGGTATCGTGCCAAATTTTGACAAAGTTGCCAAAGTGGTTGCTGTTTCTGGCTCTACAGGTCATGTAAAAAAACTTAAAGGTCGTACCAAACTTTTAGCTCCAGTGATGTTTAATGTGATCTTCCCGATTGCACGCTATACCATTGGCTATGGCCCGACCAATGCAATTGGCATGGGTGAAAATTTGCCAAAAGATGTAGCTCGTGAATGGGCTGAATTTTGTAGCAAACCTGGTTATATCATCAATGCCTTAGGCAAAACTGTTCAGCATGATTTTCATCAACAAGTGAGCTGCCCGATCACTGCCGTATGGAGCTCCGATGACGAAATTGCCACGGAAGCCAATGTCAAAGACTTGCTGCGCTTATACCCGAATGCTTCGACTCAAATGATTGAGTTAAAACCGAAAGAAACAGGTCATAAAGCCATCGGACATATGTTGATGTTTAAATCATCACATCAAAACCTATGGCCGATCATTGAACAACAGTTACACGCTTAAGTTTTTGCCACTCAGTCAGTAATCCGGCTGAGTGGTCTTTTTATGGACTGCACAATAATTTCTACTTTTAGATTCATTCAAACTGCCTGACAGCTTACATATTCTATTTTCTATCTTTAAAATCTGCACTGAACGTCCAAGTGTACTTATTTTCTTCAGCCGACCATTGCAAAAAATGATATAACTATTTTTTCTCAATTATATTCTATTTTGGCATGAGTGAAGCACGACACAACCTCGACAGAATTGATCGTTTAATATTATCCGCATTAAGAGAAGATGGACGACTCACCATAGCCCAGCTTTCTGAACGTGTTGGTCTCTCCTCTTCGCCGTGTTGGACACGCTTAAAGCGTCTAGAAAATTTAAAAATTATCGATGGCTATACTGCCAACATCAACCCAAAATCGATTGGGATCAATGAATTATTCTTTATTGAAATCACATTAGAACGTCACGATGATGAAATTTTAGATCAATTTAGTGAAACTTTAGCCAATATGCCAGAAGTGGTAGAGGCCCATTTAGTCACTGGCGATTACGATTATTTGGTGAAAGTTGCAGTTAAAAATGCTGAACACTATGAACGTTTTTTGCGTAAAAACTTATATTCTATGAAAGGTATACGCCACACCCGCTCTATTTTTGCGCTACGACAATTAAAATCTGCCAGCAGTGCTGACCTCATGATGATTGAGTAATGAGCCAATATAGATCTAATCTATAAGATGACTTTAAAATTTAAGGGCAATTGAGTTCAGCACTCAATTGCCCTATTTATGTGTTCTAATCTATATAGCCATCTTTTTTCAATTTTTTATCTGTCAAATACTCACGTATGACCAATGTTGCAATAATAATGATGGCTTCTAAGATCGCTACTGTGACGGTTAGTTTGGTAAATACTTCGACACTGAGCAACTCAAACCATAATTGAGCGATGGCTAATAAACCCCATAAAACTGAAATAATAAGTGCACTAAAGACACCGTATTTCATTTTTCTCTCTCCAAAACAACTACATAAGCTTCGCGCTTCCAAAAAAGCAGCATACGACGGATATCCTTTTCCATCGTAATCACAGCCCAGCCTTGCTGTGCATTTTGATTTAAAAAATTGGTGAATTTAACAGGATCAACTTTTGAAGAGCCAAGCAGCAAAGATCCCAGCATACCTTCTTGATAGATAACAACTTTATATTCTTTCATCAATATAGTTCTTTATGGTTATAGTGAAATGAACAAATGTTCAGAGCAAAGTATAACGATCGGTTTTTCCTAAAACAACCAAGTTTTAACTGTCAATTTGCTCAGCATTTTTTTCAATTTTATGCTTTAATACACGCAGTATGAGATGAGCCTTATATGAGTATCACGCGAGTGATACGACTAGCCCCTAACCATGGGGCTTTTTATTGTTTTCTACTTAGCTCACATTGTTGTATTTCATTGTTCAATTTTGACAAAACAAGACTGTGAATTTCACATGTTTTCACAGGGTCTTGCTGATAAGCCGAATTAAACCATGCAGCAGCTTTTTCAAAATCTTGCTGCACGCCTAGCCCACCCAAATAAAAACTTGCTACGCTAATTTTTCCGTTCAAATCATTTGCTTCCGCAGCCTTTAAAAACCACGGATAAGCCTTTTTATAATCAGGCTTTGCATCAATACCTTGATAATAAATCATACCCAAACGGGACTGATATTGAGCCAAGCCTTGTTCAGCCAACAACATCGTTGGCTTTTCAGCAAGCTGCATATTTTGCTTCGTATAGTAATAATAGTCGGCCAATTGTTCGATATCTTCTTGCTTGCCTTTATTTGCAAATTCAATTAAAAGACTTTCCAATTTTTTCTCATTCCTTGGAATGAGTTCATATTTATTCATGATCAAAAGCATACGCTTTGAATCTTCTAAATTTCTTTCAGCACCAATCTCAAACCATTTTGCAGCTTCCACATAATCTACTTTTACACCGACACCTTTGTAATATATCAATCCCAAATTTTGATTTGCAGAGCGGTGCCCTAAGGCAGAAGCACGTTTATACAACGCTATGGCTTCGGGCAGATTAATCTGCACACCTTCTAGCCCCATATGTTTCAGTACAGCCAAATCATACAGCGCCTGCTTTTCGTTATTTTGCGCTTGAACTATGGTCTTTTGGACATCAATTTCAGCTGAATAGGTTATGGAAAATGGAAGTACTGTTAATACAAATAGCATGAACAATTTGATGTAAGGCAAATGATATTTTAAAACTTTCATTGTTTATTATTCTTGATCAATAAGATGGTGAAAAATGAAATGCTGAAGCACCCTCTCTAGATGCTTTAGCATTTTTTTAAGCAGTATATACAGCTTTAACCGAAGAAGCCTATCGTTATCTGAATGACCACAGCATTGACAATGTCTACAAAAAACGCCCCTGTCAAAGGTATGATCAAAAAGGCTTTATGTGAAGGTCCATAGGTATTGGTCACTGCCTGAATATTGGCAATCGCTGTAGGTGTCGCACCGAGGTTCACGCCGCATTGCCCTGCACAAAGTACTGCTGCATCGTAACTTTTTCCCATGATTCTAAAAGTTACAAAGTACAGATACAGTGCTAAAACGAGGGTTTGTACCAGTAAAATAATCACCAGCGGGCCTGCAAGATCTGCCAATAACCAGAGCTGCAATGACATCAGCGCCATGGATAAAAATAATGCCAAGGATGCGTTACCAAATACATCGATACAGCGGTCAAACATTTCTATTTTAAAGCCTAGCTCCAAGGTATTTCTTAAAAATACACCACAAGCCAAAGCCCAAACGAATGTAGGTAACTCAAACCACAGTCCGCGAGCGAAGTCCTTCATGAAGTAGGCAAAACTGATACAGATGGCAAACATCCCCATCGTTTTGATGGCATCATCTGCGGTAATTAAACGAGTTTTTTCAGGATATTCGAAAGGCGCAGTTTCAGATGCAGGCGGTGCTTCATTACGTCCTGTTGTCGGTACAAGTTCTTCTGCCAACTGAAAACGGCGGATGAGGAATTTCGCCACTGGCCCGCCCATCATGCCTCCAATCACCAAGCCGAAGGTTGCACTTGCCATACCGAGTACGACTGCACCTTGTATACCATGATCTTGTTCAAAGACTGTACCCCATGCACCTGCTGTACCGTGACCGCCCGTAAGCGTAACGGAACCTGTAATTAAGCCGATGAGTGGATCTAGTCCCAAAACTTTGGCCAAGCTGATACCGACGATGTTTTGCAGCATGACAAATACAATCACACAGCCTAAAAACAGTACCAGTGCTTTTCCGCCTTCTTTGAGTTTTCCAAGACTTGCGCTCAAACCTACAGAGGTAAAGAACATCAGCATGAATATTTGCTGAATTTTGGCATCAAAATTTACGGTGATATTAAAGTTTTTAAATAATATAAATGTGATAATCGCAGCGACCAAACCGCCTGCTACAGGTTCAGGAATGTTGTATTTTTTCAGGATGGAAATTTTGTGTACGAAGAAATAACCGATAAATAAAACCAAAACCGCCACGACAATTGTCAAAAAAGCATCTAGCTCATAATTCATAATTTAATCTTAAGTGCTCAATTTTATTTATCTTTTTACATAATTATTTGATTTTTTCAGCTAGAAAAATGTAAATAAGCTATTTACCCCCCTTCTTCTACTACACATTTTTGAAGCCTAATAAGTGAAATAAATAAAAATACTCAGCGTATGTGATGTGCTAAGCATTGGTCGTTTATGACTCAAAAACAGGAATTTTGAGACATTATTTGATATCGAATACCCAGTTATGCGCTTCTTTATCACTGGTGGTTTCACAGACATAGTAATCTTGATCCCACGCATCTTGGTTAAAGATTTCTTTTTTGTGGTAAGTCATCTGTTTGCCATTTTCGACACAGACAAAGCTTTCGCCTTGATCTTTGACTTGGGTTCCGTTAAGGAAACCACCTATGCAGAGGAAGCGGGATTGTTTGGGCATTGAATATTAAATCTTGATTTTAAATAGATTTCATCATTTAAACACAAGTTAATACATTGTCACTAATTCAATATTTTCATCTAACTGCTCAGTCTTATGATAGCTAGGTTCATTTTTAACCAAGATGAAATCTTTATCCGAAAATTGACCAATTAATATTCTTAGCATTGTATAGTCTTCAGTATCTCCATCATAATCTTTAGAATAATTAAAATCTAAGTAAAGATGGTAAAATTTATCATCGCATAAAAAATTCAAAAATCCATATATATGATCATCTATTTTAATCTGACCAAAATCATCATACTCCATAGTCACACAGTAACTTTTATATAGCTCATTATTATCTTTAGAAACATAGTTAAATGAAATTGAATTATTATTTTTACCTTTAGATATATAAATTTTATCACTATCTTTGCTATATATTTGTTTATTACAAATATAAGATATAAAAGGAAATATCAAGTTCGGGCTATTAAATCTATAAATCTCAGGGAGTTTATTATTGCACTTTAACCATATATTTTTATCAAAGGCATTCTTATCATAGTATCCAAATGCACATAAAGAAGGAAATACCAAATTTCTATTTAAATCAACAAAAGACATATGCTCTAAAAAACTATATTCTTCAATCAGCTGTCTATATGCTTCGTAATTACTATCTTTCTCATCATCCATTATATAACAATTTATCGCCAATAATTGAGTTAACTCGACTGACAGATATGATCTAATTAAATTCGTGTAAAATTTTAAATCCAAACCATTTTTCGAAATTTTACTTTTATTAGAATTAACAAACTTAAGAAGTAAGTATAAATTTCTAAAAAAGTCTCCAAAAATATGATTGTTATTTCTCACAACAACTTTTGCATCATGCAAATTTAAATCTTTAACCATTTTAATAATTTCACTTAATTTATCATGATCTAAATTTGATTTAACATCTAATAAATTATTAATTAAGAGAAAAAATTTATTTTCAAAATCTTGCTCTAAATTCCTTTTTCTATCATTTATATAAGTTTTTCTTACGTAATAAATAGCAATTAAAGTTAATATAATTGAAACTAAACTAGATACACCTGATAAACTGCTTCCAATATAACCTACATTAATAAGATAAGGATCTTGATCAAATTGATTTATGTTAACATATGATAAGATTTTTAAAATTATAAAAGAAAGAACAAAAAAAGTTAATATCGGAGAAATTATCCACTTTAAAACCCAAACTATAGTTATATAAACTATACTTTTTTCTTTATCTTGTTTAGTCACTGACATAAAGATGAAGGCTAATTAATTAGCCTTCATCTTATATAATTACTACTTAAGTATCAACAAATTAAGGCAATTAAACAGCAATTTTCTTCTTATCAACTTCTTTAGATGCGTCTATGTAAGACTTCATATCGTCTCCACTTAATTAACTTAGCTTTGACAACGGCTTAAACTCTCATCTATATAACTTTTATCTAATTGATTTATTTTAAGTGAATTAAATAATCTCGCTAGTCTTTGTTTGTTCCCTGGATATGTACAATATAGTTTTTGAATGTCCTGAATTTTCCTAGATGACGCCAGTTTTTCCAATGAGTTTACCGCCCCTTGCTCTACACGCCCCCAATTCACATCCAACTTATTTAAATCATATTTATAACTATTTGCTGTATACATAATATGGTAATAGTTAAAATCTTGATCAGTAGGATTCAGCTTCTGTATATCATTTACAACCATACTGATCGCATCATAATTTTCACCAAACCATTTATTATTAAAATATGACATGTAGGTATTATAAATGACACGCTGTTTTGGGAACTTTATAACACCATCTTGATAAGCCTTTAAATACTCTTCTTCCATCCCTAAATCTGCCAATGTGATCAGCACAATGTAATAATAAAAAGGATCTTTAGATGCGACTTCATAATTATCGAATAAAAAATTAAGATTTCTTATAGATTGCTCACTAAAATACTTTATATTTTTCTTAGAAACATTCGCTGAATAATCTCCACCTCTGACTTTCCATGCCTGCTGTCTTATCCATAAAGCGTAATAAATATATCCTAACGGTGAGTCTGGTACAGCTTTTATCCACTCCTGCCCTACTGAAATATTTTCAATAAAATAATTGTTAGACGTCACTCTTGAACGATTAACGATATACAGCAAGGTATCTAACAATGCGGTATGCTTAAACTTACCATCAATATTATATTCTTCACTATTTAATAAATATTTGGCTTTATCCGATATTTCTTTGAATCTTTTTTGCTCAATCATATCTATCATTTTTGATTGAATTTCGGCATTTGTCTCAAAATTACTTTCTACTGCAAACTGCTTTTTACTCAGTTTTGAATACGAAACATCAGCATAGGTATTTATTGAAAATAAACAAAACCCAATTAAAGCGAACATATTAATTTTCATAATTTATCTCGATTAGTTTTTTATTTTTATGTTTTTATTTACACATGAACGAAGAAAATCCCACTCGGAAGTGGGATTTTCTATTCTACTTAATCAATTAAGATAATTGAGCAGCAGCAATTTTCTTAGTATCAACATCTTTAGAAGCGTCAGTATAGTCGCTCATTTTGTCGAAGCTTAAGTATTGGTAGATGTCGGCAGACATGCTATCAATTTGAGCTGCGTATTCTTGGTACTCAGCTGGAGTTGGTAATTTACCAAGTACAGCAGCAACAGAAGCAAGCTCAGCGGAAGCTAAGTAAACGTTCGCACCTTGACCTAAACGGTTCGGGAAGTTACGAGTAGAAGTCGATACACAAGTAGTGTTCGGAGCTACACGTGCTTGGTTACCCATACATAATGAACAACCTGGCATTTCTGTACGAGCGCCAGCTTTACCATAGATGTTGTAGAAACCTTCTTCCATCAATTGACGTTCGTCCATACGAGTTGGAGGAGCCAACCATAGACGAGTAGATAAAGAACCACCAGGAACTTTGTCTAGAAGTTTACCAGCCGCACGGAAGTGACCAATGTTAGTCATACATGAACCAACGAATACTTCGTCAATTTTTGTACCAGCAACGTCAGAAAGCAATTTAGCGTCATCTGGGTCGTTCGGGCAGCAAAGAACTGGTTCAGTGATTGTAGAAAGGTCAATTTCATACACTTTAGTGTATTCAGCATCTGGATCTGCTTTGATTAGGCTTGGGTTCGCTAACCATTTCTCCATGTTTTCTACACGGCGCGCCATAGTACGAGCATCGCCATAACCTTCAGAAATCATCCATTTCAACATAGTAATGTTTGATTTAAGGTATTCAGCAACTTTCTCTTCAGAAAGCGTGATAGAACAACCAGCAGCAGAACGTTCAGCAGATGCATCAGAAAGTTCGAACGCTTGCTCAACAGTAAGGTCAGTTTCCATTTCTGTAAGGTCGATCTCAAGGATACGGCCAGAGAAGATGTTTTTCTTACCTTTTTTCTCTACAGTTAAGTCGCCTTCTTGGATCGCAACGTAAGGAATCGCATGTACTAGGTCACGTAGAGTGATACCAGGTTGCATTTTACCTTTGAACTTAACAAGCACAGACTCAGGCATGTCTAGTGGCATAACGCCAGTTGCAGCAGCAAACGCTACAAGACCAGAACCCGCTGGGAAAGAAATACCGATTGGGAAACGAGTATGTGAGTCACCACCAGTACCAACTGTATCTGGAAGAAGCATACGGTTTAACCAAGAGTGGATAATACCATCACCTGGACGTAGAGAAACACCACCACGGTTCATGATGAAATCAGGAAGCGTGTGCTGCATTTGAACGTCAACTGGTTTTGGATACGCAGCTGTATGACAGAAAGATTGCATAACTAGGTCAGCAGAGAAGCCTAGGCAAGCAAGATCTTTAAGTTCGTCACGAGTCATTGGACCTGTTGTATCTTGAGAACCAACAGTAGTCATCTTAGGTTCACAGTAAGTACCTGGAAGTACACCTTGACCTTCAGGAAGACCACAAGCGCGACCAACCATTTTTTGAGCTTGAGTGAAGCCTTTACCAGTAGCTGCAGGTTGAACTGGAGTACGGAATAAAGTTGAAGGTGCAAGACCAAGAGCTTCACGAGCTTTAGTTGTTAAACCACGACCAACGATAAGGTTGATACGGCCACCAGCACGTACTTCATCTAAAAGAACTGGAGTTTTAAGTTCAGATTCAGCGATTTGAACGCCGTCTTTGAACGCAGTTACTTTAGCAGCAGCGTGGTCGATTTTAAGCGTGATTTCGTCGCCCATGTTCATGTTTTGAACATCGATTTCTACTGGCAATGCACCAGCATCTTCCATAGTGTTGAAGAAAATCGGAGCGATTTTAGAACCTAAGCAATAACCACCGTCTTTTTTGTTCGGAATGTGAGCAATTTCGTCACCAAAGAACCAAAGTACAGAGTTAGTTGCTGACTTACGAGAAGAACCAGTACCAACAACGTCACCTACGTAAGCAACTTGGTTGCCTTTCGCGATAAGCTCTTTGATTTGGCTAAGTGGACCAACTTCGCCAGGAACTTCTGGATTGATACCGTCACGTACGTTTTTAAGCATTGCGTTAGCATGTAACGGAATGTCTGGACGGCTCCACGCGTCTTGTGCAGGTGACAAGTCGTCTGTGTTCGTTTCGCCAGTTACTTTGAAAACTGTAAGTTTGATTTCTTCAGGAACGTCTTTACGGCTAGTGAACCATTCAGCATCTGCCCAAGATTGCATAACTGCTTGTGCATTCGCATTGCCCGCTTTTGCTTTATCAGCAACGTCGTGGAAGGCATCAAATACAAGAAGAGTTTTCTTAAGTGCGTCAGCAGCTAATTCACCAAGCTCTGCATCATCAAGAAGTGCAACTAAAGGAGCAACGTTATAACCACCAAGCATAGTACCTAGTAGGTAAACCGCACGTTCTTTAGTTACTAGTGGAGAAGTCGCTTCACCTTTTGCCAAAGCAGCTAAGAAAGCAGCTTTAACGTATGCAGCTTGGTCAACACCCGCTGGAACACGGTTTTCTAGTAAATCAACTAAAAATGCTTCTTCGCCAGCTGGTGGGTTTTTTAATAATTCAACTAATGCAGCTGTTTGAGCATCGTCAAGTGGCTTCGGTGGGACTCCGAGTGCGGCACGTTCTTCAACGTGTTGGCGGTAAGCTTCTAGCACGGTGTTATTCCTCTTTTTTAAAAAATTATTTACGCATTCCTGCTTTAAATAAAGCTACGCAAATAATATGGACTGCTAAATTTTACTAAAATTCCAGTTAAAAGTTAATGCACTACAAGTGTTTCTTCGTGATGCCCGTTATTTTATAAATAAATGATCCTCATATCGTTTATACATTAAGCAAAATCAATACTTAGAACACGCTTTTCTTGCGTATATTAACTTTTGACTAAAATTAACCATCAAAAAAAAAGGCAACTAAATGTTGCCTGTTTTTATCGGTATTGGATATTCCACCTTAGTGTACAGTGGTTGCAGTGATATATTGCTGAAGTTCTGCTCGATCGCCTGTAAATCTGAGGTACCATTCGTCCTGACATGTGGTTTGATGTTGATTACTTGCAAAGCTGATATCGACCAAATAGCGTTGAGAAAATTCATCTACTTTTTGGCGTAATGTGACTTTATCTCCAATGCTGAGCACGTAGTTCCCATCACCGATAATTGCTACGCCTTGTTCATCTTCTAGGAGTAGATCTGAGTGATGCATATAACCTATAACGTCCATATTCTGCTCCTCTACTGTTTTTTATTCTCCATTTCATTATTCATTAAAAAGATTTGCTTTTCTATATTTATGATTTAGCAAGTTGTCACAATTTGTATTTCGCTCTGCTTAGGCTATTTAAAAATCTTTAAGCATCTCATATTCAAAGTAACCCGAAGATAAATATGCATTCGCAAAATAAGCATGAACTCCATCATATGGCTAAACAACGGATAGTTGCCCCGTTGTAACTACTCACTGCTGAATAGAGCCTTTAGGTTTTGCTTTACGCGCTTTCTCGCATAAAAAACCGTTCCTTAGAACGGTTTATAATCTGGCATTTCGGTATGCGGTGTTGCGATACATTTTTCAGTAAACTCAGCACGAATTTTTTCACGTGCTTTTTCAACATCAGTATTAATCTCAGCTTGCGGCAAGGCATAAACTTCATCAATAATGTTCAGGATAAATCCTTTGGTGGTTTCATCCTCAATTTTGTTGGCATGCTCAACTGCTTTGTCTTTTTCAATTGCATTTTGACGATCTAACATAATCGTACGTGCAGCATTACCTACACTGCGGCAGTAACCCTGCCACTGCTCTTCAGGGGTTAATGGTTTTTTTTCAGCACAGCCGACCAAAGCCACCATAACGGATAAAGCAAATAACTTTTTCATGAACTTCTCCTTACGAGGGGCAATATAAAAGATCGTAATGGATTTGTCATTTAAATTAGTCGCAACCGAACAAACAAAAAAAGCCCTTTCGGGCCTTTTTTATGCGTTTAAATTAACCACAAGTTGCTTGAATAATCTTTTGATTGATTGGATTTACAGTGACGGTGACGCGCTCTACACGATAATCCATTGTTACTGGCTGCCCAGGTTTTACTAAACGGACAATTTGAGCTTGGCTAATTGCCTTGATCTGATCTTCAGTCAATTTTGCTTGACCAATCAGCGTCTTAGCCTTATCAGCTACACATTCAGTTTGGCTACTACGGAATAATGCCCACTCTTCAACCACTTGTCCGTTTGGCAGATGGCAATACCCGACCTGAGCATTTGCTTCATCACGAATTTCAAGTTTACCTTTTTGTTCTACACAATACTGGCTGGCTGGATTTGCCATACCAATTTTTTCTGGTGTCGTTTCAGTTTGCTGTGTTGTGCTACAACCCGCCATAAATGCTGTCAGTGCAGCTAAAATCCATATATTTTTCATCAAGTCTATTTCTGAATATAAAAATTTAACTTATCAAGTTTGTGCCAAATAAACGAGTTGTTTATTGAAATTTTTAGTTGTCATTCCACTTTCTGTAATTAGGCAGCAATGTGCCCTATGTTCAAAATACAGAACGTCATTTTCTTTGAACTGATGATGATTTTTGCAATATTTAAAACGACTAAACTTGTCGCAGCTTTGATTTTAAAGGTTTTATAAATTTGAAAAATGACCTGCTCAACGCGTATGCTAAAAAAGTACTTTTCTTCAAACACGCCACGTTGCGTAGGAGCAAAATATGTCAAAAAAACTGCCGATTTATTTTTCGGACGAAGCTTGGTCGTCTTTGCAACAGCTCATGGGCGCAGATGGCAAACCCAGTCCCACCATCAATGCCCTGCTTGAAAGGCAATATCAAGAACTATCTATGGATCCATTTTTGGATTCTTCGCTCAATGTTCAGCCTGTTCAGAAAAATACCCGTATTGAACTTCCCGTTGCCTTGGAACGTATTCCTGCTGGCCCAGCTTTCGCCAATAAAGATGTTTTTGAAAAAGTCTTAGACCTAAATGATTATTTGGTAATTAACCCGCTCGCTACATTTATTGCGCATGTCGATAGCGAGTCTTTACTCAATGCCGGTTTTGAAATTAATGATACTTTTTTAGTCGATCGTAGCTTAGAAGCCAAACATGGCGATATCGTGGTTGCACTGATTGATAATCGTGAAATCACCTTAAAGCGATTGATGATCACCGCAAAAATGTCAAAAGAAGAAATTGCCGACATTTTTGGTGACCCCAATAAAGTCTTACCCAAAATTTGGCTAAAAGCAGAAAATCCAGCCTATGCGCATATTATCCCTTCAGATAGCGAATCTATCGTTGTTCAGGGTGTTGTGACCTTTAATTTAAAGCAATTTTATAAGCGCTCATCACACACCTAAACACAAGAATTCACCATGAAAGCTGCAAATAAAATATTTGCGTTAGTTGACCTTAACAACTGCTACGTCAGTTGTGAGCGTGTCTTTAACCCAAAGCTCAATAATGTCCCTGTCGTCGTGCTGTCCAATAACGATGGCTGTGTTGTATCTCGAAGTCAGGAAGCCAAAGACCTCGGGATTAAAATGGCTGTGCCGGTCTATCAAATTCAGGATTTAATCCAACAGCATCATGTTCAGGTGTTGTCGAGTAACTATGCTCTCTACACCGAAATGTCTAATCGATTTATGAATATTTTAGGCATGTATGTCGGCCCCGAAGACCGTGAAGTTTACTCGATCGATGAGTGTTTTTTAGATTTCACTGCCTATCAAGAACTGTTTGATTTGAGCCTATATGCCAAAGAAATACGAGATACGATCCTAAAATGGCTAGGTTTAACCTGCTGTGTCGGGATTGGTCGCTCTAAAACGGAAGCCAAAATGGCCAACCATTTTGCCAAAAAAAATGCTTATTTGAACGGTGTGTGCAATTTAGTTGAAATGGACCCTTGTTCCTCAGAACAACTCCTTGTCCAGACACCAGTCAATGAAGTTTGGGGCGTCGGTCGCAATCATACAAAAGCCCTGAATCAGCTTGGCATTCATTATGTTTTAGATCTGATCAATGCACAGCCTAAAGATATTCGAAAAAAATTTAGTGTGGTGATGGAAAAAACCGTCTTGGAACTGCAAGGTCTATCTTGTCTGTCTATTGAAGAAGAAGCGCCGAGCAAACAGCAAATTATCAGTAGTCGTTCCTATGGTCAGCCTGTCTACGAACTGGAAGATATTAAGGCCTCTATTCGTGTATATATCGCGCGAGCCGTCACACGTTTAAGAGCAGATCATTCTCTATGTCGTATGGTGGGAGTGTTTATTCAAACGAGTCGCTTTAATTCTGCTGAAAAATACGCACCTTATCTGGCCATTACACTGAATGAGCATACCGATGACTTAATTAGTATCACCCAAGCAGCAACGCGTGCCGTCGAAAAAATCTTTAAAGCAGGATTTAAATATAAAAAAGCCGGTGTGGTGTTATTAGAAATCATTCCAAAACAAAACTTTACCCCAGATTTGTTTTGCGATATGGCGTTAAGACAAAGCCGTTTGAAACTGTCCGACACCATCGACGATATTCAAAAAAAATTTGGGCATCATTTTGTCTCGATCGGCTTAGCGCAGGACGATGCTGCAACATGGCGGATGAAAAAAAATCTGTGTTCCCCCGCTTACCTGAGTAATTGGAACGAACTACTTCGTGTGAAATGAAACACTATGTTGTAGCGCCGCTTAGTCCTTCTATTGTTTTAACCGAAATGATCATTTGCAATTGCTGAATATTTATTTAGTATTTAAATGAATATTCATTTTTATATTCTCCTATTTTAAATTATGTCTGATGTTCAATTAACGCTGAGCGAATACCTATCTGCGGTCAAAGAAGTCATTCAGTTGGCTTTTGATGATGCCGTGTGGGTCAAAGCCGAGATTCGAAATTTAAACATCAAAGGTGGACATTACTATCTAGAATTGGCTGAAAAAGAACAAGAAAGTGATAGAGTCATTGCCAGTTGTAAGGCCACAATTTGGAAATTTACTGCAAATAAAGTTGTCGGAAAATTTGAACGTGAAAGCGGCATTGAGCTCAGTCGTGACTTAAATGTCTTGGTTAAAGTGCGTGCCAAATTTGACCCGCAGTACGGCTTTTCAGTCAATATCGAAGAAATTGATTCGAGTTTTACCTTGGGTGATCTGGCTCGACGTTATCAACAAATTTTAGAAAAGCTCACCAGCGAAGGTCTGATTCATAAAAATCGAAACTTGCCTGCGCCATTTGATATTCAGCATGTCTTGGTTATTGCACCAGAAAATGCGGCTGGCTTAGGTGACTTTAAAAAAGATGCAGATGCGCTACAACATGCTGGCGTGTGTGAATTTGTCTATCATGCTGCAACCTTTCAAGGAAATACCGCAGCACAAAGTATCCGAGATGCTTTAGCACTGGGTTTAAGACAATGGGCCAATGACTTTCAAACTGCGCCAGATTTGATCGTGATTATTCGTGGTGGCGGTGCTGTTAACGATCTTGCCTATCTGAATGATTATGATTTGGCTGTACTTCTATCTAAGCGTAGCGTGCCAATTTGGGTCGGTATCGGCCATGAAAAAGACCGTACGATCTTAGATGAAATTGCACATCGTTCTTTCGACACCCCGAGTAAAGTGATCGGGGGGATTCGTAATCATATTGTTGAGCGAACTCAGGAAGTTTTAGAGGCATTACAAAGCATTCAACTGCGCTCTCAACATCAAATTGCCCTGTATCAAAGTCAAAATGATCAGTTACTACAGGTCATAAAGACCTTGTCTCAAAGTCAAATCAATGACTCAACTCGGCTCTTACAGCAATACCAAGATAACACTGCTTATTTTGCTCAGTTACAACTTAAAACAGCTGCACAGAATATTGAAATACTCATGCGTGAGACTTTACTGCAAAACCCTGCTCATGTGCTTTCCAAAGGTTATGCCATCGTCCGGCAGCAAGGTCACGCCATTCGCGCAACGAAAAATCTTCAGCCTTCAACGCATTCACCGATTGAAATTGAAATGCAAGACGGTGTCATCACGGCTGACATTCAACATATACAGGTAAAAAATCATGACGACTGATACTCTAAGTTTTAAAGAAGGCTATGAAGTTTTAAAACGTAATGCTGAATTACTCGAATCTCAGCAAGAACCCGATATTGATAATCTTATGAAAATCGTTGAAGAGTCGATGCAAGCCTATAAAGCCTGCAAGACTCGTGTTGAAGCAGTACAACAGGCACTGAATGATACGTTTAAAGATTGATTTCTCAATTCATTATTTGCATAAAAAAACGCAGCCTAAGCTGCATTTTTTTATATTCAAATTTTGACTTCTCTTAGAAGCGCCAATTATAGAACAAGTCGATTGCTCGTTCTAAAGACTGACTCGCTTCCAAGTACAAACGTTGATTCATTTGATAACGTAAGGTCAGTTTATTCACTGGTGTAAATACTCCGACGCCATAACGAATGAATAAGTCAGGTGTGATATAACCAGTCACAGAAACCTGAGTATCATCCCCTGTTCCTTGAGCATCCAATGCCAAACCACTCAAACCAAATGTACGACCAATTTGATTGGTCAATGCACGTGTACCACCCAAGCCCATACTAATACCGGCTGCAGCAATCGTGTTGTTCACATCAGAACGGAAACCTTCCGCCTGACTTAAACCTGAACTTCCTTCATTAATACGACCTGTAATTAAGGCATTTAAGGCTTCTTGTTCAGACAGACCTGCATCGTTATACACCTGAATTGCAGGACTTGATGCTGTACCCGTCACACGAACACCAACGGTACTGCCTTGTACGGCTTTATTGGCATCAATATCTAAAGTTGGGTTCGCCAATGGTCCATTGAAACGGGCAATCGCACGGTTCAAGTCCAGACTTTGACCATAAGCTTCGATTTTCACACGCTGGGAAACACCGATTGCACCATTGGCACGCATTGCTGTTTCTAAACCACGTTGTGTCAAATTCAAACGACCAATCAACGGAATTCGGCTATCAAAACCTTGGAAAATCACTTGATTACCAATATTCACCTGTACGTCAGCGCGAATATCCCAAGGACGTGCCGATTTTAAGATCTCAAGTTGGTTATCACCTTCATGTACCACACGTACATCTGAAGATACCCCAACCACTGTTGCAGAAGATTCTGGCATCGAAATCAATGCGCGCGGCACATCAATTTTACCTTTTAAGGTTAATTTCTTACTGAAAGGCAGCACATCTAAAGATAAATCAGGCGTTACAACAGCGGTGATCAATGGCGCTTGACGGACCAACATTTCATTACCCGTTAAATTCAACTGGATACGTGGATCATTTTTCCAGTCAATATTTCCGGTTAATTTGCCTACACCACGCCCACTGTTAAATGCACCATCAATCGTCGCATGGTTTTGACGTACAGCAGAATACAACTGAATATTGGTCAAGTTCACAGGCAATGAAATCATGCTAATCGAGCCATTTTTCACTCGAATCTCACCATCCATTAAAGGCTGAGACAATGTTCCGCTAATTTTTGCCGCATAAGACAACGTACCGCCCATTGAACGGACATCTTGTATAAATGGTTTTAAGATTTTCAATTGAACTTGGTTAAAGGCCACTTCACCACGGATCGGTTTGTTGGCTTTATACGGGTCAATAATAATATTGGCATAACCTGTACCAATATCAGGAGCTTTGGTATCAAGTCGAATTTGTAACCCTTCAGCGACACTTTTCGCAATCAAACCTACTTCATCATATTTTAAAGTGGATGCTAAATACTGTGGATCTTCAGCTGCTAAACCGAGTAAACCGTCACGAGTCACTAATCGTGCATCAATTTTAGGTTTTGCACCTTTCGCCCAAGACGCTTTTGCATAACCGTTCACTTTACCGGTAATCGCCAGGCCTTCAGGCATAAATGCTGCAAAATCATTTAAGTCTAGGTTCTTTGTCACAAAAGATACATTGCCGCGGTTTTTATTCACACGAATCGGCTGATCAAAACATAATTCACTTTGCTGGCTCATCCAACAATGTGCGCCAACAAATAAGTCAGACTGTGCAGTGTTGTAAATAATCGATGCATTTTGACGCTGCACAAGACGTGTACGCAAGGAGTCAAAATCGCCTTTTTGAATCTGACCAAGCCAATTATTTTGTGCGTTAAAACCACCAGCTAACTGCACATAAAATTTTGATAATTTATTTTCAGCACTGACTTTTAATAAATGCGCATTACGTGTACCGGCCAGTGAAATTTGACCTTTTACAATCTCACGGTTGTTACTGCGTAAATTATCCATCGTTGCCGTTAATAAACTTGGTGAAGTCGCAGAAGTTGGCAACTCGCCTTGCACCCGTATTTTTTTCACACTGAATAAATTATTAAAAGCAAAATCATCTATTGCGATATTGGCAGATGCTTGCAGTCGTGGCTGTGCTTGAACATTTAAGTAGCCATAAGCACGTCCACGTAGACCTGCATAAATTTCATATAACGCTGGTGCATTAATTTTCAATTGTAAATTTTGTGCATTACCAGTGGCTTGAATTTGGTTATTGGCATAAGCCAACAGCAAATTATTCGCTTCAAACTGTTTTGGCATAAAGCCGGATTGATTTGAATTAATCACCATCGCCAAGTTACCTTGACCACGGACAGGTTTGTTATTGATCATACCTGCCAAATTCAGACGTTCAATTTGAATTCGTTTTAGCGCATCTGACCACACACCATTGGTTTTTAAATTTCCAGATAATTCACCCCGTACATTTGAGGCAAAATAATGCGGCTTAAAATGCACCAGTGATGCATTAATATCCCAACCAATGGCTTTTTGTAGTAAAACTTGTCCATTGGCAGAAATTTTACCTGCCACGCCATCATGACGCAGCTCGGCTATTTTAATTAATTCAGGTGTGCCAGATACTTTGAAAATCAAACTGCCTTTACTTGCGGCAACTTGGCTTGCATTGAGGCCACCATCATAATTCACAGCAAAAGCTTTAAAGCCTCCACCTTGTTTCTCATCATGGAAAGTCAGCGCAGCAGTAGATTGACCTGTTAAATGAACTGTTTCATTTTGCTGTGCTAGTCGGCCTAACAAATCAATATTATTCAGCTGAATAATCTGTTGATTTGGTTTTGCATAACCATTGGCTTTTAATGACCCTGTAATTTGATCGACAGGCGCAGCAGCCACGATGGTTTGTGGATTGAACTGCTGTGCTTGTACATTGGCTTGCCATTTCAGCATACGTTTTTCATCAGGCAATTCTACAACCGCGTTACCTTTGAGCTGACCTTTGTCGGCCACATAACTAAAGGCAGGGACATTGAGATTGTTATTTTTCAGATTGAGTTTGGCTTGATATTGTCCAGCAGGCAGAGCACCTTTTTCATGTCGTGACACGGTGGTCGCCACATTAATGTTTTGCTGACCTTCTGTAAGCGCCAATTGCACATTGCCCGAATCACTACTCAACCATCCAACATATGGCACTGCACGGTCTATATTTTTCCAAGACACATCCATCAGTATCGGCTGAGCTTTATTATTTTTAGCAGGCGCTTGATCGAGTTTTAAATTCCAAGTTTCATATTGATCAAAATCCACCAACGCCGTCAGGTGCATGCCTTTTTCAAGGGTCCCTTTAGAAGCAATCTTACTATTTAAACTCACAGGTAGAAAATCTTGAACCACCTGCGGAATCAACTTATGTTTTGGATTAATTTTATCTAAACGACCGCTTACATCCCAAGTGACCTGATCTTTCCAACTCACCACGCCGCCCAAATTGACAGCGCCGCCCATCACTTGACCATTTAGGTTAGTAATATCAAGTTGGTTGACCAAGTCCGTACTCATGAGCGCAGTATATTTACCTTCAGGGATATTGGCACCGCTCAGGTCCGTGTCTAAATCTAAATTAAGACGCTGAATATCCCCTTTGAATTTTGCCAGACCATTTTTAGCAAAAAGCTTTTGCTCAGTCAGTAAAGGTAAATGATAGTTTTTAAATTTGAGTGCACCAAACATTGGAACATGTGGACGCATTGGATGAACCACAGCCCAACCAGTTAAAAGATCTGGGGTATGAGTTGCCACACCAGCTTGAATCGTATCAAGAGATCCTTTAGCCACCACTTGAATATCATGAATGTTCAAGCTTTCACGTAGTGAAGGTAAATTGACAATACCCACAGCATTTAGCGGATACTTGCCTTCAAATTTCATATTCCCAGACGCTTGGCGCACAGATAAATAGCCCATATCCATACGGGTATCTTCAAATTTTAATTCCGTCCCTGACCAAAGCGCTTCATTCAATTCAATGTCATAAAAATCCACACCTGAACTATGGGTTTTAATCAGCATATGATCTAGATCTGCATGATCGACACGAAGGACGAAAGGCAGACGGATTTCACTAAATGCAAAAGGTTTATCGCTAGGTGGGGTCTTGGTAATAATTTGCAGATTTTTAACATCTGCTTTATTTAAATGAATTTCTTTATTAATAATGGCGCGCCAACCGAGTGTAATATCGGCACGGTCAATTTTTACATCGACAGGTTTTAGCGTAACGAGGACATTTCGTAAAATAATGCCCCGCCACAGGTTACCACCTTCATATTCATAGTGAATGATTTGCTGACGTTCCAGAACACGGTCAAGTAAAAACTTACTGCCTTTGTCTGTAGAGAACATGACTGCTAATGCAGCCACCAAAAAGATAAGCACGAACACGAAGGTCAAAATGACACTTCGAAGAATACGACGCTTCTTTGGCAGTTGCTCTACCGGCGTTTCGTTTTCTGGTTCTTGCTGTTCTTGTTCAGTCATAAAAAACACATCACCTAAAAATTATAATTGTGAACCAATAAAGAAATGTAAACGAATTGGTTTGCTGTCGTCAGAAAGTCCAGTAGCGACATCTAAACGAATTGGGCCAATTGGAGAAGCCCAACGAATCCCCACACCTGCGCTATATGCAGTCGGTGTATTAAAGTCTTTATCGTACGCATTACCAAAGTCACTAAAGACCGCAGCACGCCAGCCTTCTTTAAATTGGTAGTTATATTCTAATGAACCCGTTGCCAAAACTTGACCACCAATTTTATAGCCATTTTCTTCGGCAGCTAAACTCTTATAGTCAAAGCCGCGAATGGTTTGGTCACCACCGGTAAAGTAGCGTAAGTTATAAGGAACTTTATCAAAGTTCTCTGTCAGAATATAACCTAAATCACTGCGCCCCACGAACTGGTGATTATCATTTTCACCCAATGAATAAATAAAGCGCCAGCCCGCATTCAAGATCGCCATGTCAGCATCTGAAAGTAAGCTTTCACTTCCGACTTCAACTTTATAGGTTTGCTTAATCCCTTTACTCGGATTCACACGTTTATCAGAGTCGGTTCGAGAAATTTCATAGCCAAACATCAAAGACTGCTGTTCATTGTTGGTATTTACCAAGAACGCATCTGGAATGTCATCACTAGGACTTAGGCCGTCATCGGTAATACGGTCCAAACGGTAACGTAAACCAAAGGTATGCTGCCAACTACCACGTGGGTTTTTAATAATCCGGTCAACCCCAGCTACAGCAGATTCAATCGAAAGATTAACGCCTTGACCGACATCGTCACGTTCTTCACGCTCATAACCACCGACCAAGCTGACATAGTCATTTAATGGATGGTTATAAGGAATGTTATAGCGACCATCAATCGATTGACGGATTTTGGATACTTCCATGTTGGCGTCAAAAGAATGACCACGTTTATTCACGATGGCACGGCGATACTGCCCACGAACACGTGTACCGGTGTCGGTACCAAAACCAGCACCAATTTCTGCACTATTCAACTTATCTGCATTTAGTGTCACGATCACAGGGACTTTTTTATCTTCACGTGCTTGCGCTTTTAAACGTTCTTGTTCTGCTTGTTTAGCATCTTGCGTATCTTGCAACCTGCGTAATTTAGAGGATTGCTCTGCATCATTCACCCCCGCAAATTGGTCTTCATCAACCACTTTTTGCGTGACTTCCTTATTCGACATCACTTCCGTTTTGTCTTTCACTACTTGTGAACTTTCAGACAACTGATTTTGATCGACCAAGGTCTGAATATCTGGTGGCAGTTCAAGCGGCTTTTCAATTGGGTCTGGACGAATCGCATCAACTAAGGTGTAGTTAAAATAGCGAGAGTTGGTCAGATTATTGGCTAAACCATTTACACGCCAGAAAGTATAATCAGCACCGTCTTTCCACGTCACCAAACTTTCTAAAATATCTCGATCCAATGGAAACTCTGCATTAGGATCACTCATTCGAAATTCGACTTCGCCAAGCTTATAACGCTCACCCGTTTCAAATCGCAAATTGATATCGGCTGTATTTTGTGGTTGAGCCACTCTTACATCGTGCAAACGCCAGTACGAGTCGAAATAACCGTTATTGGTCGCTGCATCATTAATTCGGCCTTTCGTCGTTTCGTATTCACCATGATTAAGAATGTCACCTTCTTCCTGATCTGGTAAAACACCAATCACCTGAAACTGAGCTTGATTTGCTCCAGCCCCTGAAAATTCAATATTTTGCTTTTGAATTTGCACAGGCGTATTTGGTGTAACCAATACACGAACTTTACTATCAGACACTTTTTCAAATTTGAATTCTGACTGATAAAAACCTACAGCTTGTGCAGCTTGATTGGACAAGCTGCGTAATTGAGGCAAAGCCGATGGAAAATCGCTAAAGGATTCTTGGGTAAAACTTGAAAGCTTGCCTTTAATATTGGCTTTGAGATCTTCCAGTGCCGCACCATAGGCTTTACTCGAAGTCTGACTGGTATTATGTGCTGAGGTAATTTCAACATCCGCACTAATTCGTGGCACTTTTGCCGTATTCATCTGACGTGGCGGACGCACTTTATATAATAAGCGCTTGAAAATACCCGGCTCTGCATCATCTTCCACAGTTGGATTATTCAGCTCTTGCAGCGTACTGGCATTTTCATTTTGTGTTGCAGTAATTTCATTATCAGAGCGAATTTCACTCATGAGCTGATCAATATTGACTGGCGCTTGGTTAATTTCCGTTAACTCTTTTTGGGTAATGTCCGCAACAGCAACTTCTGTTTGTTGTGTCGCACGGTACTCCTGCGCCTGACGTTTGGCCTCTTCAGCAACTTGGAAGATTTCATTCGCCATGTTTTGATCAACAGGTGTCACGGGTAAGTTTTCTAAATCTTCGAACTCAATGGGTTTAAATTCTTGTAGTTGTGTTCCTGCTTGCTGCTGTTCTTGCAGCATTTTCATACTATCAACAGATTCTTTCGGCTCATTTATATTTTCAATTTTTTCAATTGCTTCAGGCGTCGATAGCCCTTGCTTTACAGCCTCATCCTTGATTTCAGCAACAATCTCTGCTTTTGTATCTGCAGAGGTTGGAACAGTTTCCGCGGGAGTTTGGGCGAAACTATGCTGAGCACACAAGGTCAAAAAGATGCTCATATATAGACTTTTATTGCTATGATGCTGTCGTATGCAGTGAGCCATACTGTGATGAAGCATTGTTTTTTTAAACTTGATTTTTGCAGGCATAGCAAACTCTAACAAATTTCATTATGTAATGGACTTAGTCAATCAGATGTAGAGCTAAAGATCTTATATCTATTGGTTTTTCGCCATCCCCAAACTCAAAAACATATTACATGATTTTTTTAGAGATTTTACCAATCACTCACATTTCTTAATAAAACTTAATGTAGCAAGACGCTTATGAATAACAACGAACATCTGCTAGGTACACGCCGTTTCCTGCCTATGTTTTTGACCCAATTTTTTGGGGCCCTCAATGACAATGTCTACAAACAGGCTTTATTGTTGGTCATCACCTATGGATTAATCCAACAACAGGCATTACCCATCAGCACGCTAAACAATCTAGCTGCATTATTGTTTATTTTACCCTACTTTATTTTTTCAGCGACAGCGGGACAGATCGCAGATAAGTTTGAACGTTCACAACTTGTCCGTGGCATCAAAATTTTAGAAATTATCATCATGATCATCGGCAGTATTGGCTTTCTGACCGGTCATTTATGGTTGTTATTGTTGGCTTTATTTTTGATGGGGACCCATTCGACATTTTTTGGTCCAATCAAATATGCGATTTTGCCTGAAATTTTAAAGCCCAATGAACTGATGTCAGGCAATGCTCTGTTCCAATCGGCAACGTCCATGGCGATTTTATTCGGGATGATTTTGGGCGGTGCAGTGATTGCTTCCTCACAAGGCAATTTAATATGGATCAGCCTGACAGTTATGACCATCGCCATTTCAGGTTATATCACCAGTCGTTTTATTCTTAAGCAAAATGTCACTACACCAGATTTAAAAATCGATTGGAACTTTTTCCGAACTAGTTATCAAACGATGAAATATGCCAAAAGTTTGCCGCTAATTTTTACTATTTTATTGGGGAACTCGTGGTATTGGTTTTATGGTGCAACCTACCTCACCCAAATTCCACAAATGACTCAGCAAAATCTACATGCCTCTGAAAATGTCGTTAGCTTGCTATTGACCTTTTTCTCTGTCGGTGTGGGCGTAGGTTCATTGCTTTGTCGTAAATTGGGCGGCACTCAAGTCAATATTAAGATGGTTCCCATCGGTGCTGTCGGTTTAACGGTATTTGCACTGTATTTAGCATTTAGTTTAACGCTTGTCCCGACTCAAACTGGCCCACTTATTACCCTTTCAGAAGTTTTTCATCAAGGTTGGGGCTATTACCATGTCATGATTGCCGTGACTTTATTGGGTATTAGTGGTGGTTTTTACATCGTTCCGCTCTATGCAATGATGCAAGCTTATTCTCCACGCTCACATCGTGCGCGAGTGGTTGCCGCAAACAACATTTTAAATGCGGTATTTATGGTATCTTCTGCTATATTTTCAATTATCATTCTGAGTGTTTTAAAGATTGATATTAAAATACTTTTTTGTATAACCGCAGTGCTCAGTGCAATCTTTTGTATTTGGCTGCTATTACGCATCAAACCTTTGCTTAAAACTACGCAAGTCTCTCTGGAGGATTAATCCATGCGTCAATTTACAGGTGTCGACAAACTTATTCACTCATTTGATCAGGCCTTACGTAGTTTAGTTCCCGGAGCAACGGCTGCACATCGTGAAAATCCGTCTGTTGCTGAAAAGACTCAACTTGCAGTCAGTGAAGCACGTCATGTTGCAGGTCTAATGCGGGTCAACCATAGTGGTGAAGTGTGTGCTCAAGCGCTTTATCATGGCCAAGCCCTCACCGCGAAACTGCCGAACGTACGCCGTGAAATGGAACACGCTGCGATTGAAGAACAAGATCATTTGGCTTGGTGTGAAGACCGCTTAAAAGAATTAGACAGCCATACTAGCCTGCTCAACCCTGTTTGGTACGGCCTTTCTTTTGGAATGGGCGCATTGGCGGGTATTGCCGGTGATAAATACAGCCTAGGTTTTGTCGCTGAAACTGAGCGTCAGGTGAGTCTGCATTTAGAAGACCACATCCGCCAACTTCCTGAACAAGACGAACGTTCACGAAAAATCTTAGTGCAAATGAATGAAGATGAGCTGCATCACCGTGATACAGCACTCAATGCAGGTGGTGTAGACCTTCCTGTTCCAGTTCGTATTGCCATGACTGGTATTTCAAAGCTGATGACCAAAACCAGTTATTACATTTAATGCTTTTCTAATGATTGTCGCTAAGTTTTATAAATAGTGAACAAAAAGCCTGCAATGATGCAGGCTTTTTCATAAGTAATGTTTTGACTCTAATACAATAATTCCTTCGCCATCAAAACAGTTTATAGGCTGCCATCGACTTGGTGTAAACCAATCAAAATTCAAACTATAAAGTTGCTCAGTGGACGGATAACCTGATCCACCTAATTCAAGCAGCCATCCTGCCGGACAAATTTCCTTTTGGTTATTAATCACAACAATATGATCATGTGCCAATTCCAGCAATAAATGACGATCCAGCTCAAATGCAATAACATCAAATCCAGCTATTTGAATAAGCTCTGGAAAACGAGCCGAAGTCAGACCTTGACGAATATCAGTCATCTGTTCAAGAGAATAGTTGGTTTCAAATGATCGGTTGATCCATGTCCCCTGAGGCAATATCACCTCACCATAAACTAAAGGTTGTTTAAGCTGAATAATAATTTGTGCCATATACTCTTGATAAGCACGATCTGAATGATGATTTGAAAAAGCAATCTCTGCATAACTCAAGAGAACAAAAATTGGAAAAATGAGTAAAGTCGATAGCCCCCATTTTACAGTTTTATCTAGTTTAGGATGATACTTGCTTAATTTCTGTTGTTTTTTCTGCCATGCATTCCAATACAACCAAGCAGGAATCACGAATATGACCAGCAACACCGAAAAACACATAATGATAAAGGCAATCGCACCCGCACCATAACCTAAACCCATATTGCTCTCACTGAATATCCTTTTAAATCTTTTGATTATGTTTTGACGATTTTATCAGATCAGCCACGTTCACTTTATCAATGTTGATGATGCTTACGCCACCACTTCAACACCATATAGAGCACACGGAAGAATACGATACGTAAAATAACGGCAATAACGATGTAAATATCTTGATGATAAGGCAGCATTTTCGCCCAAAATAGATGTAAATAATGACTGATTTGAAACCCAATCGTAGCGACCAACATCGCCCAAATAAAACAGGCAACTAGATTAATCAGCACATATTTTCAAAAAGGATAAGCACGCACACCGACTGCAATAGGTAAAATGGTTCTAAAACCCCATGCAAAGCGCATAAATAAAATGGTCAAAATAGGATAACGTTCAATAAACTGGCTCGCACGATCGAATTTTTGTGCAAATTCTGCATTCGACTGGATAAGTTTTTGCCCATAGCGAGCGCCCATTTGATAATAAAACTGATCACCAATAAAACTGCCTAGCATCGCCACTGCAATCAACATTGGAAAATGAAGTATGTGTTGATGAACAGCATAGGCGCCAATCATCAGCACTGTTTCTCCTTCAAACTATGTGCCAATAAAAATCGCAATATAGCCATAGTGCTGAATCAGATCCGTCCAGTTCATATCATTATTTTGAAGCTAAAAAGATAATGTAATCCTGCGACAGCCTATACGCTAGCGCATACCATGACAGGATTTGAACATTTTTTGTTATTGTCTACTTGGGATATTTAGGGACATTTGAAATATACGTCATGAGTTTTGAAAGCATTGCGTTTCATTCGCTCAATCCACTAAAACCTTTTGGCAACTCACCATAGGAAATTGATGTGCTGGATGTTCAAACATTTCATTTTTCCAAATGTCGAACATTGGTATTTTAACATCGAGTGCTAAAGGCAGTTTTTTCGGATTAAATTGCATGTGCGCTAAGCCTTCGCCCCACGCGATCAGATCCAGATCCAAAGCGATATTATGAGACGGACGAACACGACCTGAGTCTGCTTCCATTTTTTTCAGTAAGGTGCTGATTTCATCTACAGATAAACTGCTTTTCACCAAACAAGCTGCATTCCAATAATCCGCCCCAATGCCATCACGACAAGGAATCACATAAATTTTGGAAAATTCAACATGACCCAAAGCCTGAATTTGACGTAAAGCCTGTTGAAAATGCGGTTTGGGATTGAAATTACTCGCCAGAGCTAGGGCGAAAATCGTTTCGGTGGCGTTCAAGACGAATTCCTACAGAATTGGCTTGCGCGATAATGGCAGGCTTCCGGATGCTAATCATAATAGATTCAATGCTGTCATAGGTAGCAAAAAGTGCATCAATCACCAGTTTTGCTGCATGTTCGATCAATTTAGGTTGAGCAGTTTGAATGACTTTGGCTGATATTTCGCAAATTTCAGCATAATTCAAGGTATCTTCAAGCTCATCTGACTGAGCCGCCTGCGCTAAACTGGTTTGTATATTGAGGTCGAGCATCAAAGGCTGAATAATCTGACGCTCCCAATTGAAACAGCCGACTACAGTTTCAACTTTCAAACCTTCAATGATAATTGCGTCCATTCTTACACTCAAAATAAAATCTTAAACATCGATAAAATCCTCCTGTTTAAGCAAGAGGATTTTATTTATATCTTGCGGCTAAATTATTGCTTCAACAATAAATTAGGGTCCATAGTCTGCACCATTTGAATACGCTGGTCTGCATAAATATCAGTATATGGCGCAAGGATGCGCATAAAGCGATCGAAGTACAACATTTGTTTGAATAATAAAGCGAAGTCACGTGGGAAGCGAATACCATGACGCTCTCCGACTTGTACCATATCCATCATAATGTCATTCAAATCGGCAGGATTCGAGGTTAATAACTCTTGCGGATCGGCCAAAAGCACACCGCTAAATAAGCGCTCTAAGTCGGCAGCTAAGACTTGTGTGTCAATTTTGACAGCCGTCATGCCCATTTTCAGCATATTTTCAGCCATCAAGTTGTAGTCAGTTTTTTGTAGGGCATCCATAAACGCAATACATGCTGTCCACACTTCAGGTTTCAACTGGCCCACAATACCAAAATCGATGAAGCCAACTCGACCATCTTCAAGCAGCATCAGGTTGCCTGCATGTAAGTCTGCATGGAAACTATTACATAACATCAAGCTGCCAAACCATGTATTCATCGCTGTCACCAAAACTTGCGATGGATCTTTAGCGACTTTCTTGACCACATCAAAATCAGTCAATGGTACGCCGTATAAACGCTCCATGGTTAATACGCGACGTGTTGAATATTGGTGATAAACCTTTGGTGCTGTTGCGGCTTTGTTTTGAGTTACATTCAGATAATTCACAAAGTCATCAAGATTTTGAGCTTCTTCAATAAAGTCCACCTCACGTACCATGCGAACTTTAATTTCTTCAACGATATCTGCAAGTGAAGCAAATTTGACTTTAGGTACAGCTTTTTCAACCAGTTTGGTTGCCCAATGTAAAACGTTTAAATCTGTATAGAGAATCGTCTCGACACCCGGTTTTTGCACTTTAATAACGACATTTTCACCACTGACCAATTTAGCAGCGTGTACCTGTGCTATCGATGCAGAAGCTAAAGGCTTTTCATCAATTGAAGCAAATATTTCATCTAAATTACGACCAGCAAATTCTGAAGCCAATACCTGCTGCACATAACTAAACGGCAATGAAGGTGTCTGATCTAAACAGCCTTGGAACTCTTCGACATATTCACGTGGAAATAAAGAAGGTGTACTTGCAATAAATTGACCTAATTTAATATAGGTTGAACCCAGTGATTCAAAAGTTTCACGCATGAGTTTTGCGTTACTTGGTTTTTCTGTCGCGTATTTAAAACCGGCTTTAGCCGCGACCACTGCGGTCTCACCCATTCGGGCAACCGAGCGAATTCCATCTAACCAGATATTGTTTTTCATAATGTCTTAGAAAAAAATAATTAACGTGAGTGTAGCAAAAAAATAAGGGCTTGCTGCTTTATCTTGCCTGACAGATTGGACAATCGGGATCTTTTTCAAAAGCGAGAATTTTTTGTTTCATTGACAGACCATCCCACAACAAAAGTTTTTGTTTCAATACTGTCTTTCCTAAACCCAAATAAAGCAAAGCATGATGTGCTTGCAAACTTGCCATAACATTTGGTGTGGTTGCAAGCACACCCGAGTCTGCACAGCGCAAACTTTCATTGGCTTGTTGTTCTTTTGGAAATAGACATTCATAACATGCCGCGTTTCCTTCGACCATAAACAGTTGCCCTTGGAAACCAATCGCTGAAGCACTAATCAGCGCCACATTATTTTCTACGCAGCTCACATTGACCAAATAACGCGTGCTGAAATTATCACAACCATCGAGAACCAAATCTTGCTGTGAAATCAATGTCTTTGCGTTGCTTTCATCTAATTTTGTGGTATAGCTTTGCACTCGGATATGCGGGTTAATCGCTTTTAAGCGTTTAGCCAAAATTTCTGATTTATAAAAACCCACATCGTCTTTGGTATACGCGATTTGTCTTTGCAAATTACTGATTTCAATTCGATCTGCATCAATTAAAGTAATTTGTCCGACGCCTGCACGTGCCAATAATTCGGCTGTGGTACACCCAATTCCACCACACCCCACGATGAGTACATTGGCAAGTTTTAGCTTCTCTTGTGCATCGATGTCCCATCCATCAAGCAATATTTGACGGCTATATAAATGCATTTCATCATCACTTAATTCAAATTCAGATGTTGATTCATTCGATTTAAACGTAGACAAAGTATTTCCTTATTAAAATTCGTCAAGCATAAAAAATAGGCGAGTTTATATCGCACGCAAAAGATTAAAACACCGATATCCATCAAATGTTGTTCGAGTACAAACCCGAAACAGTGTAAAAACACCCTGCTATTTGAGCAAGACAATATACAGCTTAAAGTTAAAATAAATGCTCTGTAGACATGGTATTTTTCTTAGTTAGCGTATCTTCAATTACACTATTTAAAATACAGTATCTCAGACACCTTAGTATGTAGAAACATCATAGAGGTATAGCGTATACATGTTTTAAAAATAATAAATAAAAAATATAGTTATATTTTTAAACATATTTAGTTGCACTAGAGCTGCTTACATTAGGTTCATTTTAATGATTCTTTTCTACCTTAGCCTCAAAAAATAAAACTTAATTCAAGACATTTTAAGCGTTTATGTATGCGAAGAGATTTAATCCGTAGGTATATGTATGAATTCAGTGAGAATTAAATTGCTGACACAATATGTTCGATAAACTTATGACCTAACACACATTATTCAAATACTTTGTGCTCAGTTATATTTACCCCTTTACCCCAAAGTGATTACTTAAAAGTGGAGAATAAAAATGTCACAAGAATACGTTGAACAAGATCAGCGACAAAAATTATGGGAACTCATTAAAGACGTGCGTTTCACCATGATTAGCCATGTCACTGACAAGCAAGAAATTCATTCTCAACCTATGACTATGCTTAATTCTGATAAGATGAATGAGCATGAAAATATCTATTTTCTTATGAAAGAAAACAATGACCTTGTAGAGGCAGTCAATGCAGGTCGTAATCATCTTGGATTAGCATTCGCTAAACCTTCAGACGATATTTATGTATCAATTAGTGCTCATGGAGAAATCAGTACAGATGCGGCCCTAATCGATAAATTATGGAATCCTTGGGCTGAAAACTGGTTCGATGGCAAGACTGATCCTACTGTTCGCGTTTTGATAGCTAATGCTATTAGTGCAGAATTCTGGAATGTCAAAGACAATAAAGTCACCCATTTATTCAAAGTTTTGAAGGGCAATTTAACGGGTAAAACTCAAGAACTTGATACTGAGCATAATACCCTGAACTTAAAATAAATGATTTTATTGATTCGAATTAATGCTTTAATTTTAGGTTAATTTGGATTGTCCCATAGTTAGTCAAATACATATATGATCTCGAATGAATGGTTTCACCAGCTCAAATATCAATTTCAAAAAGGCTGCATCAAGCAGCCTTTTTTGCGTATATAAATTGACTCAACTGACCTTTTGAATTAATTGCGTTTTGGCCACTTCTTGTTGCTTCAATAAATTACGTTGGATTTTTCCACTCGATGTTTTAGGCAATCCATCTACAAATTCAATTTCTTTTGGATAAGCATGTTTGGATAAACGAGATCGTACATAGGCTTGTAGTTTATCCATGAGTTCTGAACTTGCTTGATATTGTGGTTTCAATACCACAAAAGCTTTGACCAATTCAGTTCGCTCAGGATCAGGCTTACCAACAACTGCCGACTCTAAAACCTCTTCACACTCTAATAATGTGCTTTCCACATCGAAAGGCCCTACACGATAGCCTGACGTTGTAATGACATCGTCTGCACGACCTACAAAATCAATGCCGCCTTCTTCGTTTAAACGAACGGTATCACCGGTTAAATAGTAGTTCCCGACAAAGGCTTTACGATTATTTCCACCATAGCCTGTGAACCACATGAGTGGAGATTGCGACCAGTCTAATGCCAATGTTCCAATGCCACCACGTTCAATTTCTTGATAGTCTTTATTAAGCACCGCGAAACGATGGCCCGGTATAGCAAAACCGGCTGAACCCACTTTTTTGTAGTGTTCTAAAGCGTGATGATTTGCAATCACCATACCGAGTTCTGTTTGCCCATATTGGTCATAAATATTGACGTTTAAATCGTGATTAAACCATTGAATCACTTCAGGCGTTAGTGGCTCTCCTGCACTACTCACAACCCGTAAATGTGATTTTATGGATGCGTCAAATTTTTCTTTAAAACCAAAGAACATACGAAATGCCGTTGGTGAACCGGTCAAATTACTGACTTTATATTTTTTGATGACTTGAAGTGCATGATCAACACTAAAAGCACGTTCATCCATAATAATGCTGTGTCCTAAACTTAATGGCCCTGCAATTCCATAGTACAAACCATAAGCCCAACCCGGATCTGCCAAATTCCAAAATGAATCTTCATCACGCAAATCAACCGCATGTGTCATATACCCTTTAAATGCCAATAACGCTTTGTGTGGCACAGGTACAGACTTGGCTAAACCGGTCGTTCCCGATGTAAACATCATTAAAAATTCATCGTCAAATGAACGGGGAACTGAGTTAAATGTGGCGTCATGCAATTGCAACTCTGACCAAAAGTCAGGATCTGTCTGAATTGCTTGATCGGCATGCACGGTTAAAATATGTGGTAAATCAATATGATTGAGTTTTGATCGTTGCTCAGTGTTGGTTACAATCAGCTTTGTTCCCGCAGTTTGCACCCGATGCTCAATCGCTTTGGACTCAAATGCCGTAAACAAAGGCTGATAAATTGCCCCTATACGCCATGTTGCCAAAATAGTAATCAATAACTCTGCAGTACGGGGTAATAGACCTGCAATGCAATCACCTGCTTTTAGCCCAATGCGCTGATAATAATTCGCCAATTGTGCAGAAGCTAAATCTAATTGCTCAAAAGTCCATTGTTCAGATTCACCATTTTTACCTTCCCAGATCAGTGCAGTTCGATTTTGCCCAACATAGCGCCCACAACATTCATCATAAGCATTGATTGAACTTGGCGTACCGACCAATTGTTCTGCAACCATTTTTTCAAAATTAAAATCACGATATGCTTGTTCTAGTGTCTTCATGACGACAATTCCTATCCTGTTCTCTATGATTCAAAGTGCAAGACTTTGAGGTTTATTGATCTTGTTGTTGTACCGCTGCGTACTAGTGACGATTCCTTTGCCACATCCGCTTTTACTGCTTTTCTATACACCGATTGCAATGTCGGTTTTTTCGTTTTGAAACTTATACTCTTCGACAATCTATTCGTAAATTACCTATTCTTAGACTGTCTATACCTAGATAACCATGTTTGGATGTGCCCTGCAATTTCCATAACCATCAACGCCATTGCAGGGTTTGAACATCGACTAAAGTCTATTTTTTAACCTTTCACCCTTTGGTGACTTCACGTGCAATCACCAGCCGCTGAATGTCCGATGCACCTTCATAGATTTGACTGACACGCACATCACGATAAATTCGTTCTACTGGGAAATCAGATACATAACCATAGCCCCCATGGATCTGAATCGCATCTGAACACACCCGTTCAGCCATCGTCGATGCAAAAAGTTTCGCCATCGAGGCTTCTTTTAAACATGGAAAACCTGCATCTTTTAACGTCGCTGCATGGAAAATCAATTGGCGAGCCGCCTCAATTTGGGTAGCCATATCCGCGAGGCGAAATGCCACGGCCTGATGCTGTACAATCTCTACGCCGAATGCCTTGCGTTCATTGGCATATTCAACGGCTGCATCTAATGCTGCTCGTGCCATACCCACAGACTGCGCTGCAATACCAATTCGACCTGACTCTAGGTTTGATAAGGCAATTTTATAGCCTTCACCCTCTTGGCCTAAAAGACTATCCGCAGGAATACGACAGTCATCTAAAACAATCGTTGCTGTATCGGAACAATGCTGACCCATTTTGTCTTCTAATCGCGATACGATATAACCCGGTGCATCCGTCGGTACTAAAAAGCACGAAATCCCTTTTTTACCTGCAGACTTATCCGTTACCGCAAAAACCAAGGCTACTTGGGCATGTTTTCCTGTGGTAATAAATTGCTTGGTGCCATTTAACACCCACTCATCACCATCACGCTCCGCTTTACATTCCAATGCGCTCGCATCTGAACCCACTTGTGGTTCTGTTAGGCAAAAACAACCTAACCATTCGCCAGTGGCTAATTTTTTTAAGTATTTTTCTTTTTGTGCTTCTGTACCATAACGCTGCGTAATGCCACATGGCAGTGAATTTTGTACGCTAACAATTGTGGAAATCGCACCATCGCCCGCAGCAATTTCTTCTAAGGCAACAACCAAAGACACATAGTCTAAACCTGCACCACCCCATTCATCCGAAACCGTCATGCCTAAAGCACCTAGCTCACCCAGTTCCTTAAGTTCTTGTGCAGGAAATGACGCCGTTTTGTCACGCTCTGCAGCCGTCGGTTTCAGTTTTTCTTGCGAATAGCTTCGCATCATGTCCTGAACCATTTTTTGTTCATCATTTAAAATCATGAGACTTCCTTTTCTAAATCTTTTATAGCGCGTATAGCTTTAAATTTTGGATAACTGCGGAATTAAAAATACTTTGGCTGTATAAAGCAAAGTTAGATACACGACGACGTCATTTGCAACTGTCTGAGGCAGGACGCCATTAATCTCTAATGTTTCTGTAATCTGTAAATCAATAAATACTTGATGACGAGTTTTACAAATGACTATAGTTTTGGTTACTTTTGCCGAAACAAAAGTAACGAGATAATCTATTGTCAACGAAGTTATTCTCGATCAGACTCCGTCGTAGAAGCCTGAATAAGCAGTTTTAATAAATAACTATTTAGGCTGCATACGGATCGCGCCATCAAGACGTATCACTTCACCATTGAGATAAGCATTTTCAAAAATATGCGTCACTAATTTTGCAAACTCTTGCGGTTTTGCTAAACGTGGAGGGAAAGGCACCATTTGCCCCAAAGCATCTTGTACATTTTGTGCTAAGCCTTTGAGCATCGGCGTTTCCATAATACCCGGAGCAATGGTCATCACACGGATTGATTCACGTGCAAGCTCACGTGCAAGAGGTAATGTCATTGCAACCACTGCCCCTTTGGATGCTGCATAAGCCGACTGACCAATTTGACCATCGAAAGCCGCAACCGACGCCGTATTCACAATCACCCCACGCTCTTCTTCACCCGCTTTTAATTCATATTTAGCAATCAGTTGTGCCGCATAGCGCAGCATATTGAATGTACCTGAAACATTAATATTTAATACTTTTTGGAACATCGCCAAATCATGTAATCCGTCACGACCTAAAACTTTTGCAGAGGGTGCGATACCTGCGCAGTTCACTAAGCCATTAAGTTGACCAAATTCCGCTTCAACTTGTGTAAAGAAAGCGCCTACCGCTTGTTCATCAGTGACATCCAATTGAACAAATTTCGCATGATCACCCAGTTGACGTTGCATCGCTTCGCCATGCTCATGATTCATATCCACGATAATCACTTTTGCGCCCAAGCCAATTAGATGTGTTGCTGTCGCAGCGCCTAGACCCGATGCACCACCAGTCACAACGAAAACTTTTCCTTTAATGTCCATAGCATTTCCCTATTTACGATATCTTGTTTTAAATTCGACTTAAGATGCAGAGTAAACAGAGAATTTATTCAGTACAATTTCCAAATGTTGCATCTTTTCTGATGTATTTGGACAATTCTGAACAAGGACCTATCAGCACATATGCCGAATCATGGACTCGAATACAGTAAAGGGACGATTTCTATCGACTTGGTGCATGAAGCATTACACGATGCGCAAAAAAAGCACTTTGATATTTCTGCTATTTTGCATAAGTCTGGTATACCCTCAGAGTTACTGCTATCGAGTAAAACCAGAGTTTCTGTTTCTCAATATGCGGCTTTATGGACTCATCTAGCAGATGTGATGGATGATGAATTTTTTGGCATGGATCGGCATGCCATGCGACGTGGCAGTTTTAAGCTACTGTCGAAAATGGTCATGCATAACAGCACCTTGGGGGATGCACTTAAGCAAATCATACAATTTTTAAATCTGATTTTAGATGACTTGCATAGTGATTTAACCATTGAAGATCACTTTGCTTATATCGTGATCTATGACCAACAAGCGCCTAAACGCATGTTCAGCTATGCCACATATTTAATGCTTATCCATACGCTACTGTGCTGGCTAAGTGGTCAACGGATTTTATTAAACCAAATCCAATTTAAATGCGATGCACCACTTGATGATCACGACTACAAAGTTCGCTTCTGTGAAAATATTCATTACCAAGCCAGTCAAAACTATATACAGCTCGATGCCAGTTATTTAAGTCTACCAATCAAACAAGACACACGTTCGTGGTATCAATTCTTACAACAAACACCTGAAAACCTTTTGGTACGCTTTAAAAACCCGTATGCGCTCAGCAGCCAAATTCGTAAACAACTGTTAGACGTTCCTCCTGCCGAATGGTTAGAGTTTTATGAGTTGGCGGTCAAAATGAATATGTCGGAAGCCACGATGCATCGCCGTCTTAAAAGTGAAGGTGTGAGTTATCAACAACTCAAAAATGATATCCGACGAGATACCGCCATCGATTTTTTAACCCATACCGATAAAAGCTTACAAGATATCAGTGAAGAACTAAATTTTCATGATCCGAGTGCTTTTCATCGGGCTTTTAAAAAATGGACAGGTGTCAGTCCTGGTGCATATCGACAAAATAATGCGCCTGAATTCAAGGCCTAAAATTTGATATTCGCTATTTATAAATTGAATATTCATCTAATTAATAGAAAATCAATAACTTAAAAATATTCAATAAATAGACTGACCATTCATCCTTGAACGATTGCTACTTTAGTCTAATTAGGTTATTTTTTACTCAATTTAAAGCACTTTGCTTATTTTTTTCTAATTCTCCTGCATCTCCTTGAAAGGCTTTCCTATGCTTAAGATGATTGATGTTCTTGAACAACAACTTGTTCAAAACTTTTCAGATTCTCTTTTCACTCAGATTGACGCAATTGATGAACTGTTTCACGAACAGCTTAAAACTGTTGCAGATATCGATTTGCAAAATTTGATTTCACAATTTTTTAGCACTGAAAATGCAGTTGAAGTTGCTCATGCGCTGGATATCCAAGCAGATGACATTGAAGCAATTCAAGCAGGTGCAAATCCAAAAGATGAAAATTTAGTCAATGCAACTGCAAAAATTATTGCTTACTGTCTTGCAGTAGAAACATCAGCTTTAGAACAAGTTGAAGTTTTCGATAGCTTACAAGATTACCCAATGTAAGTATTGATCACATATAAAAAAGCAGCGAAAGCTGCTTTTTTATTGAAAAAGTTATTTTAAGCCTGTAATTCACTACAATTTTTGAATATTCATTACACTAAAATATCTAAGCATTTTTCATGCAAGCTTACACATTAATTGATATAACACCATTTCAGCACAATTAAATCCGATAAAATATTTTATATCAAATACTTATATTTGATTTATAAGCTTATCTCGTTTTCTATTATTCTTAGCATTTATTCTGTTTTGTTTCTGGAATATTTCCGTCGTATCTATGTGCTCATAATTCAACACTTGATTGCGAACGACATGACTTCCCTATTTAAAAGCCCAAAACTGATTTTTTCTACGCTGACATTCAGCCTACTCAGTAGCTCTATCTTTGCTGCTATTCCTTCGACACTTAAACTGGATTATGCCTACTATGCACCGACCAGTTTAGTGGTGAAGGAACAAAAACTCTTAGAAAAAGCATTACCCAAAACACAAATTAAATGGGTCTTTAGCCAAGGTAGTAATCGCTCACTCGAATATCTCAATAGTGGCAGTGTGGATTTTGCCTCAACAGCAGGACTTGCAGCCGTTTTGAGTCGTGCCAATGGCAGTCCGATTAAAACTGTATACATCCAGTCACAGCCTGAATGGACGGCATTGCTTGTGGCAAAAAACTCTCCGATTAAAAGTCTGAAAGACCTCAAAGGCAAAAAAATTGCAGCGACCAAAGGAACCGATCCATTCATGTTTACTTTGCAGTCTTTGGAAACAGTCGGCCTCAATAAACGTGATGTGCAATTGGTACATTTACAACATCCTGATGGAAAAACAGCTTTAGAACGTGGTCAAGTCGATGCATGGGCGGGATTAGATCCACTCATGGCATCGGCACAGGTACAATCAGGCGCGCGTTTGCTTTATCGAAATGTGGGTTTTAACAGCTATAGCGTTTTAAGTACCAAACAACAATTTAGCCAGCAAAGTCCTGAAGCCGTTGAAGCTGTGATTAAAGCCTATGAACAAGCACGACAATGGGCCAAAGCCAATCCAGATAAATTAGCCGAATTATTAGCACGTGAGTCCAAGCTTCCATTGGCTGTTGCCAAGCTTCAGTTGAATCGTACCAATTTTGATCAAAATATCCCAACAGCTAAACACATTGCGGCCTTAAAGAAATCTGGCACGATTTTGACTGAAGAAGATTTAGTTCGTAAAGGAACCAATGTCAATCAAGTCATTGACCAACTTTTTGATGCACGTTATGCGAAAAAGGTTGTGAAATAACATGTCATCATCACTGACTCAACCCAAAATCGATACAGCGGTTTCGACCGCTTCCGATTCATCAAACCATATAAAACCCAAGTTGATCTTGATTTTAAAAGGTCTTGCTCTACCTGTGGTTTTATTGCTGCTATGTGAAATCTTGGTCAAAAATGGTGTAATCGAACCGTATCTACTCCCTGCTCCGAGTAGCCTTTGGCAGTCATTTATAGAGTTATCTGAAGGTGAACTTTGGCAGCATATCTGGACTAGTACTTGGCGGGTATTTTTAGGCTTTTTTATTGGTAGCGGACTTGCTCTGATTTTTGCACTCTTGGTCGGTTTGAACAAACAAGCCGAAGCATTTTTGGAACCCACATTTTCAGCGATTAAATCCATCCCCAGTTTGGCATGGATTCCCTTACTGCTTTTATGGTTAGGTATTGATGAATCCTCAAAAATCACCCTCATTGCCATAGGTGCTTTTTTCCCGACCTATACCAATACTGTTGCAGCGATTCAAGGTGTAGACCGAAAACTCATTGAAGTTGCGCAAGTTTATCGTTTGAAATATTTCAGGCAGATTCGTGAAATTATTTTACCTGCAGCATCGCCGGGTATACTTACAGGCTTACGCAATAGTTTAAGTTTGGCATGGATGTTTATGATTGCAGCAGAGCTGATTGCAGCCACGCAAGGTATTGGCTATTTGCTCAGTGATGGTCGTGAAACTTCACGTCCAGATATCGTGATTATTGCCATTATTCTATTGGCGCTCTTAGGGAAAATCACCGATAGCCTGATGAAATATCTAGAACAATATCTATTGCGTTGGCGTGATGTTGTGAAGTAACATATTTTCCATACTTGCAAATGCACGCATATAAATGCTCACATGTGCATTGAAAAACAAAAAAATAAAGCGCATTCAATGCGCTTTATTTTTGACTATTTCTCTAACACCAAATCAGTGTTGCCACTGGCCTAAACTGACACGGTCATTGCCACCATAATCTTTTACAGTCCGAACATTTCGATACCCAGCTTGTAAGAACAAATGTCTGACCGCTTCACCTTGGTCATAACCATGTTCGAGCACCACCCAACCATTCACGGTTAAATGTTTTTTGGCTTGAAGAATGATTTGTTCAAGATCTGCAAGCCCATGATTATCTGCAACCAAAGCACGTTCAGGCTCTGTTGCCAAATCCTTCATGTGTACATCATCAGCATCGATATACGGCGGATTTGACACAATTACATCAAAGAAAGCACGACCAAAGGGTTTCAACCAAGAACCTAAGACAAACTGCACATGTTCAAGATCATGCTTTTTGGCATTAAATTCAGCAACTTCCAATGTAGGTTCATAAATATCCGAAGCCACAATTGACCAATCTGGACGTTCACTAGCTAATGACAAGGCTACAGCACCAGTTCCTGTTCCTAAATCCACCACACGAGCATCTTCAGGAAGTTCTAAACGCAGTACAGTTTCAACAAGTACTTCCGTATCAGGACGTGGCACCAAAGTATCTTTAGTCACTTTTAAGTCTAGCGTCCAAAATGGCTGAGAACCTGTGACATAAGCCAAAGGCTCACCTGCTGCAATACGTGCAAGTGATGCGATATATTGTTGTTCTTGCTCAGCTGTTAATTCTTGATCCTTTTTCATGATTAAATCAAAAGAATCAATCTTGGTGATGTGCTCTAACAACCACGCATTTTCCTGACGTTCATAACTTTCAGGTTCACCACGATAGGCCAAAGCCTGTGCAATATTCATTAGCCACCATTCTGCTGTGCTAATAATGCCAACTGATCGGCTTGATATTCACGATGCAAACTATCTAGCAATTCAGTCAAATCACCTTCCATCACAGCATCTAACTTATACAGTGTTAGGTTAATACGATGATCAGTCATACGACCTTGTGGATAGTTATAAGTACGAATACGCTCAGAACGGTCACCAGAACCCACCAAGTCACGACGCATTTCAGATGTCGCTGCATCTGCTGCTGCGCGTTTGGCATTTTCTAAACGAGAAACCAATAGCGCCATCGCTTTGGCTTTGTTTTTATGTTGTGAACGTTCATCCTGACATTCTACAACTGTACCCGTTGGAATATGGGTAATACGCACAGCAGAGTCAGTTTTGTTAATGTGTTGACCACCCGCACCAGATGCACGATAGGTATCGATACGTAATTCTGAAGGATTAATTTCAACACTTGTGTCTACATCAATTTCCGGCAAAATCGCAACAGTACATGCCGAAGTATGAACACGACCTTGTGACTCTGTTGCAGGAACACGCTGTACACGATGTGCACCACTTTCAAATTTCAAACGACCATATACGCCTTCACCATTGATGAGGCAAATCACTTCTTTATAACCGCCGTGTTCGCCGTCATTTTCAGACAACACTTCAATACGCCAGCCTTGTGATTCAGCATATTTACTGTACATGCGATACAAGTCACCCGAGAAAATTGCAGCTTCGTCACCACCTGTTCCGGCACGGATTTCTAAATAAGCAGAGTTCGCATCATTCGGATCTTTTGGAATCATCAGAATGTTTAAGTCTGCTTCAAGCTGACCGATCAAAGCTTTATTTTCTTTGATTTCCTCAACGGCCATCTCTTTAAAATCTGGATCCGTCATCATTACTTCAGCAGTCTCAATATCTTCTTCAGCTTGACGGTATTTTTTCCAAACTTCAGTGATTTCAGATAAATCACTATGCTCACGTGACAACTGACGGAAACGTTTGTTGTCTGAAATGACTTCTACATCTGCGAGTAATGCATTTAATTCTTCGTGACGGTCAGAGAGCTGATCTAATCGTAAACGTAACGATTCTTTCATTTTTCAAAAAATCTCAATACACAGGCTCTACCGCTAAACTTTCACGGATATGCCAAAATTCAAAATAATGGCGCTAGTGTACCGATAATGGGTCTGAAATGACATATATATTGTTTTTTGGCCTATCAATGACCCTAAATATCAAAGTGTGAACTTCATCACTCCTACCTTTCTCCACAAAGTCGTACAGATTTTCTGCATTCGACCATTTTTTTCACAATATTAATAAAACTTATACAAACTAGACACTCAAATCACCAAATAAAGAGAAAGCTCTCCATATTTATAGCGAATAGTTTTGTTACATTTACTGGCATCGAAATGATTATGAAAAAGTCCTCGCGTTTATGAAGGACATGGAGTGAACTATGAAACTGAATACTCTTTTAATGACAGCCACTCTAGCAACTGCTTCTATGTTCACTGTGTCTGCAAATGCAGATAGTACAACACGCGTTGCTGCAGCTAGTGCATTAGGTAGTGTTGCAGGTACTGCAATTGGTAAAAACATGGGCGGTAATACCGGCGCTACAATTGGTGCCGCTCTTGGTGGTGCTGGTGGTGCTGCGGTAGCAAGTAATAAACGCAACCGTACAGAATCTGCTATCGGCGGTGCTTTAGGTGGTGGTACAGGTTATACTGTTGGTAAAAGCATGGGCGGTACAAACGGTGGTTACATCGGCTCTGCACTAGGTGCTGCTGGTGGTGCTGCTCTAGGTAATAAAATCTCTAAAGATAAAGCTTACGACAAACACCAAGAACGTAAATACAAAAAACGTTACCGTCGTCGTCACTAATTTTAAATTAGTGAGTCCAAACTTATTGGATAGTGAAAAGAGCACCTTCGGGTGCTTTTTTTATGTATCGCCATTTTTCAAATGATAAGTACAACTTAATTTATTGCACTTCATACATATGCAGATTTGCCTTCTCTCTATCCATGTAATCAATCATGTAGAAATAAAGTGCAAAATTTACATTGCAGCAACGGAACACGTATTTTATTTCACATCACGCTCCAAATATTCGCTATGTGTTTTCATATATTGATATCAACAGATAAACATCATGCTTCGTAAGGAGTTTAAAAATGAAAATTAATAAAATTCTATTCAGTGCAGCAATTGCCGCTTCAGCACTTACTATGACTGCAACACATGCAGGTAATAGCACCAATACTGCATTAACATCTGCTTTAGGTGGTGTTGTTGGTGCAGCAATCGGTAACCAAGTTGGCGGCCAAACTGGCGCAATGATTGGTTCAGCAATTGGTGGCGGTGCAGGTGCAGCAGCATCGGCAAACAAACGTGACCGTAATGGTGCCATCATCGGTGGTGCACTTGGTGGCGCAGGTGGTTATACCGTAGGTAAAAACATGGGCGGCACAAACGGTGGTTATATCGGTGCTGCACTTGGTTCAGCTGGTGGTTCTGCACTAGGTAAAAAAGTGTCTGAAGACCGTCGCTATGATGACCGCTATAATGGTCGTTATGATGATCGCTATGACCGTCGTTATAACAACCGTGGCTATCGTACCAATAATTATAGCTACAACGACCGAGGCTACCGTGGAGACAATGGTCGTCACTTAGGTTGGTATAAAAACGGTAAACGTTAATCGATATATTTCAATGGAAAAAAATCAGCACCTTCGGGTGCTTTTTTTGTATATAAAAAAGTTTAGATATATCTAAAGTTGTCTTTTACACCGCCCCACAGCCATATCGAATTTATTCGATATACATTCAGCTTTTTATATCGTATTATTTCGATATAAAGATCTCTGAGAGAAAACATGCGTACTCTAGCCGATACAAAATTTTCAATACTTGAACTCGTACCTGTTCGAGATGATAAAACCATCGAATTTTCGCTCAAACATGCACTCCAGTTAGCGCAGAGAGCAGAAGAGCTTGGCTATGAACGTCTATGGTTAGCCGAACACCACAATATGGACGGCATCGCAAGTTCTGCAACTGCGGTTTTACTCGGTTATCTCTTAGCAAATACACAATCTATCAAGCTCGGTTCAGGTGGGATTATGTTGCCCAACCATGCGCCTTTAGTTGTCGCTGAACAATTTGGCACACTTGAAACGTTATATCCTGGACGTATTGAACTCGGTTTAGGTCGCGCACCAGGTACTGACCAAACCACCATGCGCGCACTACGCCGTGGCCGTCAGGAAACCGAAGATCAATTTCCACAAGATGTTCTTGAGATTTTACAATACTTCAAAGCACCTGAACCTCACCAGCGCATCATTGCCACACCGGGACAAAATACACATGTTCCCGTATGGCTGCTAGGTTCAAGTTTATTCAGTGCACAACTCGCTGCACGTTTAGGTCTACCCTATTCTTTTGCTTCTCATTTCGCACCACGCATGCTTGGACAAGCAATTCAGCTCTATCGTGAAAATTTCCAAGCATCCGAATATTTAGATCAACCTTATGTGTCTATGGGCGTACCAACGGTTGTCGCCGAAACAAATGAAGAAGCAGAATATCTGGCAACGAGTGCTTATCAACGAGTTTTAGGTTTAATGCGCGGTCAAAGTTTAAAACTCAAGGCTCCAGTCGACAGTATGCAAGGCTTATGGTCTGCTGCAGAAAAAATGTCTGTTGATAATTTCTACGCTATGGGACAAGTCGGTTCAAATGCAACCGTTCGAGCAGGTTTAGAAAACCTACTCACCAAATATGACGTTGATGAATTTATTTTCACCTGCGACATTTACGATACCGATAAGCGCATTGAAAATTTCGAACGTTTAATGCAAATCAAAAATGATCTAGCTTAAGACTCTAAGCTTAATGATTTAATCCAAGCGTTTGATCCGTCTAAAGCCAGAATTGCGATTACGTCTTTTGTGGCTCTTTTAGACGGATACAACCGAGAACAATGCTTTGGCTAACATTTACTAAAGCTACACTTAAAAACCATCATTGCCTCAACGAAATAATTGCTTTACTCATTTTTATTGCTGTATAAATATTAAACATAAGCAAAACAAAGAGAAAAATAAGCAGATGAGCCAATATATTAATAAACCCACACCCGCATTTATCGCAGCAAGTTGGTGTGCACTGATCTTAGGCGCTGTGGTGTTTTGCATAGGTTTATTCAATGCAAATATGATGTTGAATGAAAAGGCTTTTATCTCATTTTATTGCTTTATGGATTATTTTCATCGGTTTCACTACAAAAAATCATTCGTGACCGTTTAGAAGGAATGCATGTCACTGCAATCTACTTTGGACTGTGCTGGGCATCCGTCATTATTTGCCTCGTACTTCTTGCCATTGGTCTATGGAATGCTGAACTGGCATTAAGTGAAAAAGGTTTTTACATGATGGCTTTCCTAATGAGTCTGTTTGGTGCAGTTGCTGTACAAAAAAATATTCGTGATATGGACTATTTACGTACACATACCGACCAACCCGAACTTAAGCATTCAACCCCGAGTCAGCTTGACTATAACTCATCAGATGATGAACCACTTTAAAACTCACAAAATTTATAGATCTCAAAAGCTGCTCATGCAGGTCGCTCATTGTTTTATCGATCTGCTTGAGCGGTTAATGAACTACAACGCATAAAAAAATCAGTTCACTCCTAGAAATGTATAAATGACAAGGGCCAAGCAAATCAATTCTAGACAAATTGTATGACTCATCAGACTGAAAAAACGCTTTACCCCGACTGGCCCATCACAGAATATATTTCTATCTAAGACTCAACTAAAAAAAGAAAAGACAAGGAATAAATATGGCCAACAAGCAGGATGCAACCCACCATATTTTTAATAATCATCTAGAGGATTTTGAACACTTTCGTGGAACGATCATCGGTTCAGAACAGATCAAAGATTATGATTTTAAGAATCAAAAAATCGCAATTATTGGGATAGATCAGCATGTGGTCTCTGAACTACATCATCTATGTCAGGTTGCAGATAACATCATGGTCTATCAAATCAAACCGCAATTTGTCTTACCACGCACCGAACGTCTACTGAATAAATTAATCCAGCACCCACTGATTGCAAAAAATCGACGTTTATTTAGCAATCGTATTAAGAGTATTTTGGCGATTCGCTTTTTAGAAGATCAAGTGCCGAACCATTGGTTAAGACATTTACTCAGTCCAAATACCGCAATTCAGAACAAAACCTTCCTAAAATCGGATCATTATTATGCTGCATTACAGCAGCCCAACTGCATCTTAAATACTTGGCCAATTGCGAATATTCAGAATAATTCAATCACGGCTTTAGATGAGCATACGTTTGAGTGTGATGTCATTGTGCGCAGCGAACCTAACCAGCCTAAAGAAAAGTAATTACAATGAAATGATTTTCACATAACATTTACTAAAATTTATCTGATTGATCAAAAATCACAATACCAAAAGCCATCTCTGGCGGCTTTTGGTAGCTCCCCTACTATATTGGATACTTCAATTCGATAAGGCTAAAAATTCTTATAAACTCATAAATGAAAAATAGCTTTATCAGCTCTATTGCATAATTCATGCATCAGCATTACACCTGTAGATAGAGCGAGTTTATAGAGGTGTAACTTTGAAATAATTATGATCAATATAGCTATAAGAAGATTAGTCAAACCAATAATTTTTTCAGTGCTTATTTTTTTACACAGCTCTATTTACTCCTTAACTGTAAGTTGAAAAATTTATATTGATGCTTATGTTCAACCGATATTTACCTATATTGTTATCTATATTTAATAGGAAAATAACAGATTGAAATCCAGTTTAAATATCAATTTATATCGGAGTTTAGAGCCTGAATGTTATCAATTTGAATATTTTTCACTCACATCAATTAAATAAATGGTGACATTTCTTTATATTTAGCACCCAAAAGCAACTGTTTGATTATTTTTTATTCTATTTTCTGCCTATTTTTTTAGCATTTAAATCAGTATTTTTGAAAAATTGATTAAATATTAAACTATATCAGCTAAATCTTGTATTTACACAACTCATATCAAGTGGATTATTCAGGCTTAATTCATAGATAAAAATACAGCAAAACACGGATTTTTATAAAAGATTTGTGCTGTCAATTTGGCCATATTTTATAAATTTTTAGGCAAAGAAATTTATCGAATTGGTACACAAATGAATGCAAAAATTGCTTAAAATTTAAGTCTAAATATTGAGGAAAATTTTCATCAATATCTTAAATATTTATCATTCATTAAAAGTATGACAAACCAGAAATTAATACTATTTTTATATAATTTATACGGTAATTTATTATTATCAGAAGAGCCACCAAAGTGGCTCAATTTACACTTAACCAATGCGACGCTTCAGTCCGGTCATTTGTAAAACACGTGTAGAAATTTCTTCAATCGACATTTCTGACACGTTTAAGTATTTAATTCCTTCAGAAATATAAATACCTTCAATCGCACGTAGTTCCATTTGGCACTGACTAAAACTTGCATAACGACTATTGGCCTTACGCTCTGAACGAATTGCTACAAGGCGCTCTGCATCAATCATCAAGCCAAACAACTTATGTTTGTGCTCACGTAAAACTGCAGGTAAACGGTTGTCATCCAAATCTTCTTCTGTCAAAGGATAATTAGCTACACGAATACCAAATTGCAAAGAGAGATAGATTGAAGTTGGTGTTTTACCCGAACGTGATACTCCAATTAAAATCAAATCTGCTTTATCATAATGACGAGTACGTGCCCCATCATCGTTATCTAAAGCAAAATGCACCGCATCAATACGTGCTTTATAAGACTCAGAATCTGTAACTGCATGGGTTTGACCGACTAAAGTCGTAGGAGCTGTACCCAACTCGTCCGACAATTTACTAATAAGCCCTTCAAAAACATCAAGATTTATCGCATTTGCAGTATTAATAATGTCACGTACATACGGGTCTACAAGGGTATCAAACACCAAAGGCTTTTGACCGTCTTGCTGCGCTCTAAGATTGATCTCTGCAACCACATTTGTAGCTGCTTCTTCAGAGGTAATATATGGAATAATATGAATGTCAAAATCTACATGAGGGAACTGGGCTAACAGTGAGTGTCCAAGGGTTTCTGCGGTAATCGCGGTACCATCCGAAACAAAGAAAACACTACGCTGAATCTGTTTACCTTCTGACATTAAAATTCTCCTCCAAAATTTGTCTTAGTGCTATATAATCTTTATAGTAAACCATCTTACATGACTGTCACTTAGTAAATTTAGAATGCTAAGTAATTTGTTATAATTTCATGCCAAGATAGTGATTAATACTGCAAAAGTGGAGTAACAACTTTGGAAGCGCGCGTAATTGGTCTAGAAAAATTAGGGAAACACGACGTAGAACTCGTGGGTGGTAAAAACTCATCATTAGGTGAAATGATCAGCCATCTAGCAAATGCTGGTGTATCTGTTCCTGGTGGTTTTGCTACTACAGCTCAAGCATATCGTGAATTCCTCGAGCAAAGTGGCCTAAACGCTAAAATTAACGCTGAACTTGCTGCACTCAATGTTGACGATGTAAATGCACTTGCTGAAACTGGTGCAAAAATCCGTCAATGGATTGTAGACACTCCGCTTACAGCTGAACTTGAAACAGAAATTCGTGAGGCTTTCACAGCTCTTTCAAACGGCAACCCTGATATCGCGGTTGCCGTTCGCTCATCTGCAACAGCAGAAGACTTACCAGATGCTTCATTTGCTGGCCAACAAGAAACTTTCTTGAACATCCGTGGTATCGACAACGTCCTTATTGCGATTAAAGAAGTATTTGCTTCACTTTATAACGACCGCGCAATTTCTTACCGTGTACACCAAAACTTCGCACATGACGTCGTTGCGTTATCTGCAGGTGTTCAACGCATGGTTCGCTCTGAAACAGGTGCAGCTGGTGTAATGTTTACACTAGATACAGAATCTGGTTTCCGCGATGCAGTTTTCATCACAGCTTCTTATGGCTTGGGTGAAATGGTTGTACAAGGTGCTGTAAACCCTGACGAATTCTATGTATCTAAACCACTTTTAAATGCAGGCAAACACGCTGTATTACGTCGTAACCTTGGTTCTAAACACCAAAAAATGATTTATGGTGAAGAAGGTGCTGCAGGTAAGTCAGTGGTTGTTGTAGACGTTGAAAAAGCAGATCGTCAACAATTCGCTTTAAATGACCACGAACTTCAAGAACTTGCTAAACAAGCATTGATCATTGAAAACCACTATGGTTCAGCAATGGACATCGAATGGGCGAAAGATGGCGATGATGGTCAAATCTATATCGTTCAAGCACGTCCTGAAACTGTGAAGAGCCGCCAAAACGTGGGCACAATGGAACGCTACCTTCTTAAACAAAAAGGTAATGTGATTTGTGAAGGCCGTTCAATCGGTCAACGCATTGGTTCTGGTCGCGTTCGTATTGTGACTTCAATCAAAGAAATGGACAAAGTTCAAGACGGCGATGTACTTGTATCTGACATGACTGACCCAGATTGGGAACCAGTAATGAAACGTGCAGCTGCAATTGTCACTAACCGTGGTGGCCGTACTTGTCACGCTGCGATTATTGCACGTGAGCTTGGTGTTCCTGCAATCGTAGGTTGTGGTAATGCGACTGAAGTATTGACTGACGGTCAAGAAGTGACTGTTTCTTGTGCTGAAGGTGACACAGGCTTTATTTACGAAGGTGCTTTGGACTTTGAAATCCAACGTAATTCTATCGAATCTATGCCTAAACTTCCGTTCAAAATTATGATGAACGTAGGTAACCCTGACCGCGCATTTGACTTTGCTCAAATTCCTAACGAAGGTGTTGGTCTTGCTCGTCTTGAGTTCATCATCAACCGTATGATCGGCGTACATCCTAAAGCATTGCTTAATATTGACAGCCTACCACGTGAAACTCGTGCTGCTGTAATGTCACGTACTGCGGGTTATGCATCTCCTATCGAATTCTATGTTGAAAAACTAGTTGAAGGTATTTCTACACTTGCTGCAGCGTTTGCTGACAAACCAGTGATTGTTCGTATGTCTGACTTTAAGTCAAACGAATATGCAAACTTAATCGGTGGTAAGTTATACGAACCTGAAGAAGAAAACCCAATGCTTGGCTTCCGTGGTGCAAGCCGTTATGTGTCTGACAATTTCCGTGACTGCTTCGAACTTGAATGCCGCGCACTGAAAAAAGCACGTGACGAAATGGGCTTAACTAACATTCAAATCATGATTCCTTTCGTACGTACTGTTGCTGAAGCGAAACGTGTTATTGAATTGTTAGCGCTTAACGGTCTTAAACGTGGTGAAAACGGTCTTAAAGTGATCATGATGTGTGAACTTCCAACTAACGCATTATTGGCTGAACAGTTCCTTGAACACTTCGACGGTTTCTCTATTGGTTCAAACGACTTAACTCAATTAACACTCGGTCTAGACCGTGACTCTGGTATCGTTTCTCACCTATTTGATGAACGTGATCCAGCCGTTAAAGCACTTCTTTCTATGGCAATCCATGCTTGTCGTAAAGCTGGCAAATACGTAGGTATTTGTGGTCAAGGCCCTTCAGATCACCCTGACCTAGCTAAATGGTTAATGGAACAAGGCATTGAGTCTGTTTCGCTTAACCCAGACTCAGTATTAGACACTTGGTTCTTCCTTTCTGAAGAAAAAGCTCAACAAGCTTAATAAACTGTGTTAAAAAAAGACCCACATGTGGGTCTTTTTTTTTATTTATACTTTTACAGACGTTTTTTGAGATTTTAGTTTTATGCAGATTTACTTGGCACGAAATAACCAACAAGCTGGTCCCTATACCTTAGAACAACTTAACCAAATGCTCGCGAGCCAACAAGTGTTACTCACGGACTTGGTTTGGCACCAAGGTATGACCGAATGGAAAGCTTTGGGTGAACTCACTCAAGGTCAGTTGGTTTATATGCCTGCAGGTTATATAGCACCGACAGCATTCGAATCAAATCAAACTACAACTACGCCATCAAATACCTACACACAACCTCAGGCTGTACAATTGCAAACTAGCCTAGCCAGTATTCCTAAACGTGTTTTGGCTAAGATCGTTGATTTACTGCTTTGGATACCGGCAACTTTTATCTTAACGGCATTTTTTAATCCAAGTGAAAAGACACAATTTGCCAATCTAAATGAACAGTTTATGCAAGCTGTGATGACCCCAAATGCTGACCCTAATGTTTTACAAGCACTACAAACACAAATGGTTGAGATGTTTCCCAACCAAGCTTGGATTGCAATGTTTGCTTACCTCTTCATTATGCTTTTCATTCAAGCGTATTTGATTGCTAAATCTGGTCAAAGTATTGGTAAAAAAATCACCAAAATTAAAATCGTAGATGCCGAAACCAGCCAACCTGTCAACCTCATGCGTGGCTTCACTTTACGTAGTGTTTTATTTATTTTTCTGAACTTTTTATCGATGCCTTTAAGCGCAATCATTGATTCCGTTTTTATTTTCGGCAAAAAGCGTCAAACTTTGCATGACAAGTTAGCAAAAACCAAGGTAATAAACCAATAACTTTCACTTTTATTGAGGGATGAATTTCTCATCCCTTTTTTGTGCATTACATTGAAATTAAAATAAAATTCAGATAAAAAAAACACAATCCCGACCAACAAAATAGGGTTTTAATACAGTCATTTAAAGCATCTTTATGTATAGCTTAGTTTGCCGATATCAGGCATAATGCCCTACAACGTAGCGGTGTCACATCATTGTGAACTTTTTTTCATATCTGAAAAATCACAATCATGCGACACTTTATTCGCTATCCCAATTTTAAAAATTAGGGAATGGGACTCTTCACCGAGGTTGTAAAATGAGACAAACAATTTTAGCTGTATTGTCTTTATCTGCGATCGCTGCACTCTTAACTGGGTGTGGTGGTGATATGGTACTTCTAAACTCAAAAGGTCCAGTTGCTGAAGGTCAGTCAAACCTCATGCTTACTGCGATCTACCTAATGTTGTTGGTAGTTATTCCATCAGCACTTATGGCTCTTTGGTTTGGTTGGAAATATCGCGCGTCAAATAAAGATGCAGACTATGCACCTACATGGGCACACTCGACTGCAATTGAAGTTGTAGTTTGGGGTATTCCCGTAATTATTATCGCTATTTTAGCTTGGTTAACTTGGTGGGGTTCCCACAAGTATGACCCTTACCGTCCACTCGAGTCAGATAAAGCTCCTTTAACTGTTCAAGTTATTGCTGAACAATTTAAATGGATCTTCATCTACCCTGAACAAGGCATCGCGACTGTAAACGAGATCCGCTTCCCTGAGAAAACTCCTGTAAGCCTTCGTTTAACATCTAACTTCACAATGAACTCATTTTTCATTCCGGCGTTAGGTGGTCAGATTTATGCTATGGCAGGTATGCAAACTCACTTGAACTTATTAGCTGATGAAACTAGTCCTGCTGAAGGCTTCCGTGGTTTCTCTTCTAACTATTCAGGTTATGGCTTCTCACAAATGCGCTTCCGTGCACATGCTGTGACTGATGCTCAGTTTGCTGAATGGGTTTCTGCTGTTAAAGCTGGTAATGGTTCTTCAGTTAATCCTGAAGCGGTTCAAAAAACTGTTTTAGACCAAGCTGAATTTGCAACCTTACGTGACGGCAACCGTTCTAAACACCAGATCGAAGTTTTAGTTGCCAAAGCAACTACTCCTGAAGAGAAGGCTCTAGCTGAAGCAATGAAGCCTTACCCTACTAAGCCACACCCAGTGACTTACTATTCTTCAGTTGAACCTAAATTGTTCGAATCAGTGATTAACAAATACATGAGCAACTACCACGGTGCTGATCATACAGCTACTGTTGGACACGAAGCTGCTGCTTCTGAAGCTCATGCAGGCGTTGAACATGCGACTGTTGCAGGGGAATAAGACATGAGCTTATTAGGTAAGTTAGGACCAGATGCAATTCCACACGACCCAATCGTGTTGGTTACTGTTGCAATGATGATCCTTGGCGGTATCGCAATTGTTGCTGGTATCACCTACTTTAAAAAATGGGGCTACTTGTGGAACGAATGGTTCACATCTGTAGACCATAAAAAAATTGGTATCATGTATATCCTCGTGTCAATTGTCATGCTTGTGCGTGGTTTTGCCGATGCGATTATGATGCGTCTTCAACTGTTCCTTGCAAAAGGTGGCGGTGAAGGTTACTTACACCCAGAACACTATGACCAGATCTTTACTGCCCATGGCGTAATCATGATCTTCTTCGTAGCAATGGGTCTAGTTGTTGGTTTAATGAACGTTGCTGTACCACTTCAAATTGGTGCACGTGACGTAGCATTTCCATTATTAAACTCTCTTAGCTTCTGGTTATTCGCCGGCGCTGCGGGCTTGATGATGGCTTCTCTTGCAATTGGTGAATTCGCTGCAACAGGTTGGATGGCTTACCCTCCACTTTCTGGCATCGAATACTCTCCAGGCGTAGGTGTAGACTACTATATCTGGGCACTTCAGGTTTCTGGTCTAGGTACGCTTCTTACTGGTGTTAACTTCTTCGTTACCATCATCAAAATGCGTGCGCCTGGCATGAAACTTATGGACATGCCTATTTTCACTTGGACTGCATTAGTTACTGTAGTGCTTATCGTTGCAACTTTCCCAGTTTTGACTGCGACTATTGCAATGCTTTCACTTGACCGTTACTTCGGCTTCCACTTCTTTACAAATGACATGGGTGGTAGCCCAATGTTATATGTAAACTTGATTTGGACTTGGGGTCACCCAGAAGTTTACATCTTGGTATTACCTGCTTTTGGTATTTACTCAGAAGTTACTGCTGTGTTCTCACGCAAAGCGTTGTTCGGCTACAAATCTATGGTGTACGCAACTGTAGCAATTGGTGTTCTTTCACTGGTTGTTTGGGTTCACCACTTCTTTACAATGGGTGCTGGTGCCAACGTTAACGCGTTCTTCGGTATCATGACCATGATCATTGCGATCCCAACTGGTGTGAAAATCTTCTCTTGGTTATTCACCATGTACAAGGGCCGCATCACCTATACAACTCCAATGCTTTGGACACTTGGCTTCCTTGTGACTTTCGGTATTGGTGGTTTAACAGGCGTATTAATGGCAGTTCCACCAGCGGACTTCTTAGTACACAACTCTTTATTCCTTATCGCTCACTTCCATAACGTAATTATTGGTGGTGTAGTGTTCGCGATGTTCGCGGGTATCATTTTCTACTGGCCAAAAATGTTTGGTTGGAAATTGAATGAAACTTGGGGTAAAGCAGCGTTCTGGTTCTGGTTCTTCGGTTTCTACTTTGCATTCATGCCACTTTATATCCTTGGTTTCATGGGTATGACTCGTCGTTTGAATACATATGACAACCCTGAATGGGATCCGTACTTAGCGATCGCTTTATTTGGTTCTGTATTGGTTGCTATCGGTATCTTCTGTTTTGTTATGCAAATCGTTGTTGGTTTCCTTCAACGCAAAGACAACATGGACGTTACTGGCGATATCTGGGATGGTCGTACTCTTGAGTGGGCTACTTCATCTCCTTCACCATTCTATAACTTTGCTTATCTTCCAAAGATCAATGGTATTGATACTTTCTGGACTGACAAAGAAAATGGTGTTGCTTACGCTAAGCCAACTACATACGAAGACATCCATATGCCTACAAACCGTGCGGCAGGTTTCGTAATTGCAATGTTTATTACAGTTATGGGCTTCGCATTAATCTGGCATATCTGGTGGTTAGTCGTTGTAACTTTCATTGCTTCAATTATCAGCTTCATCGTTTCTTCTTTCACTAAGAAAGTGGACTACTATGTTCCAGCTGCAGAAGTTGAACGTATTGAAAATGAACGCTACGCGCTTCTTGAAAAACATTTGAAGAAGGACTAAGACAATGGCTGAAGTACTTCATCACGACAACCACGGACATGACGAACATCATCATCACGATGATACTGACATCACTGTCTTTGGTTTCTGGACTTACTTGATGAGTGACTTGGTTCTTTTCGGGACACTCTTCATCGCGTTCGCTGTATTAAGTAGCCACGTTCCAGTGGGTACGCCAAGTGCACATGAGCTGTTTGGTGAATCTTTAGGTTTCGTTTTAACTGAAACTTTCGCCCTTCTTATCTCTTCTGTAACTTTTGGTTTTGCTGTTCTTGCAGCATACAAGAAAAATGTTGGTCAAGTTTTAACTTGGTTAGCAGTTACTTGGGTATTTGGTGCAGCCTTCATTGGCATGGAACTTTATGAGTTCAATCATTTAGTTCATGCTGGTCATGGCCCAAGCACAAGTGCGTTCTTATCTGCGTTCTTTACTTTAGTTGGTACGCACGGTATTCACGTAACTTCTGGTTTGGTATGGATGCTTGTGTTGATGTTCCAAATCAAGAAATATGGTTTGACACTTCCAAACACTCGTCGTCTTGCTTGCCTAAGCTTGTTCTGGCACTTCCTTGACATCGTTTGGATCTGCGTATTCAGCGTTGTTTACTTGATGGGAGTTATCTAATGAGTCACGATCATAACTCTGCTGGTGCAGCTCACGGTAACGTTAAACAATATACAATCGGTTTTATCCTTTCTGTTCTACTTACCGTAATTCCATTCGGTATGGTAATGGCAGGTGGTTTTAGCCGTGGTCTATTGGTTGCCGTAATCGCGATTACTGCGGTTGCTCAGGTTCTTATTCAGTTAGTTTACTTCCTGCATATGAACTCTTCTTCAGAGCAACGCTGGAACGTGATTGCATTTGTTTATACAATCCTCACAATTGCTATCCTTTTAGTAGGTTCTGTGTGGATTATGAACTACCTTCACTTCAACATGATGATCTAAACTGGTCGTCATGCTGAAAAAGTATTTATTCCTGACTAAACCAGGAATTCTCTTTGGTAACTTTGTTACCGCTTTGGGTGGCTACTTTGTAGCTGCCCAAGGTTCTGTAGATTTCCTTCTGTTGCTTCTTACCCTCTTAGGCACCCTCTTTGTGGTCGCTTCTGGATGTGTTGTCAATAACGTTATTGACCAAGACATCGACTCAAAAATGCAACGCACACAAAATCGTGCGATGGTTAAAAAATCAATCTCGATTCCTGTTGCTTTAGTTTTTGCTTTAGTTTTAGGTGTAATTGGTTTTAGCATTTTATGGTTCTGGGTAAATGCTTACGCTTTTCTTTTTGCTGTTATTGGTTTTGTCGTATACGTTGGTTTTTACAGCTTATGGACAAAACGAACAACAATTCATCAAACCATTATCGGCAGTCTTTCTGGCGCAGCGCCACCTGTAATCGGGTATACGGCTGTTGCAAACCAGTTTGATTTAGGTGCATTGCTGATTTTTATTGGTTATGCATTTTGGCAAATGCCTCATTCTTGGGGAATTGCAGTTTACCGATTTGATGACTACAAAAATGCAGGTATTCCAATTTTACCTGTAGCACGTTCAATTCATCGAACCAAGGTTGAATCTTTGGTTTACGTGATTTTGTTCTGCATCACCATGAATGGTTTATTCTTTTTTGGTTATGCAAATTTGATTTATATGATTGTCCTAAATGCCTTAAGTCTGTATTGGATTTATTTAACCATTCAAGGATTCAAAGCTGAAGATGATCAAATTTGGGCAAAACAATATTTCATGTTTTCAGTCAAATTGATCACAGTGATTAGTTTAATTTTTAGTTTTACTTCCACTGCTCCTCTAAAGCCAATTGTATTTTTTTAAAAAAGATAGAGTTTTACTCTATCTTTTTTTATTTGTGAATAGCTTCAACCCCTAAGCCCAACTTGATACCATTGCACACACAACTATAATTAACTGTGCCTTATGTCATATCAAAAAAAATTTATTCACTCTGCCCTTTTCACATCGAGTATTCCATTCGGTATTTTCTTTAGTATGCAAAGTCATGCAGGCATGGATATTTATTGTGAACCGTCGACACTTATTCAAACCAATGCTTATACCGCATGCGATGAACTCCCTGCGCTCACACCTGCAAATGACAATCAAACCAACATGCTGCTGTTGCTTAGCGATTTAGGTATTGCCAAATTTAATATTCATGAAGATAAATCCACACTTTGGCGAACTAGCTACAGCAAAGTTCCATTTGAAGTTTCCAGTATCATGAGCACTAGCAGCAATAAACTGCCGAATGCACGTAAACCTTTAAAAACACCTGATCTAAGTTTTAACGAACATTGCAACAGCATTCAAAATGGCGCACAAGCCTTTATTGAACAAGTCAAAAAGGACAGTAAGCTTTCAAGTAGTGAAAAAGACACCCTGATTCGCGAACGTCAGAAAATTAATGATTGCGACAATAAACTAACTTTGCTAAGCGTAAATCCAAATTGGTCAGTATCTGCACGCCAATATGCATCGTATTTAAACGCCACAATTTCGTTTTACAATGCTAACTTTTCCACAGCGACTAAGATTTATTCAGTATTAACTAATGTGGATCAACCTTGGCTGAAAGAAACATCACAATATATGTTGATTCGAAGTGCTTTAAATGAGGCTTATCAAAGTGGTTTAGGTGAATATGGCGATTTAGATCATGACAAACTCAATCAAAGTTTATTAACCAATTTTTTCAATAATATCACCCAGTACTTTAAGCTCTATCCCCAAGGTCAATATGCCGCAAGTGCACGCGGTTTATTAAGACGTGGATTTTGGCTCAGTGGAAAACATGATTTACTGATTAATGAATACGTATGGCAAATCAATAATCCTAAATCCAGCGTTTATAACTTAGAGCTGCCCAATCTACCCTATGAATTAGATCGTCATGTATTTCAAAGTAAGCGTCTGAATGTCAAAAATTTGAAAGATCCGTTTTTCCTCACTATCTATGATCTGATGCACATGCGGAAAATACAAAGTTCCGATGATATTGTCATTTCCTGGGCTGAATTAAACGCACAAAAAAATTATTTTAAAGACGCGCCAGAACTGTTCCAGTATTTGCAGGCGAACCACTTATTTTATGTGCAAAACAAAGCACAAGAAGCCTTGAAATACCTTCCCCAACAAATGCCGAATAACATAGGCAGCTACCTTCAATTGAGCCAAGTCATGTTGAAAGGTCGCATTTTGGAAGCAAGTGGACAAAATCAAACAACGCAGCAATATTGGGAAAATCTACTTTCCATTAGCAAAACAGCTGAACAACGTGGTTTGGCTGAACTTATGCTGTATCGTTACTATGCTCAGCAGCAAAATACAGCACAATTTATCGGTCCCTCAGCAAAAATTAAACAAGCTTTTTTGCAGCAACAATATTTAGTTGAAGTTGCAAATGAACAAAGCTTAGTGAGTGTTGTGAAAAATAATGCAGCGACTCAGGATCAAAAAAATGTAGCACTTTATACCTTACTGAACAAATCACTGGCTTATCAAAATTTTGATTTATTTAATCAAGCCTATACCGAATTACCAACTAATGCAGCCCAGTTTAATAGTGAGCAAAATACTGCGGAGAAATATCGCTATCAACCACCATTTGCCAATTTCTTATGGAAAGGCATCACTGTGAGCAATTCAATCAAATGCCCTGACTTAGCGACATTGACCAAGCAATTACAAGTAAATCCGAAAGACCTGAGCCTGCAATTGTGTTTAGGTGAGTATGCGCGTAGTTCACAAGCCTACAGCATGGTCGATCTCAGCTATCAGTCAGATGATTCGCCACAAAGTTTTAAAGGTCGTTATTTTGCACGCGGAGATGTATATAAAAATATTATTAAAACAGGGACAAAATCTGAATTAACGGCTTATGCGCTGTACCGTGCCATTCAATGTTATGCGCCAAGTGGTAATAATGAATGCCAAGACAAAGATGTGAGTAAGTCTGTACGCAAACAATGGTTTGATCAAATCAAACAGGATTATCCTGAAACAAGTTGGGCTAAATCCTTAAAATATTATTGGTAATTTTCAATGCTTTTCCAGATGATCAGGCGGGTAAATACATTAGAACTTTTGTTCATATTGAGCATTGTTTTGTGTTCCGCTTGTTCACCTGCCCAATCTGGAAATACACAACAAGCTCACACCGAAATACAGCAACGTGTTAATGCAGCACATTATTCAAGTTTTTGGATTTGGGGCAATATTTCTAGTAGCCCCTACTTACAGCAAGCCAAGGAGCTCTATATTTTACAAGGTGAAATGAATTGGAATAAACCGTTAAAGCAATCCGAGTTTATCCCACAAGGTATTCAAGTCCTCCATAAACCACAGCAGAAAATTTGGATTGTAATCCGTAGCCATCATTTACAATGGTCAAATAACAATATTCAGCAAATTTTGCAGCGGCTTAAACATTGGGAAAAAAATGGCAATCAGATTCAAGGCTTACAAATTGATTTTGATGCAAAGACACAAAATATCCATCGATATGCGGTATTCCTTGAAAAGATACGAAAGAAAATGCCTCAAAAATATCGTTTAAGCATTACGGGTTTAATGGATTGGACCAATGTTCAGGATCAGCAAACCTTAAAATTACTTGCTCAAAATATTGATGAGATTGCTATACAGACCTATCAAGGCAGCCACACCATTAAAAACTATACGCTTTATTTAAATAAAGTCTCAAAATTAAAACTCCCCTATAAAATTGGTCTTGTACAAAACGGGCTTTGGCAAGCACCTGCACATTTAGCGCAAGATCCTTATTTTAAAGGTTATGTGGTATTTTTATTGCGCAGTGAAAAACCGAATTAAACCATAAATAATTCAAGCATTTTAAATCCATGCCTTGTATTTCAAGCCTAAACGCTCTAAAATTCACGCTTCGCAATTATTGCGACACAACTTTGGTTGTGACTCCTTGCTTCAATCAATTAATGATTGGGGCTGCCTAAACCGTAAGGAGCTGACAATGCGTCACTACGAAATCGTACTATTGGTACATCCAGACCAAAGCGATCAAGTTGTGGGTATGGTAGAACGTTACCTAACTCACATCAAAGAAGCTGAAGGTCAAATCCACCGTCTTGAAGACTGGGGCCGTCGTCAATTGGCTTACCCAATCAACAAGATCCACAAAGCTCACTACATTCTTATGAATGTTGAGTGTGGTCAAACTACTCTTGATGAGCTAGAAGAATTGTTCCGTTATAACGATGCAATCATTCGTAGCCTTATCATCCGTCGTGAAAACGCTATCACTGAAGAGTCACTATTGGCTAAGAGTGCTGAAGAAAAACGTGCGCGTAAAGCTCAACGTGAAGAAGCACAACAAGCTCAAGACTCTGCTGAAGCATAAGGAGAACATAACATGGCACGTTTTTACCGTCGTCGCAAGTTCTGCCGCTTTACAGCTGAGAACGTTACGTACATCGACTACAAAGATATCGACACTTTAAAACAGTACATCACTGAAAACGGCAAGATTGTTCCTAGCCGTATTACAGGTACTAAAGCTCGTTACCAACGTCAATTAGCGCTAGCTATTAAACAAGCTCGCTACTTGTCTTTGATCCCTTACACTGACAATCATAAGTGAGGTTGAGCTGTGGATATTATCTTATTACAACGCATTAAAAACCTTGGTAAATTAGGCGATAAAGTTTCAGTTAAAGCTGGTTACGGCCGTAACTTCCTTATCCCTCAAGGTAAAGCAGTTGCTGCTACTGAAGCTAACACTGCTGCATTTGAAGCTCGTCGTGCTGAACTTGAGAAACAAGAAGCTGAAGTATTAGCTGCTGCTCAAGCACGTGCTGACCAATTGAACGAAGTTAACATCGTGATCACTGCTAAAGCTGGTGACGAAGGTAAACTATTCGGTTCTATCGGTACTCGTGACATCGCTGACGCGTTAACTAATGCTGGTCTTGTTGTAGACCGCGCAGAAGTTCGTTTACCAAATGGTGCGCTTCGCAACACTGGTGAATTCAACATCGCAATCCAATTGCATCATGATGTTGTTGCAGAAGTTCTAGTTACTATCGTAGCTGAGTAATTTCTTGCAAAGAAAAGAGCATGCTTACGCATGCTCTTTTTTTATCTGTAAAAAATAGTGCTCCAACTTTTTTATATTTTTAACTCTTCATTCAATTCAATGTATGACGAATTAATCGGAAATACTTGTTCGCATTTCTGTAGAAAACGCCTATCATTTCAGTTCAATGAAGAGTTGAAAAAACTGTAATTAGCACCCATTTCCATCACATTAAATGGTTTCAGCATCAGGGATTTTTATGTCACAGGCGAATGCCATCAAGCCAAACTCTACGCCAACAGCAAAAACCACAGAACAAAGTTCGTTGAAAGAGTTTCGTACCCCACCCCATAACCTTGCGATTGAACAAGCTGTGCTTGCTGCACTGATGACCGTTGCAGAATCATTTGAGCAAGTGGGTGATGTACTGACTGAAGCTGATTTTTATGCGACCCGTCATAAATATATTTTCCGTGCAATCGATCAACTATCAAAAGATAGCTCACCTTATGATGCGGTCTTAGTCAATGACTGGCTAATTAAACAAAACTTGCTCGATGCTGCTGGTGGCGAAGAATATCTGATGCAACTCATGTCAGATTCACCTTCAAGTTTCTATAACCTTGAAACTTATGCTGCAAAAATTAAAGAATTTTCCACTTTACGCAGCATGATTAAAGTCAGCTCAGAAATTTTACAAAATGCCTATGACACCAAAGGTCGTACGGTCAGTGAAATTTTAGATCTCGCAGAAACCAATATTTTCTCGATTGCCGAGCAACACAACAACAACGCCAAAGCACAAGGCCCTAAAGCCATTAACTCTGTCGTTGCTAGTGTTTTTGATAAGTTGAATGAACTTTCACAAACTGAAGGCAGTATCACGGGTTTAACCACTGGATTTGTAGAACTTGATAATAAAACCTCAGGTATGCAAGCAGGCGATTTAATTATTGTAGCGGCCCGTCCATCGATGGGTAAAACCACTTTTGCCATGAACTTGGTTGAAAGTGTACTGTTTAATAATAACCTGCCCGCTCTAGTTTACTCTATGGAGATGCCCGCGGACTCGATTGCGATGCGTTTGATTTCATCATTCGGTCGTGTACACCAAGGACATTTACGTTCAGGTAAAATGGATGCTGATGAATGGTCAAAAGTGACCAGTACTATTGTGCATCTACAAGAAAAGAATTTGTATATCGATGACTCATCTGCACTACCTCCAACTGAAGTACGTGCCCGTGCGCGCCGAATTGCCAAAATGCACGGCGGTAAACTTGGCTGTATCATGGTCGATTACTTGCAGCTTATGAAAGTACCCGGTATGGGCGATAACCGTGTTGGCGAGATCTCGGAAATTTCCCGAAGCTTAAAAGCACTGGCTAAAGAAATGCACTGCCCAGTAATTGCACTGTCACAGTTGAACCGATCACTGGAAAACCGTCCTAATAAACGCCCAGTGATGTCCGACTTACGTGAATCGGGTGCGATCGAGCAGGATGCCGATTTGATCATGTTTATTTACCGCGACGAGGTTTATAACAAAGAGTCTAAAGAAGCAGGTACTGCAGAAATTATTATTGGTAAACAGCGTAACGGTCCAATTGGTACTGTGCGTCTTGCCTTCGAAGGTCAATACACCAAATTTAGTAACCTCTCCCCTGAGTTTTATGCTCAGTATGATGATGAAGAGTAAAGACTCTTTATCATCCATTAATTCATCGACCCTGTAGGAGTATTTAGGGTGCGCCAAGCTACAGTTTATATTGATCAACAAGCACTTCAATATAATTTAAACCGTGTCAAACAACTTGCCCCAACCGCTAAAATTGTAAGTATGGTGAAAGCTAATGCTTATGGACATGGAGTTAAAGACTGCTTAGCAGCCTTAAAAGACAGTGATGCCTTTGGTGTTGCCTGCCTAGAAGAAGCCTTAGAAATTCGTGAACTGGGTTATGAACAGCCAATTACACTCATTGAAGGGATTTTTTCAGATGATGAAATGCAAATTATCATCGATAAAAAAATTGAATGTGTGGTGCATCATCAGCAACAACTAGATTGGTTACGTGCGCATAAAGATGCCTATATCGCTCAAGGTCTAAAAGTTTGGGTCAAACTCAACAGCGGTATGAACCGTTTAGGTTTTAAAGTGCCTGAAATTATTGATGTCATTAATGCTTTAAAGGCAGAAGGTTTTACTTGCGTACTGGCGATGCACTTTGCCAATGCAGACGCAGAAAATCATCCACTAAATGACCAACAACGTGAACAATTTTTACACGTAAAAGAAGCTTGTGCGCCAATCATGGGTTCGTGCTGTAACTCAGCAGCGATTTTCAAATGGCCAGAACTGAATTTTGATTTTGTTCGTCCAGGCATCATGCTATATGGCGCGACACCTTTCGCAGACCGTTCTGTAGAAGCCTTAGATCTTAAACCGGTGATGACCTTTACCGCTGAAGTGATTGCTTTAAATACCATTCAAGCTGGTGAATCTGTGGGTTATGGATCGACTTTCGTTGCAGAACAAGAAATGGATCTTGCGATTGTGTCGATTGGTTATGGTGACGGTTATCCACGTGCCTTCCCTAAACAAAACTATGTATCTATTCAAGGACAGAAAACACGTGTGATTGGTCGTGTTGCCATGGATATGATTGCGATTGATATCACTGGTATAAATGCACCCATAGGCACAGAAGTCGAGCTTTGGGGTAAAGATCGTCTGGTTGATGACGTTGCAGAAGCGAACGGAACCATTGGTTATGAATTATTATGCCGTATGAGTGCGCGCCCTGTACGTAAATTAGCTTAATTAGCCAAATTACAAAGCCCAGATCAAATCTGGGCTTTCTTTTATCTCGCTTTTTTATTCGCTTTTTAAATTGATCTATTCTTTGATCAAATCGTCATTGAAAATAGTCAGCTGTTGGTTTTGCCAATTCGATTAAGCCCTGACGCAATGCTTCTGACCAGCCTTTACTGATCATGGTGAAGTATGGGTCTTCTTCATAAATGCGTTTACCAGTAGGTATTTCTAAACTGTCTTTTTTATAAACCAAAGCATCTAATGGCATACCTACAGACACATTTGAGCGTATCGTTGAATCAAAAGAAATTAAACTGCAGCGCATTGCTTCATCGAGCGGCATATCGTAACGCAAAGTTCGGTCAAGTATCGGCTTACCATATTTACTTTCACCAATTTGAAAATATGGGGTATCCGGTGTTGCACATATAAAATTACCTTGCGGATAGATATTATATAGCTGCATATCAGCGCTACCAATTTGACCACCTACTAATAAACTACAGTAATAATTACTTTGTTCTAAAATATCTGAGGTGACATCAGAGATAACTTTTTTTAAGGTATGTCCGACCAGTTCTGCCACTTCAAACATCGTATTTACACTATATAGATTCGGCTCTTGTTTGACTTCTAGTCTGTTTTGTAAATGCCCGATGACCGCTTGTGTAGTAGCTAAATTCCCAGAGGTTTGGATGGTAATAAATCGCTCACCCGCAACACCAAAGGTATAAAGTTTACGAAAAACTGAAATATGGTCAACTCCTGCATTTGTACGTGTATCACTGATAAACACCATGCCATCTTTTAATCGTAATGCACAACAATAGGTCATTTTTATCCCTCAAATGATTAACAACTCAACACTTGTACAATTGAGCTCATTGACTCAGTACCACCTTTATCACGAACCCCTCGAACAGGAGCTACATCCCAGTAATCCCGCCCAATCGCGACATAAATATGTGATTGTGGTGTAAATAACTGATTACTGACATCAAAACAATACCATTTATTTTCGATATAGACTTCTACCCAAGCGTGACTGGAAAGGTGGCTACTATTCGGTACAAATAAATACCCAGAAATATATCGTGCAGGAATACCCAAATAGCGACACATTGCGATCATGACATGACTATGATCCTGACATACCCCTTGCTTATAATGAAAAGCATCTATTGCAGAAGTACGTACAGATGTCTGATTAGAAACATAGGGAATATGCGCCAAGATCGCTTCAGCCAAACGAATCAGATTGGCACGATTGATACGAGGGACATAACAGTCGGCAAAACTTTTCATGTGAATATCGCACTGCGTACTCTGCGTTGGCTGTAAAAACAATTTTGGGTTTAAATCATCTGCATTTGAATCTGTTGATCTCAAATTCATCTCTACGATGCCCTGCGCCATAATGGTCATTTGCAGATACGGTTCGCGCTGCGTTGTGGTCAACCACACATTACCAAAAGTATCCAATTGCATATCACGTTGCCCCGGCACACTCACATCCCAATTTTGCACCTGTTGATGCGCATTGGTGGACGGGGTCATTTTGATATATTGAATGCTTCTGCTAACCACATCAGTGTAAACATAATGGGTCTGATGGTTGATCATGAGCCTCATACAGCCACCTCAAACATATTTTGGATATGATCACTGAAATGGTAAAAATTTTGGCTATTCGGTTGTTGCTTTAGTGCCTGCCATGCCTCTTGCACGCTTTCCCAGCCAAACTGAACCAAAGCGATTACGATATGTTCAATCTTCGCTAGGGTGTATTGAATCTCCTGCTGCATGCGTAACTGGCGATCAAGCTGCTCTATGGCTTGTCCTAAACTAAAAAATAAAAATACATCTTCAGATTCGGACTCTAAAACATCTTGGCAATCTGTTACCACGTCACAGATATAACCCGGGTTATCACTCGCATTGCGAATTAAACGGCTGAGTTCTGCATAACTTTTTGCTGAAAGTACACCCCTTAAGTCCTGTATATTACTTTGCGCATATTTAAATTGGCTGTAAAATGACGCCGGTTGCTCTGCATTTAAGACCAATTCATTCATTGAGTCGACATCGAAGGCTGGTAAACAAAAAGCATGTGCATAGTTCAATGCCATATCGACATCTTGAAATGGAAAAATACTGCATAAATATTGAGTGCGTGCTAAATAACGTCCCAACCAAAAAATATGTTCTGCATTACTGTTTAATAAAATCATGTTTTGCTCCTTCACTGAAGTGCTATGAGCGTAAATCGTCTACAACCCATGTATCTTTAATCCCGCCGCCTTGCGAAGAATTCACCACCAATGAACCTGCTTGCATTGCAACACGAGTTAAGCCACCCGGTACAATCTCAGTTCGATATGGAGAGCTCAGTACAAATGGACGCAGATCAATATGGCGTTCCGAAACACTTGCCTCACTTAGAGTGGGGCTAACAGATAAATTTAAAGTCGGCTGTGCAATATATAAATGTGGTGCTGCGGCCACCTTATCTTTAAAACTATTTAATTCTTGTAAAGAGGCTTGCGGACCGATCAACATGCCGTATCCACCTGAACCCTGTGCTTCTTTGACCACCAATTTTTCGATATTCGACAGCACATAGTCTAAGTCGTTCTGCTCACGACATTGATAGGTCGGCACATTTTTCAGAATCGCTTGTTCGCCTAAGTAGAAATGAATCATTTTATCCACATAAGGATAAATCGATTTATCATCTGCTACGCCTGTTCCCGGTGCATTTGCAATGACCACATTATGTTGCATATACGCTGACATGAGCCCTGCTACGCCCAAAGTACTGTCAGGTTTGAAACATAATGGATCGAGGAAAGCATCATCCACACGACGATAAATTACATCAACCTGTTGTCGACCTTTGATGGTTTTCACATAAACCTTATCGTTTTCTACATAAAGGTCACGTGATGTCACTAAGGGTACATCCATCTCCCTTGCCAAAAAGGCATGTTCATAATACGCACTGTTAAAACGCCCTGGGGTTAAGACCACAATAAATGGGTTATCGACGTAGGCATTTTCTGCAAGAATTTCACGTAAGAGCTGCGGATATTGCTCAATCCCCATGATGTTGCTTTGCTGGCAAAGTTCAGGCATCAGTTTTTGACTGATCTTACGGCTTTCCAGCATATACGACACACCAGACGGTGTTCTAAGATTGTCCTCAAGGACGTAAAATTCGCCTGATTGATCACGTATGATATCAATGCCACTGATTTGGCTATAAATTTTACCTTTTAGCCCATGCATATACATTTGTGGCAAATAGGCTTCATGGATTAAGACTTGCAGTTCAGGAATAATTCCTGCTTTTAAAATATCTTGTTGATGATAGACATCATGTAAAAACAGATTGAGAGCTTTCACGCGCTGTGTGCAGCCCAGTGATAAATTATTCCATTCCTTTCGTGCAATCACACGAGGAATAAGATCATAAGGAATAGTGCGTTCAATGCCCTCATCTTCGCCATACACTGTAAAGGTAATACCTTCATAGAGAAAATGTTGTTTTGCAACCTGATTCAGCTGCTTCAATTCATCAAGTGTATGCTGTGATAACCACTGCTCTATCCGTTGGCATGATTCTTTAGCTACCGTTTTGCTGTCGCGCATTTCATTAAAAAAATCCGAATTAAATTGATTAAACAGCGCATGTCCTCGAGCAAGAGGTAAATTTTTTAATGTAGAGACAGAAGTATTGACCAACTTTGCCTCATAACCCTCAATTCCATTTGAAGTTGTATTACGATTTTCTTTCAGCATAGCAACTCCATGTTTTTGTCATGTTTTATGAACTATATAATGCAATATATATGCCATCAATAAATATGTTGCTTCTCTTTGATTATTTATGCATCATTTTTGCAAAGTGGTACAGCATGTAACTGCTCAAGTTGTGTCAAATTGCGTTATTAAAATCATCTTAGTTTTTTCAGATGAAGACTTGCTTAACGCAGGAAGATTTCTTATTGTGTCCCACAGCATCATTTTATTCATTTAAGTCCAAGTTCAAGCACTAGATTATGTCTTCACAAGAAAAAGAAACGTCGAACAGCCTCTATCGTCAGTGGCAAATTCTTTCACGACTGTCCACAGGTAAGTGGATGGGTACGCGTGAATTACAAGAAATACTGAACCGTGAAGGCATTGATATCAGCCTACGCACAATTCAGCGTGACTTAAACCAAATTTCTCTACGTTTCCCAATTGAGAGCAGTAAAACAACGCCGCAAGGCTGGCGTTGGCGTTCTGATGCACCGATTCAAAGCTTGCCACATATGACCAGCTCGCAGGCGGTCACCTTTATGATGGTTGAGGAACACCTAAAACATTTGCTTCCACCAAGCTTAATTGAAGAAATGAATCCTTGGTTTGACCTCGCACGTCGAAGTCTGTCGTCGCAAAATAATGTCCGTCAGTGGATTAACCGAGTGCGAATCGTGCCAGCAACTCAGCCATTGATTCCTCCTGTAGTTGAAAAAGCCGCACAACAATCGATTTATGAAGGCTTACTACAAGACAAACAACTTGAATGCCTGTATCAAGGTCGTGGACAACAAAGCGAAGAAAAGACCTATATTTTAAATCCACTCGCTTTGGTCCAAAAAGGTGCAATTATTTATTTGGTGTGCACACGTCATGACAAAACAGACATCCAAACCTTTGCTTTACATCGATTTAAATCAGCTACGGTCTTAAATTCACGTGCATTACACCCTGTCGATTTTGATATCGATGCCTATATTGACTCTGGAGCGCTTGGCTTCCGTGTAGACTTTAATAAACCGACTGAAATGATTCAGCTCAAATTAACCATGTCTGAAGCAGAGGCGGTTTATTTTGAAGAAAGTCAGCTAAGTAAAGATCAAGTGATTCAAAAAACCGAAGATGGCTGGGTTGAAGTCAGTGCAACAGTACCATTTACCTCTCAGTTAACTTGGTGGCTGCGTAGTTTTGGTAAAAAGATTCAGAAAATCGAACCAGAAGAAGTCGCTATGGTTGTACAACAACGCAATGACTAAACCGATCTCAGACTTTCTGCTACCTGAAATGTTAAATTTGAGGTAGCAACTTTTATTTCATAATAAATATTTAGCACATAATTTTTTGCTTAGATTTTCACTTAAATTATCAACACATAAAAAAGTCCCAACGCTGGGACTGGATAATTTCTTAGAATATTTTTGTAATTTTAGTTGTTTAGGTCAAAGGAACTACAGCATAAGTATCTGCTGAATACCTTATGCCATAGCGCTAATTTCTCATGGCTATAATCAATTACTGACATAGGCAGGCTAGGTCGGCATTATTATAACGAATAGATTTCATAGTCATATTCAGCACCTCGTGTTTAGAAAGTAAAATCTCACTTTAACCTCCATTTTGCGTACTGTGAAATAACAAGAACCGCGCTGCTTTTCACAAATTTTCTTAAAGAACATTCCTGCTTTTCTTATCTGATTTGGCTTTAAATGAAAAATTCATCCAACTTCAATGTTGTTTTTTATAAATGCTACACTGAATCAACAAATTAAAGCTTGAGCATTGTGCATAAACTCGGCAAATTATGAGCAAATGAGCTGAATAAGATTTTTCAAAATATGGCCAGTCCAGCGCAAACTATTCGCCACAAGCTACTAAATACTTTTTTTTCTCGGCATTCAATTTGGTTTGCTTGTATTTTTATCTTCCTACTCATTTCGAGTTTTCATTTAGGTTATTCCCCTCGTTATATTCAATATTTTATTCCACAAACCTTATTGAATAGTATCTGGGTCATTACTGGGCTTTTAAGCTTATTGGGTTTGTATGACGTCATACAAAACAAACATTCGATCTTAAAAAATTACCCCATCATGGGGCACTTTCGTTTTCTATTTGAAGAATTTCGACCTGAAATTCGCCAATATTTTATTGAATCTGATCAAGATGCTCTGCCCTTTTCTCGTATGCAGCGTAGTTTGGTCTATCAACGTGCAAAAAACCAAAATGCAGATAAACCATTTGGTTCAATTGTTGATGTTTACCAAAATGATTACCGCTTTATTAATCACTCCTTGTCACCTTGCATTCCTGCCATTCCTGAAACATTCCGTATTAACATTGGCAATGAACAATGCAAGCAACCGTATAGCGCATCGATATTAAACATTTCTGCGATGAGCTTTGGTAGTTTAAGTGCCAATGCCATTCGTGCCTTAAACTTAGGCGCAAAAATGGGCAATTTCTACCATGACACCGGTGAAGGCAGTATTAGTCCGTATCACTTGGAAAATGGTGGCGACATTGTCTGGGAACTCGGTAGTGGTTACTTTGGCTGCCGTACGATTGATGGTCAATTCGACCCTGTACGTTTTGCTGAACAAGCCAAGCACCCTCAAGTCAAAATGATTGAGATCAAATTATCTCAAGGTGCAAAACCAGGCCATGGTGGCATTTTACCTAAAGACAAAATTTCCGAAGAGATTGCTCAAATCCGTGGTGTCAGCCGTGAACATGACTGTATCTCGCCATCTAGCCATCCTGCCTTTAGCACCCCTATAGAAATGATGCAATTTATTCAGCAATTGCGCGAACTGTCAGAAGGCAAACCTGTGGGTTTTAAACTGTGTATCGGGCAACCGTGGCAATTTATGAGTATCGTAAAAGCCATGTTACATACGGGGATCACACCTGATTTTATCGTGGTGGATGGTTCTGAAGGTGGGACTGGCGCTGCACCTATAGAACTGATTGATAATATGGGGACACCACTGCGTGAAGGCCTACTCTTTGTCAATAACACCCTGATTGGTGCAGGCTTGCGTTCAAAAATTAAAGTCGGTGCCAGTGGTAAAATTATTAGTGCTTTTGATATTGCCAGTACCATGGCGATTGGCGCAGATTGGGTCAACTCAGCTCGTGGCTTTATGTTTGCAGTCGGGTGTATTCAAGCTCAAAGCTGTCATACCAACCAATGTCCAGTTGGCGTTGCAACGCAGGACAAAGACCGTCAAAAAGCCATCCATGTTCCGACCAAAGCAGAACGTGTTTTTAATTTCCACAAAAATACCTTGCATGGCTTATCTGAACTTATTGCCTCAGCAGGTTTACAACATCCATCAGATATCCGTGCGCACCATCTAGCGCAGCGGATTAATAACCGTGAAATTAAAAACTATGCACAGCTACATTTTTGGTTAAAAGATGGGGAGCTGCTCAGTTGTGAAAATAAAGATGAAGAAAACTTCTATTTCCGTATGTGGAATATGGCCCATCTAGAAAAGTTCTGATTCCTCCACCCAAAAAAAAGAGGCGTCCACGCCTCTTTTTTTCGTCTAGATCCATCACACTGATTAAGGTAGGCTGTGCTCAATCGTCAATTAGTAACTGATGTTACGCGCGTAAAAGTAAATACGCATTTTTAAAATAATTTCTAAGCCTATTCGACGGAGTCTTACATCTAGGGCTTAAATAAAGGGATTACCCTTCGGCTGGAGGTACTTTTGTTTCGGCAAAATGAGAAGCAAAGCTTCGCAAGGAAACCATCTTGCGGTGCAATGCACCTCACCGACAAAACTCGTTCACTAGCGTCAAATTATTCAAAGTATTGCAAAAACATTTTTGATTAGAAGTAGTCCTGTCTCAAACACTTGCGGATGAACTTCCCGCGTATCGTACTTTTATTTGAATCAAATTACGCTCCTGATGTTAGTGCGTAACATCAGTTAGTAATAAGACTTACTATTCGATTGAGCATGCAAGAATGCCGGGATCAAACCTGTTAATGCAGCACGAATATCGGCACGTTCATTAATCAGCTGATGTGAACCTTCTTCAAGCATGAGAAGCGTCTGTAAACGGAATTTACGACGTATAAACTCAATGTTATAACGCCAATCCACCGTTTGATCCTGTGCGCCTTGAGCTAACCACACTGGAATACGACACGCAGGTCGTTCTTCCATTTCCTGCATCCATTTTGACATGGCCAAAATCCAATCCATCCCCATCATTCGAGGTTGTAGAGGATCCTTTAAACGTACAAAACGTAAAAACTCAGGGTTGTGATTATTCCGTCTAAAATGACGTGGCACTTCACGTTTAATACGACGAATAATGCCTAATCCAACCGAGTTATGCCACCATGCCGTTTTTGCAGGACGAATCAGCGGAGATAATAATAAAACCCGTTCGACATAAGGGTTTTTGCGATGTTCAGCAAAATCTAACAGATGATGCAGCCAAATCGCACCACCCGTACTCTGCCCAATCCCTAACCACGGTGTCGGTAATTGAGCTGCATGTTTCACATAACGATATACCGCTTCCAAAACTTGTTGGTAATGGTCAAAGTTTTGAATACTGGCTGGCGAGCCATTGCTTAGACCATGCCCCGGTAAATCATAGGTCAAAACACTAAAACCTTGATCTAAGAGCTCACGAATAATCGGCTGATATATTCCACTATGCTCTAAATAACCATGTAATAAAAATACAGTGCCTTTAATGACATCTGTTTCAGCCTTTAGTTTCGGTTGAAACACTTGTACATGTAGTTTGAACAAAGGCATTTCTACATAGCCTTGCCAATGTTCGCAGTTCAAGGCATCTAAGCCGTAGAGTCGTCGATAAGATTGTATTTCGACACTAGGCTCAAACGGCCGATTTAAATTTAGCGGTTCTAATAATTGTGGGGTTAATTCTCGACTTGGAACAGGAAGATCTAATTGTTTAAGGATCGAAGGATTAAGAAATGGGATATCTGACATTATGGGACCTCCCGACAGTCACTTGAGCCAAACCAAACGTCACGTAAGGTAGCTAATAATTCATAATTGGCACGACGACTATGGTCATAATTTTTTTCACTTGGTCGCCATGTGGTTAATGTCGTTGGCATAGGTGCAACAACAGGAACGGTTTCGATACCATTTAATGCAAATAAACGCCGTGTTCGAGGCATATGATATTGGTCGGTGATTAAAATAACCGTCGGTGCGCCGCCTTTTTTCTGTAAAAGTAACGAACTAAAGCGTGAATTTTCGCAAGTATTCATACTCCGGTTTTCAAGCAATTTCGCATCGACATCATATTGCTTTAACCAAGCTTGCATATACGGTGCTTCCACACCACTCAGTACAATCGGTAGCTTATGTGTGCGTTCGACATCGAGTGTTTTTTCCAGTCGAAGTCGTGTGTAGTCATTCACCACGATATCTTTATCATTTTTATCTAAAGTTAAGCCACCACCTAACACCACGATCGCATACGGATCTGCGGTTGGCTGCTTCAGGGTTTTATCTTTCATTTTGGCTAGATCAAGATAGGTTTCATCATCGATCGGTTCCGCTTCTGAAGCAGCTTGTTCAATTTCATGAGTTTTTAAGAACTCTGTATATTGCGTCATGAGTCCTTTATTTTCCGCACTATTGAGTTCGAGCAGCTCTTTCATTTTTTGAGCAGGATTTTCCGCCATTGCTTCAGAGGATGCCGCCTCGGATGCAGAAGGATTCAGCAAAGGAACTTTCGGTATGTCCTTTTGATTATCACTTATTTCTTTTTCATGTTCTTCTTCAATGAGCTGCTGTAAAGCCTTATAACGCGCTTGTATAAGGGTCAAGTCTTGAGGCTCATCAGACTGTATGGCTTGCTCCATGAGTTTTAAATACGCTTGGCGCGCGATCCATAAGTCAGAACCCGGCTCATAATTATCATCATCACTCAAAGCACCGAGTTTTTGACTTTGCGCTGCGAGCTGATTGACTTCTACAGGAACGAAATAATTTAAACTTTTAACGATCAATTTAGAATAAAACGGCGTATAGATAAAAATCATCAGACAGCCCAAAAGTACAAATAGCACTGCGGCAATTTGTACTAAGCGAACCATCCAATGTGTTTTATGCATAAATCTAAAACCTATGTTTTTATTAATCTGCGTGAGATCGAATCAAGCCATTTGTATCAAATAATACAGGCTCAGGATGTAGTTCAATATTAAATTTTTCAAAAACATCATGTTGTACAGCTTTGTAAGTTGTACGTACATCTTGCAGCGTGGCGTCCTGATAATTGACCAACACCAAAGCTTGCTTATGGAACATACCCACTGAACCCACAGATTTCCCTTTCCAACCCGCTTGATCAATCAACCAGCCAGCTGCCAGTTTTACCGCATTATTCGGTTGTGGATAATGGGGTAAATTTGGAAATTGCAGCGCAATTTGGTCAAAGGCTTGCTGGCTAATCACAGGATTTTTAAAGAAACTTCCGACATTTGGAAATTCTTTCGGATCTGGAAGTTTGGTTTGACGGATATGAATGACTTGCTGTTGTAGGTTTTCTGCACTTAAGTCTTCGCCTACCGCCTGCTTTAAATCACCATAATTTAATTTTAAATCGGCATGTTTTAAAAGTTTAAAAGTCACATGCGTAATAATAAAACGCTCTGGCTCATCTTTAAAAATACTATGGCGATATGAAAAATGACAATCGGCAGCGCTAATACTACTTTGCTGTTCTGTTACTCGGTCATAGACCTGCACAGATTCAATAAATTCACCCGCCTCAACACCATAAGCTCCAATATTTTGCACAGGTGAAGCACCGACTAAACCGGGTATCAATGCTAAATTTTGTAAGCCATAAAACTGGTGTGCCGTCGTCCATAGCACAAAGTCATGCCACACTTGCCCTGCACCCACTTTTAAAGTCTGTGTATCGGCATCGTCTTGTACATATTCAATCCCTTGAATATCCATGTGCATCACTAAAGCATGTATTTGCTCAGGCAACAGCATATTACTGCCTCCTGAAAGTACCAATACATTTAATTGCTCAGCTTTGGCAAAGTCGAGCGCTGCTTGGATATCTTCTACCGATTGAACACGTACATAATGAGATGCTACAGCATCGAGGCTTAATGTATTAAATGGCTTAAGCTGAACCTGTGTTTGAATTTGCATTCTTAAACCTTAATTTTTTTGCTGTGCTTGTAACTGAGTTTTTAAATAATTGACCCAAGCCTGACTGCTAGATTCGCATTGATCTAATACATGTTCAAACCCTGCATCACCACCATAGTACGGATCTGGTACTTCTTGTTGCGGATATTGGTGATCATGTTGACTCATCAAAGACACTTGTGCACGTAGTTGACCGAATTGTTGCTGCGCCTTTTGCATGAGGTTTTGAATATTGTCTAAATTTTCGTAGTCCATGGCCAAAATCAAATCAAATTCAATAAAATCATGAACCGTTAACTGACGTGCGCGTAATGCAGATAAGTTATAGCCTCGTAATTTTGCATGCTGTTGGCTACGAAGATCAGGCGCTTTGCCCGGATGATAATTGCTCGTACCCGCAGAGTCGACGTGAATATTGAGTTGCGCTTCATCACAAAAATGTCTGAGAACCACTTCAGCCGTAGGTGAACGGCAAATATTTCCTAAACAAACACACAACACCTTATATGGCGTGCTGGATGACATAACAACCTCAAGACTACTTTTATTTCAAGCGTCTTATGTTAAGTTATTTACAGGATGAATCCTATATCAACACTCAAGAATAATGTTTATTTGGATATAAAAAATTAGGGATAAGCCAATGAGTCAATTTCAGTTTCAAACCGTCAGCAATATTATTTCAGGCTTAGGCTCTATTTCCCAACTGAGAGAGGTCCTAGACGACTTTCAAGCCAAACGTGTCATGCTTGTGACCGACCCCGGTATGTTGCAACAACAATTACATTTACCCATTTTGGATATTTTAGAAAGTATCCATCAAGATTATGTGATTTATTCCAGTATTCAAGCTGACCCTGCAGAACATATAGTTTTGGATGCAGTTCAATTTGCCAAGAATGAAAAAGTGGATTTGATTATTGGTTTTGGCGGTGGCAGTTCAATGGATGTGGCTAAAATTATTGCGATCTTGGCTCATCCTAAGCAAACACAACAGATCAGTGATTTATATGGTGTTGCTAATGCAAAACGACCACGCTTACCGCTCATTTTGATCCCGACAACGGCAGGGACCGGCTCTGAAGTCACACCAATCTCTATCGTCACTACAGGTGAAACCACCAAAACTGGTATCGTCTCCCCTGTACTGTATGCCGATGTCTGCATCCTCGATGCGAACTTTACATTAAATCTTCCCGCACACATTACCGCAGCGACCGGTATCGATGCCATGGTGCATGCCATTGAAGCCTATACATCAAAAATCAAAAAAAATCCGTATGCGGATATGCTCGCCAAACAAGCTTTGCGTTTATTAAATAAAAACTTAGCACTGGTTTTACAAGATGGACATAACCTCGAAGCGCGTCAGCACATGCTAGTCGGTTCAATGCTTGCAGGTCAGGCCTTTGCTAATGCACCAGTTGCAGCGGTGCATGCACTCGCCTATCCACTCGGTGGACACTTTCATCTCTCGCATGGTCATACCAATGCACTGGTTCTCGCTGAAGTGTTAAAGTTTAATGCACCTCAGGCCAAACAGCATTATGCAGAACTTATGAGTTGGCTAGATCCATACAGTACGGGCTGTACCGATGGTTTATGTGATTTATTTATTGATCATATGCAAAATCATTTAGATCAGAGTGGTTTGGTGCTAAAACTCAGCCAACTGAATGTGCCTGAAAATATGCTCGATCGTTTAGCAGAAGACGCGTTATTACAAACGCGACTATTACAAAATAATCCGCGAAAACTGCAGTTTGAAGACGCTCGCCAGATTTACCAATCAATTTATGCCTAAAGTTCACTCATTTTTGAAATAAAGAAAATACCAACGATGAAACCTGAAACTAAACGCCACCAAAACTATCGATTTTTATTTCCAATCCAAACGCGTTGGGCAGACAACGATATGTATGGCCATGTCAATAATGTCACCTATTACAGCTATTTTGATACCGCTGCAAATGCACTCTTGATTCAACATGCTGGTTTTGATTTGCAAAAGACCCCGATCATCGGTTTAGTGGTCGATTCAGCCTGCAGCTTTTTACAGGAACTGTCCTATCCTGAAATCATTGAAGTTGGAGTTGCGATTGAAAAAATTGGTAATTCTTCACTGCGCTATGACTTGGCTATTTTTAAACAAGGACAAAATGAGGCTGCAGCCCAAGGACATTTCGTACATGTGTTTGTCGACCGCCAAACACGAAAAAGCACCTCGATACCCGATGAAATGCGAGATGCTTTAACTCAGTTTTTACTTTAATTTTTATATCCAGCTTAAAACTTATTTGAGCTGGATATTTTGCAACTCACCATCAAAGCTTTTGAGTAAGTCTTTCACAACAGGCTCTGCATGTAATAACTCATTTGCACGTGCAAAGGCCTTTTCCTTGCGGACATGTTGTAAAGCATATGGTGTGGTTTCTTCGACATCTTCAAAGCTGATATGGAAACGACATTTTGACCATTGCGTATGAATCGCTTGTTCCAATACATGCTGTAATTGAGTCACTAAAGCTTCGTACCGCTTTGGAATATGGAAAGTCGATTCACCGTCAATCGTACCGCGCATAATTCCATGCTGCGCCAACTCTTGTACCGCAGGTGAAAGTTGACTATTACGGAACCAATACTCCCACTTTTCGACCGTCCACTCACCTTCTAGGTTTTGAGGCTGTAAAGTCAAAATATCTTGTGGCATCAAGGTAGAAGATGAACCCGTTTGAACAGCATCCGAAGAAACGGAACTTTGCGTAACTTGTGGTGATGCTAGATCAAAACCATTGTCGCCTTGAGCACCCGAAACTGATTCATTCACCACATGTTGTGGTTCAATGGCATTTATCAAATGTGGCTGAGCTGTTTCAGGCTCTACACTTTTTGACTCTAAAGCTGTTGGTTCTAAAGGTGCAATATCTTCAAAATTTATAGCGCTCACATCAACTTCTTCAGTTTCAGTACTCGGCGTCGGATCTAAATCAAATAATGTGTCTTCTGCCACGGCATCCATAACAAGCGTGTCATTTTGCTGTGTCGATACAGACTCAACCGGTGCAACCTCTTGCGTATCTAGAGTGCCATTTGCTGTAGATGCTGTAGAAGTTTGGCTTATTGCGTCTTCTTCAGGATCATCTAAAAAATCATCAGATGAAGGTTCATCGACTGCAGGTGCAGAAACATAGCCATCATCGTCATCATAATGTGAATCATCAAAATCATCGAAAGCTGGCGATGTGTCTACAGCGGGTACAGCTTCAGGCTGCTCAACAGTGGCAACCTGTGCAGCAGACTCAACAACGGTATTGGGTTTCTGCAAAGACTGTGTTTGAGTCGGCTGAACTGTTTCGGCCTGATTTTGAGCAAGCTGTGGCTGTGCGGCTGACTCTTGCTGTACGGCAGAGACCAACATTTCGTTTGGCTGTAATGGTCGGAATGCTAATAGACGTAGCACACACATCTCAAAACCTTGCTCTTGCGTGACTGCCAACTGCAAGTCTGCCCGACCTTTGCATGTGACTTGATAATACAACTGCAAATCTTGAGCTGAAATCAACTGCGACAATTGCATAATTTTTTGATTGATCTCAGCGCTATATTTCAACGCTAAGTCTGGCAAGTATTGTAATAATGCCAGTTCATGTAACGTTGAAATCAACTGATCTAATACCAGCGAAACATCCAGCGCTTGTTGACGGAATTGCATGAGTAAAGCACTCACGCGTTCACGCTGATTTTGATGAATGGCTAAAATCAAATCATAAATGATCGTACGGTCAATTAGGCCCAACATGTCTTTAACATCTTGGTGCTGAATTGAACCTTGACCATAGGCAATGGCCTGATCGGTCAGTGACAAAGCATCACGCAGTGAGCCTTGTGCCGACTCAGCAATTTGCCAAATCGCATCTTGCTCTGCTTGAATTTGTTCTTTTTGTAAGATATCTGTCAAATGCGATGTGATTTCATCCACGGCTAAAGGACGCAAAGTAAATTGCAAGCAACGTGAAATGACAGTAATCGGTAATTTTTGTGGATCTGTGGTTGCAAATAAGAACTTCACATGCTCTGGCGGTTCTTCGAGAGTCTTTAATAACGCATTAAATGAATGCGTAGAGAGCATATGTACTTCATCGATTAGATAAACCTTGAAGCGACCTTGCGTTGGTGCATAAGGAACGTTGTCGAGAAGTTCTCGGGTATCTTCAACTTTGGTCCGTGATGCCGCATCGATTTCAATTAAATCAATAAAACGACCTTCATTTACTGCTTTACACGTTGGGCAGACTTCACAAGGCGTTGAGGTTACACCTGTTTCACAGTTCAGACATTTTGCCAAAATACGGGCAATGGTGGTTTTACCCACGCCACGAGTACCTGTAAATAAATACGCATGATGTAACCGACCACGTTCTAAGGCACTGGTAAGTGCGCGTGACACATGGTTTTGCCCCACGAGTTCAATGAAATTTCGTGGACGGTATTTTCGTGCAAGTACTTGATACATGTATGCTCCTTTTTACAGGTGTAAGCATACTGTTTTTTTGTCTAATAGTGAAATAAATGGCAGAGTTTGGACAATAAAAATCCGATCTTGGGCTCTCCCAATGATCAGGCAAATTTAATATAAATTACGAATGCTTAAACTGCTTTATTTAAAAGGAAATCACTCTGCATTTGATAGCGTTTCGCCGTCTGGTCTTCACGAATTTCTAGCAATTGCTGATCCAAATCTACATACAATAGATTGCGCGTTTGCACATTCATAAGTTCTAGCTGCTGCTTTGATTCATCTTTAAAACGAATTACACCTTTTAGCACTTCTACTTCGTTATGACCACTTAGACTTTCACGAGTGAGTGTATAGGTTTGGTCTTCATGTAGCTCTAGAGCCACAGCCATGCCAGGACAATCTTCACAACGAGAAAGACAGCCCATACACGGCGTGGTACCTTTAAAATCACCGACCCATGCAGCTTGCTGTTTTTCGGCAGTAATCGCTTCTATCTCTTTTGCTTTCGTTTGAGTTGAATCCTGACAACCCAACATTGCCGATGTTGCTACTAAGGGAATCAAAACAACTTTTTTCATAGGGATATCACAGCAGTCTAAAACTGCGTGGGAAAATAGCATATTTTTCACATTTTCCCAATTTCTGTTCTATCCCGAAGTATCTTAAAGCCAGCCCTTACGTCCTTTAAGTGCTTTGTCTGCACAGCGTAAAGTTTCTTGAGTTAGGCCCCATAAGCGATAATCGCCCGTGATTGAACCTGTCGCAAAGTTATGTGTATACGCAAAACTTAAATCACGCTGCGGATCACACCAGGCCCCAGAACCATTAAAACCAATATGTCCAAAACCTTGACTCGATTTGCCTAAAGTCAAAATTCGATGATATCCCAAACGCCAATTCATCGGTAAAGGCATAATACGATCACGTTTTTTATATTGAATTTCACTTAAAGAATCAAAAACTTGTGTTGTGATTAAGGTCTGTCCTTGCCACTGGCCATGATTGGCTAGCATTGCATAGATTTTCGCTAAACTATTGGCACTAAATACGCCTGTTGCCGCAGGAATAATGGCTTGCAAACCCTCATCACTAAAAAATGAAAACTTGCGCATCCCTTTTGGAATCATACCATCTTGAAAGTCTTGCAAATTTTGTCCTGAAATTTGCAGGAGCTGATCAAAGATTGATGGTTTTCGTGTATCAGTCTTTTTTTTCGGGTTTTGTACTTGAGTATTATCTTGAACAGAAGCATCTATAGTGCGTTCTTCTTTTTTCTTTTTCGGAATCAAGCGTGCAACCTCACTAAGTTGATGCTCTGGTACGCCAAAAAATGCATGATCCAATGCCAAAGGCTCAACCAAATACTGTTGCATCAATTCTGTAAGCGGTCGACCTGTGGCCTTTTCAAGTACACCACCGACTTGCCAACCGAAGGTTAACGGTTGATATGCTGCATCAGTTGATGGCTCAAAACGTGGCTTAGCTTGTTCGATGACTTTAAGCATATGTGGCCAATCAGCCATTTCAGATGCTGTTTGAATGATATTACGGATATCGTATAAACCACTCTGATGACTCAGCATGTGCCTTAATGTGATATCCGACTTACCATTTTGAGCAAACTCCGGCCAATATACGGCAACGGGAGTATCGTAATCTAGAAAGCCTTCGCTCACTAAGATATGTGCAAGCGTTGCAAGTACACCTTTACCTGTGGAATAACAGACCGAGGGCGTATTGGACTGCCAAGCTTCTTCGGCTGACTTTTTACCGGTCCAAATATCCACGACTTTTTGACCTTTAAAATACACCACTAAGGCGGCTCCGCCTAAGTGGGTTCGAGCATCCTGCATACGGCTAAATTGCGCCGCCAAATCTTGAAACGCCTCGTCAACCGTACCTTGATAATTATTCTTCTGTGCAAATAGATATTCTTTGAGCGCCTGCATCATCATTCCTTTGAATATGAATCGCTTGAGATTAAAACAAAAAAGCCTAAACCGATATCGATTTAGGCTTAAGTCTTAAAGTGCCTTTACACTTCCCGCGACATGCGGCTTTTTGTTCTTACTATTTCGAATAGCAAACTCTGTATCTTTACCCGTTTGTGCAGTAAGGAACTCGACTTGCGAAGGTAAGTACATTGGTAATTTAAACCATACATCTGCTTCATAGGCATCTGGCAAAGTTAAGCTCGACAAAGCTTTGGCTTTACTCCACATACCATGTGCAATGGCTTGTTTAAAACCAAACGCTTTAGCGGTTACAGCATGAATATGAATCAAGTTAAAGTCACCAGAAGTCAACGCATAACGGCGACCGGTATTTTCAGAAACATTCCATTCAGCTTGAACTTGCAACTCAGCTGACTTTGTTTCGGTAGATTTTGCCGCAGCTTTGTTCTCTGTTTTTTGACGTGCTAAATACGTGGTTAATGATTCTACAACCACTTCATCACCCACTTTTGCAGTGGTAATAAAGTCAAATTGCACGCCTTTATCATGTGGCTGTAATTCACCAAATTTGCATGACAATGACAGTGTTTCATTCACACCAACTTTGCGATATTGCTTCACTTGGTTACGAATATGTACCAAACCTAAGATCGCAAATGGAAAAGCTTCCGTAGTCATCATATGCATTTGCAAACTTTGAGAAAGCACAGCCAAATAAATCGCTGGGATATAACCATTGTTTTTAAAGCCACACACTTCGTTATAGGCTTTTAAATGTTTTTGATCGACCTTAAATGAATCCACCACATATTCAACTTGCGGCAGAACTTTTTCACCTTTTGGCTTTTTAAAAATCAAGCCTTGAATCACTTTTGGATAGGCTAAATAAGGCTTTGGAAGTTGACTAAAATGGCGAGTATTCATACTGAACCTTTTAATTATAAATATATCTATTTAAAAGCAATTCCCTCTCCTTAAAGGAGAGGGTTAGGGAGAGGTTAACTTTCCCAATGAATTTTAATCCCCCTTTGGTAAATGGGGACTCTTCTCCTCCCTTTTACAAAAGGAGGGATTACATTAAGCCCCTAACAAGCTTTGACCACACACACGTACCACGTTACCGTTCAAGCCAGTCGACGCAGTTGAAGCAAACATCGCAATCGTTTCTGCAACGTCTACAGGTAAACCACCTTGACTCATCGAGTTCATACGACGACCTGCTTCACGGATTGCAAATGGAATCACAGCAGTCATTTGCGTTTCAATAAAGCCTGGAGCAACAGCATTAATGGTTACACCATTTTTAAGTAATGGTGCTGTGAATTTCACTACACCAATCACACCTGCTTTCGATGCCGCATAGTTGGTTTGACCTAAGTTACCTGCAATACCTGAAATAGAAGATACGCAAACAATACGACCATTTGCATTGAAGCCATCATTTTCAAGAAGGTAATCATTTACACGCTCAATCGCAGACAAGTTAATGTTAATCACCAAATCCCAAAGCTCAGGCTTCATATTGGCCAAAGTTTTGTCACGGGTAATCCCTGCGTTGTGCACGATGATATCCAAACCACCTTGAGCAGCTGCAGCCGCTTTAATTTTTTCACCGGCATCGCTTGCAGTAATATCAATCGCTAGCGTAGAACCGCCAATTTCACCTGCAACACGGTCAAGGTCTGCTTGCTGCTGTGGAACGTCTAAACAAATCACATGCGCGCCATCACGTGACAATACATGTGCAATTGCTTCACCAATACCACGGCTTGCACCTGTTACTACAGCTGTTTTGCCTGCAAGCGGTTTATTCCAGTCAACATCCACAACATCTGCTTTAGATACACGAATCACCTGACCCGATACATAAGCTGAACGTGGTGAAATCACAAAACGTAATGCAGATTCTAAGTTTGCTTCAGCACCTTCGTCCACATAAACTAATTGTGCTGCAATCCCTTTCTTAAACTCTTTACCCACTGATTTTACAAAACCTTCTAATGCACGTTGTGCAATGGCTTGTTTCACAGTTTTCGCAGTCTCTGGTGTTGTACCAACAACGACAACGCGACCAGACGCCTGAATTTGACGTGCGATTGGGTTAAAAAAGGCATATAAGGCATGCAATTGTTCTGAGTTTTGAATACCTGAAGCATCAAACACCACAACTTTAAACTTAGACTCTTTATCGCCTTCGTTGAATGCGCTTAAGTTTAGACCTGATTTTGCCGCAGCTTGTTGTAATTCAGCATTATTGCCTGCATAGCTATTGGCATGAATATTTGCCAAGACTTGTGCAATAGCACCAGATAATGTTGAAGCAGGCGCTGCACCGAATAAAACCGCACCTTTAACTACAGGTGTTGCAGACTCAAAACGCTCTAAAAAAGTCGGTGATGGTAAACCTAAATTTTTGATGACAAATTTACCAATAGGAGATTTTGCAAATGTTTGGTATTGATCAGTCATGTTTATTATCTCTCATACAGATTAATTTTTGATGGATCTGAAGATATCCCTTTAACTTCAAGATGATGTCAGATACTTATATTTCAATAGTTCCATCAGTTTCCATGGAATCATACTTGAGTTAAACCGCAGATGGCTTGACCTGAATGCTTTAGCGAATGTCATTTTAGTCAATTTACCCATTTGGTGAATATGCTAATGTACCCAACAAGAAGATCATCCACATGCTTGGAAAAGCCTTATGAGCAAAACAACTCAAGAAAATCCAGCAGTCGAAACTCCGACCACGGAAACTGTGTCAAATACATCAAAGAGTACACCACGTACCGCTAAAAGTACGGGCACAGCAACCAAGTCTACAAGTGATGCCGCTAAAACGAGCCGTCCTCGTCGTGCATCTACACGTACTAAGACACCCGCTTCAAACCCTAAAACAGCTTCAAAATCAACAACTCAAACGTCTGTTCAACAGGATAATACCATGAGTCAAAACACAGTTCGCCGCGTTGCTATTATCGGTGGTAATCGTATTCCTTTCGCTCGTTCTAACGGCGCTTACTTCACTGCATCAAACAGCGATATGTTCACCGCTGCATTAAATGGTCTTGTTGAACGTTTCAACCTTCAAGGTCAACGCCTTGGTGAAGTTGTTGCTGGCGCCGTGTTAAAACACAGTCGTGACTTTAACATGACCCGTGAGTGTGTACTCAATACCGAACTTGCTCCTGAAACACCTGCTTACGATATTCAACAAGCATGTGGTACAGGTTTACAAGCTGCTTTCTTGGTTGCTAATAAAATTGCTTTGGGTCAAATCGAAGTGGGTGTTGCTGGCGGTGTAGACACAACCTCTGATGCACCGATCGCTTTTGGTGATGGTTTACGTAAAGCTTTACTTGAATTGAACATTGCTAAAACGGGTAAAGACCGCCTAAAAGCATTAACTAAAATTAATGTTAAAGATTTGATGGATGCACCGAAAAACGGTGAGCCACGTACAGGTCTTTCTATGGGTGATCATCAAGCCATTACGACACTTGAATGGGGTATTTCACGTGAAGCGCAAGATGAACTTGCTGCATCTTCACATCAAAAAATGGCAGCTGCTTACGAAGAAGGTTTCTTCGATGACCTGATTACGCCATTCCTTGGTTTAGAGCGTGACAACAACTTACGTGCAGACTCATCAGTAGAAAAACTTGCGAAGTTAAAACCAGCGTTTGGTAAAGGCGATGCGCGTACGATGACTGCGGGTAACTCGACTCCACTAACTGATGGTGCGTCATGTGTCCTTCTTGCCTCTGAAGAATGGGCAAAAGCAAACGGTCACGAAGTGCTTGCTTATTTAACCTTCCAAGAAACAGCGGCGGTTGACTTTGTAGAGAAAAAAGAAGGCTTATTGATGGCGCCTGCGTATGCAGTGCCTCGTATGCTTGAACGTGCAGGTATTACGCTACAAGATTTCGATTACTATGAAATTCATGAAGCATTTGCTTCTCAAGTATTATCTACACTAAAAGCATGGGAAGATCCTAAATTCTGTAAAGAACGTTTAGGTTTAGATGCACCATTGGGTTCAATTGATCGTTCTAAATTGAACGTGAAAGGCTCGTCACTTGCTGCAGGTCACCCATTTGCTGCAACTGGCGGTCGTATTATCGCAACTGCTGCAAAATTGCTGAACCAAAAAGGTTCAGGCCGTGTACTTGTATCGATTTGTGCTGCTGGCGGTCAAGGTGTAACCGCAATTATTGAAAAATAATTAATCTGCACTATAAAAAAACCGCTCATATGAGCGGTTTTTTTATACCTATACATTAGAAGCGGTAACCCACACCCAAATAAGTAATTAATGGATCAATATCCACTTTTGTAGATGAATGAATCATCTGTTGCCCAGTCGTTTCATTCAAAACTTTAATCGTTGCCTGATTATTAAGTTTTGCATATGACACTGATGCAACACCATACCAGCTAGGCGTAATGTCATAGGTAAAACCAGCGGTTACAATTGGTGCGATAGCCGTATCGGTATCTACATCAACTTTCATGCGATAGGCATCACCATTCGCATCAGTACTCACTTTACGATCTAGAGCTGCGCCACCTTTTCCATCTAACATATTTTGGATCATATGACCCGCCACTTGTAGATCTGCCTCAATGCCTTTATCTAATTTAATTTCGTTAAAGTAAGCATACATAATGCCCGCCCCTACATATGGACGGAACTTATTCACACCTGATTTTCCGAATTGATACTGAACTTCAAGCGCCGGTGTCCAAGCACGCGCTGTAGAAGCTTTTTTACGTGCCCCAAGATTGGTAATTTCAATAGCTTGTGCTAATTCAAACTCAGATATACCCGCTATCTGTAATATAGAAGTTGGTGGCAATATTGCAATTCCAGATAATGGTGCATTAATAATACCCACACCTTTAATATCGACTTTAGGTGGAATCCCGCCAATCATTTGTAATGAAACATTATCATTAATATAATAATTAAATGTTAAACCTAAAGTATCTACATCATCTGCTTCTAAGCCTGTACCCTGATTAGTCCATTGATCAAGCCCTCTAATTTCAGCATCTCCTGATTCTGTAGCAACTAGATTACCATCCTCATCCAAAAAACCCAGTGCATACCAATCATCAGGCTGGTCTAGCATTTCCTCAAATACTGGAAATAATATGTCTTTGCCTGTCATACCCTCTGGTAAACCTGGAACTTGTGCATCCCCATCTATTGATCCGAGTAATGAACCTAGAGAATAGTACCAACAGGAATTATAGTCACTGGAGATACAGCAGTACGAATATTAAATGGATTTGCTTTCCCTTGCGGCATCACATGCATCCAACCCGCAGATACAGAAAAACGTTTAAAGTTACCATCTGCAAATGTAAATTGTGTAAGCCCAAGCAAAACAACAGGTGTGACAATTTTTATCAATTTCATATGCTAACTCCTTGTCTTGCATATTTTTTTAATCAACTTATAAAAACATTCTTTGTTTTTATATTTAAAAGTTATGTAATTAGTATAATTTTTTATAGTTATATTATGTTTTTATATATTGTTATTTGTTAACTTCTGCCCTATTTTAAAGCAAAAAAGGCCTGTACTTATCAATACAGGCCAATGTAATTTTCTTATTGAAATTTAACGATATTGTGGTTGGTAACCCAAGTGCGCCTCAATCTGGTCATAGCACCATTGGAAAATAAATGTATAGACTAAAATACACATGGTCATACTAAAATCGAGCAAAATCGCCTGCCATAAGGTCATATGCATGGCATAAGCCACCATTGGGATGGTTGCAAGCATTAAACCGCCCTCAAATCCAATTGCATGTAAAACACGTACACCAAAGGTTCTTTTTAACTTTCTTTTTGCTTCAAATTTTTCAAAATAATGATTAAAAATCATGTTCCAAATCACAGAAGTGACCGCCATTGCAATACCGAGCGTACCTGTCACCTCCATCGGAACTTTAAAAATAAAACTTAACGCAATAGCAATGATCACCAATAGGATGATCTCATAGCTTAGCGCATGGATAATCCTTCTCTTGGAAATCGTCATTTTGAAACACTCTATCATTTGTAAAAATCACATTTTATTTTTATATTATTGATTAATCGAGTTAGGTTCTTTCAATATTATTGAAAGGTTGTATTCCTTTATTTTTTATATGCACATGAATATTAATCAAGAACAACTGATGATTTTTAAAACAGTCATGGAAACAGGATCATTTTCCGCAGCCGCCAGACAACTCGGCAAAGTGCCATCGGCAGTCAGCATGTCCATTGCGAATTTCGAAATTGATCTCAACCTTAAACTGTTTGAGCGCGTTGGTCGTGAACCTGTGCCCACCGCTCAAGCGCTTAACCTATACGAAAAAACTGAACAATTATTGATAGAAATCAATCAGTGGAAACAGCATGCGATTGCGCTGAGTCATGGTTTAGAGTCTTCACTGAATATCGTGGTGGTATCAGAACTGCTTCATACGCAGTGGACCGACTATATCTCTTTGCTAGAAACTCATTTTCCATCTTTGCAAATCAATATTTTTTCTGCGCCTCAAGAAGATGCCCAAAAGATGCTATTACAAGGTCAAGCGCAGCTTGCTCTAATGTTTGAACGTGAACAGCTTGAGAGCTATGAACAATTTGTCGAATTGAAGCGTGAAGCATTGGTTCCTGTTGCTGCGACAAAACATGCCCTGTCGAAATTTAAGCAAGTCAGTTTTGAGCAAATTTTGCAAAGTCGACAAATCGTGGTCGCGAGTCGTGATAAAAGCATCAAACCAGAGTTGTTATTTTCCAAACACAGTTGGCGTACAGATAATCACCACTCTGCCTGTTCTATGATTATTCAAGGTCTGGGTTGGGGTGTGCTTCCCCTCGAGATGTTTAATGAAAATCCGACGCTCAAAGATCAACTCAAAATTTTAAGCTTTCAAGATTTCACACCCAAATTTGAATATTTCGTCGACTTGGTCTGGAACCGTGAAAAACCTCTCGGCTCGGCTGCTCATTTTTTGATTAATCACATCCGAAATTCACGAAAAACTACGATTTAGACTGCCTAATTAGGCGTTTTTTGGTTGGGTTCTAAACAGATTGTGTTATAAAAGTATGTACACCAAGAACATTAAGAACTAGATTTCAAATGACTCAAAATGCGTTAAACCAATTAAAAAGCCTAACAACGATTGTTGCTGACAGCAGTGATTTAGCTGCGATTAATACATTCCGTCCATTGGATGCGACCACAAATCCATCTTTAATTACAGCAGCGGCAAATCAACCTGAAAATAAAGAACTGATTGAAAGTGCTTTTGAACAAGCGCGTAAAGAAGGTTATCAAAATGATGAGCTGGTTGAGCGCACCATCGATATTCTTACGGTCAAATTTGGTGTAGAAATTTTAAAATTGATCGAAGGACGTGTCTCTACAGAAGTCGATGCAGCCTTGTCCTATGATACTGATGCCACCATTGCAAAAGCTAAAGAGTTATTGGCTTTATATGCACAGTATGGTATCGATCAAAACCGTATCTTAATTAAAATTGCCTCAACGTGGGAAGGTATTCAAGCCGCTAAAGCCCTTGAAGCTGAAGGCATTCACTGTAATCTGACTCTGTTGTTTGGTTTGCATCAAGCTCAAGCCTGTGCAGATGCTCAAGTCACGCTGATTTCGCCATTTGTTGGTCGTATTTTAGATTGGTACAAAAAAGCTGAAAATGTGGATAGCTACCCGATTGAGAAAGATCCGGGCGTGTTATCAGTGAAGCAGATTTACCACTACTACAAACAACATGACATCAAAACTGAAATTATGGGTGCTAGCTTCCGTAGTATTGATCAAGTGCTTGGTTTAGCAGGTTGTGATTTATTGACGGTTTCACCGAATTTATTGGCAGAACTGGAAAAAGATCAGCGTACCGTGGAAGTGCAATTGTCTAATCATCATGCGCATGCACACTGTCAACACGATGTACAAGTGCTCGACAAGCAAACTTTCAAAGCTGAAGTTGAAAAAGACTTAATGTCTTTCCAACTATTACAAGGCGGTATTGATGGTTTTATTAAAGCCCGTGAGCAGCTGAGTAGCTTACTGCGTCAAACTTTTGGCTTAGATGCTGAAATAAAAGCATAAATTAGAAATTTTCAGTTTCATCTAGAACCGAAGTTGTATACTACAGCTTCGGTTTTTTATTTGAGTGTCTTCAGTGTTTGGAATCACAGACTTAACGACCTTTATTATTGGTACGATATTAATTGTGATTTTACCCGGGCCAAATTCACTTTATGTCATGTCTGTTGCTTCTCGCTATGGCATTAAGGTCGGCTATTTAGGCGCTTTTGGTGTCTATACTGGCGATTTGATCTTAATCTTACTCACTGCTCTCGGTGCTGCATCCTTACTTCATGCCTTCCCTTGGTTATTCTTATTATTAAAAATTGTGGGTGCGCTGTATTTAAGTTATTTAGGTATCAAACTTTTCAAGGCTGCCTACCAAACTTGGAATGCCGTTCAAACGCCAGAACAACTCGACACCAAACAACTGAGTTTGAGCGAACTGAAACCGTTTAAGACTGCATTAACCATCAGTATTTTAAACCCTAAAGCCATTCTTTTTTACTTATCGTTCTTTGTACAATTCGTCGATCCTGCATATCCATATCCTGCGATTACATTCACCGTACTCGCGATCGTATTGCAAATTATCAGTATGAGCTATTTAACGATTTTGATCTTTTCGGGTGCAAAACTGGCTACCTATTTTAGCCATCGCTATAAATTTACGGCATGCTGCGTGGCAGCGGTTGGTCTTCTATTTTGTGGATTTGGTCTAAAACTTGCGACATCTACGTTGTAAATGACATGTGAGACATAGTTCAATTTTTTAAATTATAAAAATTTACAATGCTTTTAAATTTTGAATGGATGAAACATCCACAATCTAGGTTGTCGGTTCGTACTATTAAAGTGCCGTTTGTTAAAGTGTCATTTGTGTATAAATAAAGTATTTCCATAATATCTCGATGAGCACTTTTACTGTACAGGACTTGAGCGTATCATCCTGAAAAATGTCATCTTAAATCTGCGCCAACAATAGTCATAGCTCGATCATTATGCAAAAACTACTACAAGACTTCTCCATTCCAGCTGCTTTTGCAGGTTTTATTACGTTCTTAGTCGGGATCAGTGTCTCGGCTGTTTTGGTGATCCAATCTGCACAAATGCTCGGTGCCAACACTGCAGAAATAACTTCTTGGTTTTGGGCTCTAGGTTTGGGTATCGGCTTAAGCGGGCTGATTCTGTCTTGGAAATTTAAATATCCCGTTGCGACTTCATGGTCCACTGCAGGACTAGCACTGATTTTAGCGACTGCAAATGGTTACAGCATAAATGCCGCCCTAGGTGCTTTCTTGGTCTGTGGCTTATTGACAGCAATACTTGGATTTTTAGGCATTTTTGAAAAAATACTACGCTATATCCCGCAAAGTCTAACTAGTGCAATGTTGGCGGGTGTACTCCTTAAATTTGGTATTGAGCTATTTGTCAGTTTACAAAATGAATGGGCATTCGTTCTGGGTTTACTCGCGGCTTATGTCATCAGTAAACGACTGTTACCACGTTATAGCATTGTCATTACGGTGATCATTGGCATTATGCTTTGTCCATTGTTACTTGGCTTTCAATTACCGGCGCTTAATTTAGAACTCGCACAGCCGGTTTGGGTCACACCTGAATTTTCGATCTCAGCAATACTGGGTTTGGCGCTACCACTCTTTGTAATCAATATGGCCTCTCAGTACTTACCAGGTTTAGCCATGATTAAAAGTTATGGTTATCAACCCCACGTTAATCAACTGATCGGTTGGACTGGGACAGCCCAAACACTACTCGCGCCATTTGGATGTTTTAGTGTCAATATTGCTGCGATTAGTGCGGCAATCAGTCTAGATGACCAAGCCCACCCCGATGAGAAAAAGCGCTATATCGCAGGTATGACCTGTGGCGTCTTTTATATTTTGATGGGCCTGTTTGCAGCCACTTTGGTGAGTTTCTTAACCGCTTTCCCATTGGTGTTTATTACCGCTTTAGCAGGCATTGCCCTACTAGGCACCATTGGACACAACATCGTCATTGCTTTCCAAGAAGCGAGTGAACGTGACGCCGCTCTACTCACCTTCTTGTTTAGTGCATCGGGCGTACAATTTTTTGGTATTGGTTCCGCGTTTTGGGGGTTGGTCTTTGGTTTAGTCGTGCATGCTATTTTCAAATATAAAAGAAATTAAGCCCTCAGTAAAATAATTTGCTTCAAATAAAAGAATGATACGCGGTAAGGTCATACGCAAGTGTTTGATATAGGACTATTTCTAATCAAAAATGTTTTTGCGGTACTTTGAATAATTAGACACTAGTGAACAAGTTTTGCGGTGAGGAGCAATGCTCCGCAAGATGGTTTCCTTACGTAGCACGCTTCTCATTTTGCCGAATGAGAAACAACATTTCAAGACTACCTCCAGCCGAAGGCTAATCCCTTTATTCAATCCCTAGATGTAAGACTCTGTCGAATAGACTTAAAAATCATTTTAAAAATGCGTAATTACTTTTACGTATGTAAAATCAGTTATTTAATCTATTTCGCTCGATACGTTCGGGCGATCAGTTCTTGTTTTAATAATTGGGTTTCGCTCTCATCTTCCACTTCTGTAAAAGCGGTGAGCCAAATACCATCGGCTGCATAACGAACAATTTTCAGTTCTATATCCGAATCGGTCTGATGATGACGCTCTAGACGTGAGTTCATCCAGTCGATCCAATATTCATTAAATGTTTTATCGGTCAGCATGGTCATCGAAATCGCGGACCAAGACTGTTGCAAACCCATGATTTGTTTTTCTAAAGTAATTTCAATATAGGCTCGGGTAAAGCGACCGTACGGCTCAGGGTCTTCTTCAACTAAACGGTCAACGACCTTGTCTAATTGAGCCAAAAGCATCACAATCATGGACTCTAAGAGCTTTTGCTTATTTGAAAAATGATGAAATACACCACCTTTTGTAACCCCAACTAAATCCGCAACGGCTTGAATCGACACCCCATTAACACCTTTATCAGCAGCAAGAAGGATTGCATGCTGCAAAATACTCTGGCGTATCAGTTGAGGCTCTTTCTTACGCTGATGCGGATTATCCATACTAGTGTCCAGCTGAAGTTGAAAACAGGTTGATCACGACCACACCTGAAACAATCAGGCCTATCCCTAACATGGCTGGGAGGTCTAAACTTTGACGAAAGATAAAGTAGCCAATTAGTGCAGTTAAAACAATACCAACGCCTGCCCAAATGGCATAAGCAATACCAAGTGGTATGACTTTAATCACCTGAGACAATAAATAAAATGCCAAACAGAATAAAACTGCGACAGCCAATGAAGGCGCAAGTTTGGTAAAGCCTTCTGACTTCACCAAAAATGTCGAACCAATTACTTCTGAGATAATCGCCAATGATAGTAAGCCATAAGCTAAAGTGACCGAATTCATTAATCATTCCAAAATAAACATACCAACTGGTAGGTATGTTATTAAGTTAGAGATTATTCTGCAAGCATTTTAAGCCTATTTTTAATTTTTAACGGACTGTACGTGTTGTTGCAAAAATTCTAAAGTGCGATCAAAGGTCTGCTGGCTGGCCTTTTTACTCATCATAAATTGATATTCATGTACCAAATATTCTTTCGAATCTGGATAAAATACCGCCGTCACAGGTACATTATTTGCCTTCAATTTTTCTACAAAAGGCTCAGATTGCGTTTTGGTTAAAAAATCTTTATTGCCACCGCTGATAAATACTGGCGGATAATTTGCATTAATATTTGAGGCCGTTGAAATACGCGTTAAAAACTCGGCATCATCTTTTTTGTCTCCGGTATACGCCTGAACCAAGTTATAGACGCCCCACTCGATCAGTCCAATCTCGTCGGGTGCAGTATTTACAAAGCTGTTTAAATCATAAATACCACAATGTAAAATCAGCCCTTTAAGCTGTGAAGGCTTTAATACAGGTTGAATCTTTGACGCTTGCGCAAAATCTGGATTTGTAACCAAAGTTGCATAATGACTGGCCATATTTGCACCTGCAGAATCCCCTGCCAAATACATATTTTGCGAATCAATGCCATATTGTGCCGCATGTAGATTCAAAAACGTCAGTGCTGCATCTATTTGGTTGAGCTGTGCAGGATAAATGGCTTCAGGTGCAAACTGATATTGAACAGAAACCACGTTATAGCCTTGGGCTGCGAGCCGTTTAAAATATCCACCTGCATGCTCTTTTGAACCTGAGACCCAACCGCCCCCGTGGATCCAAACAATCGTTGGTCTTGGTGCAATCGCCATACTAGTTTCAGGTTGATAGATATCCAAGTTTAAATTTGGATTTTGTAGATATTGAATATTTGACTGCACAATAACATTGTCAGGAGCATGTAGGTTGATGAAGGTCTTTTGAACTTGTGTCGATAAATTAAAAGCACCTGCAATCACTTTGGTACTACTTTGCGTGTTTTGACAACCAGACAAATGCAATACTGAACACATGCTAAGTACAACCAACCCTGCTTTATATGACATATCAAACTATCCAATCGCATCAATTTTGTTATAAATCTTAGATTTAAAACTGTATATAGTTTAGGCTTATTTTCATAAAGTTCAAATTGATCTTTTAAGCTCAAAATCCGAGAAAATTGGTCGATTTTATTTTAATATTTTTTGAGCAAAGTCCGAGTTTTCCGCTCAGATTTATTTGACGACTTATCGACATTAATTTATGTAATTTTATGAATTTACAATATTTTTTAGATTAATAAATTGAACCATGCACGACAATGTGTTATCAATAATCTATAGGGTTTAAAAGCAAAATTACAGGAGATTGTTCCATGTCATATCAAAACATTTTAGTACCTGTCGATGGTTCAGAAATCTCGTTTTCTGCAGTTAAAAAAGCTGCAATTATTGCCAAGGCGTTTAACAGCCAACTCACTTTAATCAGCCTTGTTGCTGAAGACCCATTTACCGATGCAGACTTCTATTATTCTTCATCAATCATGAAAGAATATTTCGTACAAGCTTATGCAAATGCTGAATCTGCTTTGAAAGAAGCTGTGCAAATTACAACTGAAGTGGGTGTAGAAGCACAAAGTAAAATCATTAAAGGCCAAGTTTCTGCTGAAGGTGTGGTAGAAGCAGCCAATGAAGTCAAAGCCGATTTGATTGTGATGGGTTCACATGGTCGTAAAGGCTTTAAGAAAATGCTACTCGGCAGCTTCGCACAAGATGTACTCAGTAATACTGAATTACCTGTGTTGGTTGTAAAAGCTTAAGATGACTAAGCCCACATCATGTGGGCTTTTTTCTATTCAGCACACCCTTCACCCATAGGCTTACCCTTTTGTCTAATTCATACAATATCGTGAATAGAGCAAGATTAGATTGATAACATTTAAAATATTAAGGAAGCAGATATGAGTCAATATCAACAAATTTTAGTCCCTGTGGATGAATCTCCAATTTCATATTCTGCTGTTGAACATGCGCTCAGCTTGGCTAAAAGTCAAAATGCACAAGTGACCATTGTCAGTGTTGTTGCTGTTGATCCATTCGTTGGTGTCGATTTCTATGCTGTTGCACCTGCAATCACTGAATATTTTATGCAAGCTGAAAAAAGTGCTCAGCTGCGTTTAGAAGATATCAAACAAACCTTTGTACGTGATGGTATCGAAGTTAAAACTCGTTTGATTCATGGTGTATCGCCAACTGAAGGGATTTTACAAGTGGCTGATGAAATCTCTGCGGATTTAATCATCATGGGTTCGCATGGACGCACAGGTTTAAAAAAAGCCATGCTGGGCAGCGTAGCACAAAATATTTTAACGCAGTGCCCAATTCCTGTTTTGATCATCAAGCAGTAAACTAAGATTCATAAAAAAGCCCTCAATTGAGGGCTTTTCTTCTTTTAGATCAATTAAACACGTTATTTAAATACACAATTCGTTCTGTAGTTTTCTGATTAAAACATTTGGTATATTGCAACTCTTGATTTTGCGTATTCATCGCATCATCCCAGTATTGCGAATGCTTTTGATAAGTCTCTTTTTCACTTTCATTTAATGAATAAACACTTTTTTGTGCAAGCACTTTACAGTCGATATCACGCTTTTCAAACCAGTCTGCTTGATCTTGCTGTAACTGCGCCTTTTGTTCATCACTAAAACGATCCCAAGTCTGATTGAGACGGTCCACCACTTTGGCATTATCCTGATCTAGCTCTTTCTTACGAATATCCATCGCCTTTTGTGCAAGGCTCATTTTTTGAGATTGACTCTCCATCCCTTGCTGATAGGATTCTTCGTCTCGCTTATTTTGAGCACTATATGCCGCATATAGCACCGCATGACGTGTCACTGTTACAACGCTATCAATTACGTCATTTTGACTTGGGACACTTAAACTTAAACCATCTTTGTCCGTTTTAGTGATGCTATAGCTAAAGTTCCCTTTAAGCTGATCATTGTCCATGCTTAAGCCTGACTCACCATCTTCGAGTGAATCATTCAAAGTATAATTACCACGTTCTTCACAGCCTTCGTTACATGGTCGTTCAGCATAGGCGTTTTCAGCACGCTTTTGTAATCCTTTCGGGAAAACCACCAACAATTGACTGCTACATTCCAATGTTTTGGCTTTATTAGGGTCTTCAGTTAAAGTCGTGACATTTTGAATGTTAAATTTTAGATTTTTTACAATCAGATCCATGAGTTGCTGATCGGCTTCATAATCTGACTGACGTATTTCTTTGTTTAATTCTTTGAGATATTCTTTTTTTAAATGATCTTGCAATTGGTCAATATTGGCTTGTGCAGTACAACTCCAATCTTCCAAAGCAGGCGCTTCCGTTTTGGCTTCAGTATCTTTTTTATTTTTAAAATTATCACAGCCGGATATCAATGCCGCAGACAACATGAGGCTCGTGATGACTATTTTTTTCATTGTATAAGTACCATTATGATTTTATTCTTCGGGCGTATTTTACTCAAAAATACAGAGCTTTGACGAGAAAAATCCCCGCATGTGCAGGGATTTTTTATATATCATCTCATTTAGTACGGTTTTAATTGGTCTTTTCAGTTACGCCTTCGCTGGTGACATCTCGTACTTTACCATTCTCGGTATTTAAAACTTCAAACTCAATACGACGGTTTTTGAATTGACCTTCTTTGGTGCTGTTTTCTGCTACCGGTTTTTCTTGACCATAACCCACCGCTTGAAGCTGTGCAGGATCAACGCCTTTCGACACCAAGTAATCCACCACAGCTTGTGCACGCTCTTGCGATAAAGCTTTATTCGCTTCCGCATTACCCACAGCATCGGTATGACCTTGTACAGTCAGATGTACTTCTGTAGCGCGCTGCATTAACGCTGCCGCTTGATCCAAAATCGATTTATTCACGTCAGGAATATCAGATGAACCTGTCGCAAAATTAATAATTTGTAAGTTCAGCGCAGTCGCAACATCTAGAGCACGAACTTGTTCAGGGTTAATACTCGCTAATGCTTTTTGTGCATCAGTAATACTGTTATCTACTGCAGTTTGTTCACTCACACCTTCTTGAACCAATACCGTCATATTTTTTGCTAAAGGCTTAATTTGATTGGCAAGGCTTTGAGCATCCGCAGGATTTTGCGACAAAATCGATAACTGATTTTCTGTCCAGGTTAAAGTGGTATTTGGCACACCTTTAAGTTTTTGCAGAACCGTTGGAATGGTATCTTGATCAATAAATTGAGTATGGTAACTGGCATCAGATGAAGCACCACAACCCGTATTAAAGTTAAAGATCTGTTTGACTTGTTGCTGCAAAATTTCAAGATAATTTGAATCACCAGTTTGAATTTGACAGTTGGTTAACTGTCCATCTGTACCGGTGCTAAATTGCAAATGTGCTGGCTGAGATGCAGCAGGCTGTGCAACCGTTGTTGCAGAGGTGGTTGGTTCTTCTTTATTAGTACAAGACTTAAACCAAAATGCGATCAGACCCAATAATATAAGCAGCGCAATAATTGGCAATAACCAATTCGAGCGTTTTTCTTCAACGATAACAGGTGTTGGTTCAACAACAGGCGCTTGGTGTAACGTACGGCCAGCTGCAGTGTTTACCCCTAAACCTGCGAGTAAAGGCACTGCCCATTGTGGTAGTGCCGCCAAAATGCTATCTGCATGATTATCAAGTAAATGCGTGATTGCGACGGGATCAGATGAACCCGCTTCATTTTCAAGTGCCCCTAAAGTTGGAGCTATAGAGTGGTTTAAGGTTTGCTCTATTTCTGACGTTGTGGCCGTACCGCCACCGAGATGTTGCAAAAATTGATCTTTTAATGTGGGATTTGCTGAAAATATATCACTAATACGAGGGTTTAACTGTTTTTGAAAGGCATCAATAAATTCAGGTTTGGATCGAAAAATATTTAACAGGAATGGAATAAACTGGCTAATGGCTGAATTTTTTTCAGTTAAGTGTTGTGTATCACCGTCCAGCACAATCGAGGAGACGTGCTGCTTAATCAGCGCTAATAAGTCTATATTCATATTTGTACTCCATGCGGTTGTCATTATTTTCATGTGTACTTTAGTTTATATGCTTATTTTTTGATCAAATGTAATAATTTGTTCGGACTTGTCAGCGCGTTAATTTCTTTTCTATTTTCAATCTATAAATTTCAATCCTCATAAAAAAAGCCAGCCGAAGCTGACTTTTAGATATCAAATTAAAATGCTAAGACTCAACATTTTCCATATTGAGCTTCAGCTTAAACGGCATAAAAAGCTTGAAGCACTTTACCTTTAACGGTGTGCTGAATTAATGGTGTGTTCTTACCATTTGACACAATCGTGTCTTTATTGATGGTCCACTCAAGCTCTGGATCAACAAGCACCCAACCCGCTTCATCTGCCCAACGTTGTTGCATATTGGCTACTTTAGCAGGTGCGAGTGTGACTTTTTCAACCCATTCCAGTGGGCTTAATAGGCCTTCTTGAATCAGTTGAATACCAAAAGGCACATAAGTATCAAATGCGGTAAAACCGGGCTGTGTTTCAGCAAAAGGCGCCATTTTCGCAGAGCTGCTCAGTGGCTCATGATGCGTACAAATCGCGTCAATCACACCGTCTTTTACCGCTTGGCGGAGCAAGTCTCTATCTTGCTCAGAACGCAGCGGCGGACGCACATGCGCAAGTGAATTAAAGCCGTCGATCAACTGATCAGTTAAATGCAATTGGTGCATGGCTACATCGCAAGTGACCGGTAAGCCTTTTGCTTTGGCATGTTTAATCAATTCAACAGATGCGCCTGATGACAACAGACCAAAGTGCGCACGCACTTTAGTAGCTTCAATCATCAGTAAATATTTTGCAATGGCTACGGTTTCCGCTAATGCAGGGATCATCGGTAAACCTTGACGAGATGCGACAAAGCCTTCATGCACACAGCCATCTTTGGCAATCTGCGGTTCTTCGGCATAGAATACAACGGTCATGTTCAGACCCGCAGCATATTCCAAGGTACGAATCACCACATCATCGTCCATAAATGGCGCATTAGCATTCGATACCGCAGTACAGCCACCTTTTTTCAAACCCGCCATATTCGCAGGCTGCTTGCCTAACAAGCCTTGAGTTTGCGCGCCAATCACCTGCAGATAAATACCGCCGTCCAGCATGGCTTTTTCCACCAGGCCATGAATCAATGCACCATTGTCTTGCACAATCGGTTTAGAGTCAGGCGGGGTAAACACATGCAAAATACCATTCGCACGCGCAGCCTTACCTTCTGACTTTAAAGTGCCGTGCTGCTGCTGACCCGGCTCTCGTAAACGCGCGCAAAGGTCAACCATACTTGGCATCAGCCATTTGCCTTGACCATCAATGGTTTCAGCGGCATTGCTTTCGGCAACCAATCGGCCATTTTCAATATAAACTGTCTGTACGCTGTCAGTTTGATTGATTGGATCTAAGACACGTACATTTTCAACTTTAACAATACTCATGACTATCCCTTAAACCGCAATCGCTTCAATTAAACCTTTTTCTTGCAACTGACCTTGCATTGCCAAAGCCAGTACCGCCATACGTACCGCAATACCATTGGTCACCTGATGTAAAATCACCGACTGAGCACCATCGGCAATACTCGAGTCAATTTCAACACCGCGGTTCATCGGTCCCGGATGCATCACGATGCAGTCAGGTGTTGCCAAAGCCAAGCGCTCTTTATTCAAACCGTACATTTTGTAGAATTCGGCTTGAGATGACAGCGCAGGAGAATCAATACGTTCATTTTGAATACGTAAAGTAATAATCACATCGCAGTCTTGAATGCCGTCTTCCATATTGTTGAACAGACGAATGCCTTCGCCATAATCATCAAAACCGTAAGGCAGCAAAGTATTTGGCGCAATGACACGAATATCTTTACAGCCCAATGTTTGTAATGCAGCGACATCTGAACGGGCAACACGCGAATGCTTAATATCGCCAATGATGGCAATGGAAATGTCTTCAAAATTCTTTTTGGTTTCACGGCGAATCGTCAACATATCCAACATGGCTTGCGTAGGATGCGCATGACGGCCATCGCCTGCATTGATGATTGCCACATGCGGACAAACATCTTTGGCAATAAAGTGCGGCGCGCCTGACGATGAATGACGAACCACGAAAATGTCGGTCGCCATCGCTTCTAAATTCCACAAGGTATCACGCAGTGTCTCGCCTTTTGATGTACTTGAACGTGCAATATCAATGTTCAATACGTTTGCAGACAGACGTTTTGCTGCCGCTTCAAAAGTGGTACGGGTACGTGTTGAATTTTCAAAAAACAGGTTCATTACCGTACGACCTTCTAAAAGGTTGTTGGTAATCAGCTGATTTTGGTCATTAAAAAAGGACTGTGCAGTGTCCAATATTTTTGTGAGAGTTTCTTTAGAAAGGCCTTCGATGGTGAGGAAATGTTTTAAGTTACCATCTTGGTTGAGTTGAATCTGGCTCGGTGTATGCAATGCCGCCAAGTGCATGAGAGATTCCTTATCGTTAAGTTAACGCATTATACAGAGAATCTTGGCAAATGGCAGTTGAAGTTTTCAACGTTCAATGCAAACGCATGATGTTATTCAAAATGAATTTTCAAATTCCTATCTATCATTTCAATTAGATAAATTAAACGTTTTAAATTAAACTTCACCTTTCCCCTTTCAAAAAGCCTTCAAACAGAACTTCAATCCACCTTTATTTTTAATTGAATTGGATACTTTCAAAAAATAAAGTTCAGCTGTAAACAGCCGCCTTCTGCGCAGTTCAACAACTCTTGAAATAAGGAAGTTGGTTTATACATCAGGCTGTGCGCAGCAAGAAAAAATGCCTACTGCTCACAGCAGGATTGAATTAACGCAATGCGCCAATATAACGATGTGCAACCTGTGCTTTACAAATGTCTTCCGCAGTCGGTTCGCTCATTAAAATTTCTGCTGTTTCATGCGATACTGAGTTAACCATTGATTCTTCTGGTACTGAAACTGCAACTTCATGCAAATTCAACTCACTATATAAACGTGCAACTAAACGAGATAATTCAGGATCAGCCGTTGCCAAAGCCAAATTAGAAACAAAGCGTGCATATTCGACATTTTCAACTACATATAATGCGTCAATAACCCGACCTGACACACGACGTAAACGCGCATAGATTAAGGTTGCGATTGAAAATGCGTTTGATTGACTATTGATTGCCAGCCCTGTCATAAATACCCCCAATGATATCAATATTATAAAGATCGAATTTTGATCAGTGTTATAGCAATTTTTGTACCATTAAGTGATATTTCTCACAATGTACACAGAATAAATTTGATAAAGTCATTCAAATCTACCGATATTTCTCCCGTTTCAGCGCAATATCGTCCGCCCAAATCCCCGAAAATACGTTAAAATATGCGATTGCTTTTTTGCCTTTGGAAATTTACATGAATTCGAAACCGCGTCTTTCTACATATTGGGTTACCTGTGCAGATGGACTGGAAACCTTACTCCGCGAGGAAATTGAAGGTTTAGGTGTTCAAAATATTGAACAGTTCCCGGGTCGTCTTGTATTCAAAGGCACACTTGAAGATGCATACCGTATTTGCATGTGGTCACGTTTGGCTTCACGTGTACTCACCCCGATTCATACACATGAATTAGAGTTCACGCATGATGCACGTGATGTAGCGGAAGAGCTCTATGAAGGTGCAATAAACTTTGATTGGTCACTTATTTTTGCACCACAAAGTACATTTGCCGTTCGTTTACATATTGAACGTGACATCAAAGTCAATTCTCAGTTCGCAACTTTACGTGTCAAAGATGGTGTGGTCGATTCCTTTATGGAAGCTGTGGGCAAACGTCCAAGCATTGACATTAAGCAACCTGAAATTACGTTGTATGTATTAGCTGGCAAAACTGAACATACTTATTGCTTAGATTTATCAGGTGATTCTCTGCATAAACGCGGCTACCGTCGCTACATGACAGATGCGCCGATTAAAGAAAATCTAGCGGCTGCCATCTTACAGAAAGCAAAACTTAAACAACATCAACCCGATATTATTTTGGACCCAATGTGTGGTTCAGGGACATTTATCATTGAATCATTAATGATTTTGACTGACCGCGCGCCAGGCCTTGTTCGTCGTTTTGGTTTTAATGGTTGGAATGGTCATGACCATGAACTTTGGATGTCAATTAAAGGCGAAGCGGCTGAGCGTCATAAAGCTGCACTTGAAAACCCTCTCCCACAATTCTATGCATTTGATGCAGACTGGGAAGCGGTAAAAGCGACCAAACAAAATATTATTGCTGCAGGTTTCGAATCTGTACTTGATCAAATTAAAATTGAAGAACGTACACTTGCAGACTGGCCAGAATTCCAAGCAACAGGTAAGAAAAGCTTTGTTGTCACTAATCCTCCATACGGCGAGCGTTTAGGTGATAAAGCCTCTAACCGCGCACTGTATTTAGGTCTATCAGCATTATTACAAAAGAACTTCCCAAATCAGCCAGCTGCAATTATTGCAGCACAAGTTGAACAGGCCGATGTCCTTGCCTTTAATGATCCGCAAATTTTGCGTTTGATGAATGGTAAGCTCCCAATTTACGTCCGTTTTGGTACAGTCAAACCTGCAGCAGTTCAAAAGCCTTTCCTCGAGCATTGGGAACCTCAACAATTTGAAAAAATTGAAGGTGCAGAAGACTTTACTAACCGTCTGCAAAAAAACATGCAGAATCTTAAAAAATGGGCAGTTAAAGAAAATATTTTCTGCCTACGTTTATATGATGCCGATTTGCCAGACTTTAATGTCGCGGTAGATTTGTATGGTGATCGTTTACACGTACAAGAATATGCACCACCGAAAAAAATTGACCCTGAAAAAGCCAAAAAACGCTTTAACTTAGCACTTCAAGCGATTCGTGCAGTGACAGGCTTAGGTCGTGATGCGATTTTCATTAAAACACGTGCTCGCCAAGAAGGTAAAAATCAGTACACCAAACAAAGTACTGCGTCTAAACGTTTTATCGTGCAAGAGGGCAAAGCAAAGATTTTGGTGAACCTAACAGACTACCTCGATACAGGTCTGTTCCTTGACCATCGTCAAATGCGTCTACGGATTGCCAAAGAAGCCAAAGGTAAACACTTCCTCAACTTATACAGCTATACCTCTACAGCGAGCTTACATGCAGCGCTTGGCGGTGCAGCAAGTACGACCAGTGTCGATTTGTCAAATACCTACCTAAACTGGTCTAAAGAGAACTTTGTACTGAATGGTTTGACAGTAGATCATGCAGATGAACAACATCAGTTCTTCTCTAGCGACTGTTTTGAATGGTTGAAAGAAGGTCACGAGCAATATGACCTGATCTTTATTGACCCACCAACATTCTCTAACTCTAAAAAGTTCTATGGTACGTTTGATGTCCAACGCGACCATATGTCTTTGCTTAAACGTGCCATGAACCGTTTAACCACTGACGGAACGCTTTACTTCTCAAACAACTACCGTGGTTTTGAGATGGACGATGTGATCATGGCAATGTTTGACGTTGAAGAAATCAGCAATGAAACCATTGGCCTAGACTTTAAACGTAATACCAAAATTCACCGTGCATGGAAAATCACTCATCCACAAATCTAAGGTTTGACTTTAGAAATTCCTGATCTATGAAATGAAGCACGTCAGTGCTTCATTTCAACCACAACTCCATCTGGATACGTTACTCGAATATTTTCATGTCGCTCTTGCAGCACAATACGGTTAATCGGTGCGACTTCTGGAGATTGTATTAACCCGACCTGATCCGCTGCCCTTTTCTTTTGAAGCAAATAATCACTCATGGTTGAGCCTTCAAGCTGCGTCTCTTGAATGATCTTATTATTACGATTAGATTTATGATTTGAATTTTTCTGCTGCTCTTCTTTGGGTTTAGCTGCCTCACTCTCAATAATATCTAAGGTTTCTTCACTAAACTTTTTTTTCCCTTGCGTTTCATTCGACAAGCGTTGATCTGAAATTGACGTCCCCGCAAAAGCTATAGACTGAACAGCAATTAAAAAAATGCTACTAACAAGACTGTGTTTTACCCAAGAACATTTAGGCATGGATGAATGAACAAGTTTCCGTCTAAAAAAATAATCGTGTGACATGGTGTCTTTCCTATTGTTGTTTTCATTGGCTAGTTGCCCATTGACGCTAGCAACTTTTCAACTGTTCAACAATGGCTAGGCCGCTGTGTTCCGATAAACTGAAAATCATAATTCTGTAGCCAAAAATACAAAACCGCCAATCTATGACGGTTTTATATTTTTTAAACTTAACTACTCACTACTGGTTGCTTATTTCTTTTGTATGGCTTGACCAAAAAGCTTTTGACCGAACTTATATTGCATACTCATGACCATGTTATTGCCATCGCGCTTGCCTTGCCCTGATGTTTCAAAGCCTGCAAACATGGCTTCGGCTTCCTGTCCTGACAAACTTTTTCCCTGTAATTGCAAAAAGTTATTCATGATTGCAGTCATCATATTTTTATCAAAACTTAAGTCTGCTTGAAAATCCAGTAAGCTCGGCACCATTTTAATAAAAGACTCCATTGAGGCATGGTGACCCGGCATGACTTTCCCCACGACATTTGCAGAGGCTTTACCTCCACCAATACTGATCGAATTATCTTTAGACTCAAAATCAAAACCTTGGCTTGCGATAGCTAAGAAAGCTTGAATCATTTCTTCACTTGATTCACCCACTGCATCACATGAATTTTCCACCTGATGCAAAAGTTCACTAAATGCACGAACTTTATCTAGATTAACTTTATGCAATGCCAAATTCAGTGCGAAATCTTTAGTGACCGGTGAACCTGGGAAATCCATCTCATCAGCTTTTAAGTAGCCTTCAAAGTCCACATCATGTTTATTTAGTTCGATCTCCCAACGCAATTGCATACCACGCATGCCGCCTGAGAACTTTTGATCTAAACGTTTGATAGAAGCCGCTTGGATTTCAACAAAACCATTTTCGAGATTTTTCTGATTTAAACCTTGATTGGTCTTCATCGAAAAATTTTGCACCATGGTTTGCATTGGACCTTCACTCAACCGAACCACAGGTAAATGGATTGAAAGCTCAGATACCTTAGTGGCTTGCCCCGGTAGACTACTGATCCGAATTTGCAATTGGCTGGCATCAGCTTGTACCGTTGCACCTTGTGCAGTCGTTTTAAATGCAGGAATCTGTAGATCTGTTTTACTTTGACCAATCCAATTGACCAACGTTTTTGCCGTTAAGTCCGTACCAAAAAGCTTGGCATATTCGGACGTACTTTGTTGTTGAACAATCTTAAAGTTCGAGTTGATGTTATAACCTTTCAACCCACGTTGAATCTGATCGGTACCCTTCAACACGATCACTTCTTTGGGTTTACACGGGTCTGTTTTCAGAGTTAATACCCAATCGACCGTTCCGCCCATCAAGCCCATTTGATAATTGCTGTACTTCACATCAACATCTTGTACGGCTGCTGACCAATTTTTCTGTGTATAAAATTGGGAAAGAGATTTATCTGCATATAAATTCCCTCCCACCACAGCTGCTGAAAGCACCACTAAACTGCCAATTCCCCACATCAATTTTGACATGTCTTTCTCATTCTGATTATTCTTTGCGCAGTATACTGAAGAACTCAGTTACATAAGTACACAATTAGAATGATTTTAAATGATTAATTTGGCAGTTTTAATTGATTTTTTGATGGCTATCACTTTAACTATATACGCCCAGCTTCAAAATAACTTATACGTTTACGATCAAACGCGGCATATGGATTGCCTTTAAAACTATGAAAATAGTGCTTGGCTTTTAACACGTGAGAGGTGGTATTTTTCATCCATCCTATACGTGGGTCCTTCTCTGACAGAGTGATGCAATAGGTTTCTTTGCCACGTCGCTTGGTCTGTTGCTTGGCATGAAAAACTAAACTTGCAAATACATCTAGATGTTCAGGATGACATAGTGGACTATGCAGCATTAAATAATCGAAAGTTCCCTGAATTTTTGGCAGTGATAATACACCACGCACACTGGCATAGGCATTATAAAAAGGCTTCATCAACTTTAATGACCTTGAATAATCGATCACTCGAGTTTGTTTAAAACTTTTTTGATTCCATAAGCCATAAAGTCCAACCAACTGATTGTGCTGATCATAAATCAAATAAAAATCGTCCAGATTTAAGCCTGCCCAAAATGGATTTTGACCATCAACCAAAGCATTAAAATCATAGCTAGGTAAAAAATTATAATGGTCTTTCATTTTTAAAATGAAATCATTCGCTTCATCTACACGTTCAGCAGTCAGGGTTTTAAATTGATATTGATTGAAAGTTTTTGGTTTCACGGCCTGTGAAACGGTAAAGGTTCGAATTTCATCATAAAAATATGGCAGCGGAAATCCAGATCTTTCATGATGTAAAATACTGGCAGCGACAATATTGTCGTTTAAAACCACACTTTCAAAAATCGTGTCTTGTGGTATTTCATCATGGAGATAGTCCATCAATAAGCGCATGACTTTAGCACCACGATACGCTGGATTCATTCTTAAATCGGCGACATAACGCATCAGGTCAGGCTGACCATTGATATAACAATAACGCCATCCCAAATTCATCATCGCAATCACGATAGATGGATCTTCCACAGGGACAACCACTTTTAAATCTGGACGATTATACTGTGCGTGGCTGGCATCAAAATAACTGGGGTGACGCGCATGAGATAATGTGATGCCATTGCTTGGCATAGTCTCTGCACTAATTTTCATTAGTTGCTCATCATCTTCGACAGTCGCATTTCGAACCGCAAACTTAGTCTCATTCTTTGAATGATATAACGCCGTTTCGTCGAACGGTGCATCTAACACATCGATATCCATCTCAATACTCAATTATTTTTGTTTTCATTTTCTTAAGCGGCTCAGGCTTAATATTCCCTTCAATCATGCCATTGTTCATGGCTAGTGTTTTGTAGTAATCCCATGCATCTTGCACATGAACCACTTCTGGTTCATCAAGTTGTCCCAAATCCCGTGCCAATTCATAATGAAAATTATGTTTTAGTAACCGATCTAGCGCTTGAGCTGACGGTTGTTTGTCTACATTGCCTTCACTGAGTAAAACATAATGCGGTTTTTTAACCGAACATTGTTCGATACCCAAGATACTAATTGGTAAATAATCCACTTGTTTAAACTCTGCAAGGACTTTAACTGCTGCATTGTGGTCGAGCTTTTCTCCGACCAAATCAACCGTCATTTTTCGACTTAAAAATTTAAAACATGGCACTTGCTGATAAAAGTCGGTGACTTCTAATTCATCATCAATCACATAACGAATTAATCCTGAACCTGTAGTAATCACAGGACTAACGATATCGCCTATTTTCAGTTGCCAAGATGGCACCACTTTTTGGCTGTCTTGCAAAATAAATTCATAAAAATGTGACTGATAACTTAAGGTAAAACGGTTTGCAAATGGAATCGTCACTACGCCTTCAGTTGCCCATAAACCTTTACCCTCAAATGCCACCCCTGCAATTCGTTGCTGTAGCTGTACTGCCCATTGCTCTGCGCTCGCTGTATCCCAACTCGAAACCAGACTGAGTTTAGGCCACAGTTTTTTCCACGCCGTTGCTTGGGTTAAATCCAAGTCTTGTAAGCGATAGCATTGTTGACAAGATTTAGGAACTTGCAGAAAACTCAAACCCTCACGTTGCCATTGTCCAGTTTTTAAGACCTGTACAATTTCAGCTTGATGTTCTTGAATAATATCCAGCAATTGCAATGCAAATGTAGGACTCCATACCGAAATCATGCCTAAATGCTTATCTGCAACGAGATACACCGCGGTTGCAAACATGGCATCTTCGGCTGAATTTGCCATCGCAATTTCAGTCGGTACCGATTGAGTAATTTTACTCAACACTCGCTTCGACAGATTAAGCAGCGCACTGTCATCATTCAAATTTCTATTTTCTAAAAGCTTTCTCTGGCTTTCAGGCAACCATGAAACCGACCAATAATGCGTTGAGTTTTTAAGTTGTGGGTGTGTCCGATATAAATTAGTCAGCCATAAACCAATAGCCTCATCCAGTTCATCTAAAAAAGCCTGAGTATAGGGAATGAATTTAATAGCTTCACTCGACCCACTGGTCGGTTGAAACCGTACAATTTTTTCAGGCCCCAAACTATTTTTGCCACTTTGTCTGGATTGTTCAATTTGGCTTTTCCAATTGCTATAACGAGAAAGCGGATACTTTTTGGCAAATTGCTCATAGCTTAAATTTTGCGAAATGTGCTGCTTTAAAAAATGGCTTAATTTTTTACGTTGCACATTTTCTAGCTGATTTGCCTGCTGTGTATAGCGTTGAAACGCTTTGCGGCAGGCAATATTCAAAACTTGATGTGCAGTGGTGAGAAGCAATCCCATTAGGCCACCTTCGAGTCAGAACCTGTCGCAATATGTAATGTACGTGACTTATAACGTAACTTGCTGTCATGTTTACTTACACTGGTGGTCTTAGTTAAGAAACGATTTACATAACGGTATAAATCGCTCCAACGTAATTCACCAATGCACGGTAGTTCAGTTCCATCGACCCACGTTGGGTTCTTATCTTCAAAGAAAGCAATCTTGGTATTGTTTTCGCGCATCTCATGGGTGATTGGCGCAACATCTGCTTTGAGTGGTTGATAGTCTTCGCCAAAATTCAGCAGACCCGTTTCATGGTTATAGTATTCTGAGAAATATTCTTTACAGTACGATTCGACAAAGTCTTTGAGATGGGCATTTTTCTCACCATAATGTGGATAGTAGCTGTAGTAGTTATTGGCTAAGAGCAGATAAGTTTTAAAGCCTTTAGAGATTAAAATCCAATATACAGGGGTTCTTGGATGACGAAATTTAAAACTAATAATATAACGGAACATTGCTCGAGTTAATGCACGATTCCCCCAATACTCTTTCTCAATAATGGTATCACCACTGAAAAAAGCATGTCGGGCTTTACCATCAACAATAAAGTCACGCTCCATAACCGTCGAGAATCCGACAATTTGATTATTTTTCGGTTCAATAATGAAAAAAACACCGGTTTTTTCTAAGAAGTCGCGTTCAAAAATTTCATAACGGGTATTGGCATAATATTTTTGGTAAATACCATACATGCGTTTGAGTTCTTGAACAGTGATGTCATCTGTACGTTTATATAAACTATAAGGTTCTTTTTTGATCTGCCTAAGCAGTTTAAATTCCATCATAATCATAATTCCCTGTTGCCATTCATTCATGATGAACGAGCGATATTGTTTTTGTTTTACAGAACACAGTCATCTCGTTGGATGTGTGCGGACGTCATCTTAGTGGGTGAAAATGATGAAATGCAATGAACTTTACGTATTTAAACGAAAATTACGACAAGCGTAAAATTAAAAAACCCGGCCTAAACCGGGTTTCTGTTTTTACAACTGGATGTAGCAGATTTGTGCTTTTTAGTTGAGTTTTAACTTTTCAAAAGTTAGATGATCTCCTTCCGCTTGAACGACAATCGTATCTCCCGGTTGGAAAGCACCTGATAAGATTTTCTGTGCCAATGTATTTTCAACTTGTTGTTGGATAGCACGTTTCAGAGGACGTGCGCCATACACAGGGTCAAAACCAGCATCGATAAGTAATTCAAAGGCACTATCTTCAACCGCCAGACTCATGTCTTTATCTGCCAAACGTGAACGTAAGCGATCCAACTGAATATCCGCAATACCACGAATTTGCGCTTTTTGTAAAGAGTGGAAAACCACCAACTCATCAATACGGTTCACAAATTCAGGTCGGAAATGTTCAGATACCGCAGCCATAACCACAGCGCGAACTTCGTCTTTCGACGGGTTTTCACCTAATTCACGAACATCGGTTGAACCTAAGTTCGAGGTCATCACGATCACGGTGTTTTTGAAATCAATCACACGGCCTTGTGAGTCTGTTAATCGACCATCATCCAACACTTGAAGTAAGATGTTAAAGACATCTGGATGTGCTTTTTCAACCTCATCAAACAACACTACACTATAAGGTTTACGACGAACAGCCTCGGTTAACACACCACCTTCTTCATAACCCACATAGCCCGGAGGCGCACCTACTAAACGGCTCACCGAATGCTTTTCCATAAACTCTGACATGTCGATACGAATAATCGCATCATCACTGTCAAATAAGAAATTACCTAAAGCTTTGGTTAACTCAGTTTTACCTACACCTGTAGGCCCAAGGAATAAGAATGAACCACTTGGGCGGTTTGGATCGGATAATCCTGCACGAGAACGACGCACCGCATTCGACACTGCTACGACAGCTTCATCTTGACCAACTACACGGTTATGTAAGAACTCCTCCATGTGTAAGAGTTTTTCACGTTCACCTTGCAGCATTTTCGCAACAGGAATACCTGTAGCCGCACTTACCACTTCAGCGATTTCATTTTCAGTGACTTTGGTACGAATCAGTTTTGGCTCTTCGTTCACCTCGGCAACTTCTTCTTCATTCAAGCGTTTTTGCAACTCAGGAATAACACCATATTGCAAGCGGCTAGCTTCTGCTAAATCACCTTCACGTTGTGCTTTTTCAAAGGCAGTACGCGCTTTATCTAACTCGATTTGAGCTTGATTCGTTCCGTCAACCAGACGTTTTTCCGCAATCCACACTTCTTCCAAATCACTATATTCTTTTTGAACTTCAGCAATTTGTTTCTCTAGGTGCTCAACTTCAGCTTTAGAGACTGAATCTGCATCTTTTTTCACCGCTTCAAGTTGCATTTTTAACTGAATTAAGCGGCGGTCTAAACGGTCAAGTGGCTCAGGTTTTGAGTCAATTTCCATTTTGATACGTGATGCAGCTTCATCAATCAAATCAATGGCTTTGTCTGGCAACTGACGGTCTGTTATGTAACGATGCGACATTTTTGCCGCAGCAATGATCGCAGAGTCTAAAATTTGCACACCATGATGGGTTGCATATTTGTCTTTTAGACCACGTAAAATCGCAATAGTGTCTTCCACACTCGGTTCATCAACGATCACTTTTTGGAAACGACGCTCTAGAGCCGCATCTTTCTCGATATATTGGCGGTACTCATCTAAAGTGGTTGCACCTACACAGCGTAGCTCACCACGCGCTAATGCAGGTTTAAGCATATTCCCTGCATCCATTGCACCATCACCTTTACCTGCGCCAACAAGCGTATGTAATTCGTCAATGAAGAGAATGATCTCGCCATCATATTTGGCTAAATCTTTTAGAACGGCTTTAAGACGTTCTTCAAATTCACCGCGGTATTTTGCACCTGCAAGCAATGAACCAAGGTCGAGTGAAAGTACACGTTTACCTTTCAGACTTTCAGGAACTTCGCCATTAACAATACGCTGTGCCAAACCTTCTACAATCGCAGTTTTACCCACACCCGGCTCACCAATCAGTACGGGGTTGTTTTTACTACGACGCGATAAAACTTGAATGGTACGACGAATCTCTTCGTCACGACCAATAACTGGATCTAACTTGCCTTCTAATGCACGTGCATTGAGGTCTAAGGTATATTTGTTGAGTGAATCACGTTGATCTTCGTGGTTATTACTCATGACTTGTTCACCGCCTCGTATTTGTTCAATTGCATTGCGTAATTTATCTGTCGTTACGCCTACACTATTTAATAAGGTTTTGGTTTTACCCGTTTCAGCTAAACCGAGAATCACCCAATCTGTAGAAAGAAACTCATCACCCGCTTTTTGAGCGAAACTGTCGGCTAAATTCAGCGCCTTGACTGCTTCAGGATTTAGGTTGATGTCCCCTGTAGGCGTAGCAATGGTGGCAGTATCCTGTAGGGCTTGCTGAAGCTTGGTTTTTAACTCAGGAAGATTAGCACCTGCCTGTTGTAACAAGTTTTGGTTCGACGGCTCTTCAAGCAATGTCGAAAGAATATGGATTCCTTCAATGGCTGTATGGTCTTTCCCCATTGCTAAAGATTGGGCATCGGATAATGCTTGCTGCAAACGGTTTGTGAATTTTTCGAATCGCATTCTTGTTATTCCTCACAACAAATTCTGTACTTGAAGCATATATGGGAGTCATATTTAAAATTTCAAATACATTTTTTAAATATTTTTCAATGAGTTAATTTTAAGATAAAGATAAATCTCAATTATAATATTGGTATAAATAGAATACTTTTCAAGTCATTTATTGAAGAATTTAGTACTTTATTATGTTGTTTAAATACATATGTATTTTTAGGCAATTTTCTTGTCAACTCAACTGACTTTCTGACAATAAAATTCAATGATTTTCCACTAGCTTAAATCACGTAAATGTCAAAAAAGCCCACATTTACATGCAGGCTTTTACATAATCCACTGAAAAGTTCAGCTTAAGGTGCAGGATTTGGCTGCTGGCGATGAATATCGTCAATCCCTTTTAAAATGTCTTCTGATAAATTCACATCAAACGCATCAATATTTTCTTTCAACTGATCTAGATTTGTCGCACCAATGATTGTACTGGTGACAAAAAATTGCTGCTTAATAAATGCAAGTGCTAACTGTGTCAACGTTAAACCATGCTGTTCAGCCAATTGTGCATATTGTTCTGTTGCCCATTCACTCTCCGCATTTGAATAGCGGCTAAAGCGTGAAAATAGTGTCACTCGAGCATTGGCAGGACGTGCACCATGACGGAATTTACCTGTTAGATAACCAAATGCTAAAGGTGAATATGCCAATAAGCCCACGCCTTCGTAATGTGCAATTTCAGATAAACCGATTTCATAAGTACGATTCAACAAACTATATGGATTTTGCACACTGACAATTTTTTCTAAACCATGCTTTTCTGCAAGTTGTAGGAATTTCAACGTTCCCCATGGCGTTTCATTAGATAGTCCAATTGAGCGAATTCGACCTTTTTTCACCTCATGACTTAAAGCAACTAATGTTTCTTCTAAATTGGTAATAGTTTGCGTACTGTTTGCTTCGGCATTGCCATAACCCAATTTACCGAAAAAGTTGGTTGGACGTTGCGGCCAATGCAACTGGTATAAGTCAAGATAATCTGTTTGTAAGCGCTGAAGAGAATGATCCAGTGCAGACTCAATTTCCGAAGCAATAAATTTAGTTTGCCCGTCACGAATATGACTACCGCCTTGTGACGGTCCTGCAATTTTTGAAGCTAAGATTATTTTATCGCGGCCACCGCGAGCCGCAATCCAGTTACCTATAATAGTTTCAGTCGAACCTTGGGTTTCAGGTTTCGGCGGGACAGGATACATTTCTGCAGTATCCCAAAAGTTAAGACCACGCTCTAAAGCATAATCCAGTTGCTCGAAAGCTTCTGCTTGGGTGTTTTGTTCACCAAACGTCATGGTGCCTAAACAAATTTCTGGAACTAATATGCCTGTATGTGCCAATGGTTTAAATTGCATGCCGCAAATTCCCTCTTTATTTTAAATATCAATATATAAGTCACGAAGTAGCTTACATAAGATATCGGCTTTGTTTAAATCATAATTTTCTGTTTATTTGTCAAAAAATGTGAGAAAGGTTGCTTCCGCTATAATAGTGAGAAATGAATGGACATAAAAAAAGCAAACCCCTGAGTTTGCTTTTTTTAGATTCGGAAGACTGATTATTCTTCGTCGTCGAAATCGTCAGAAGCCAATTGGCTTTTCTCTTCAAGCGATGCATCAAAAATTAGAATCGCTTTACCATCAGTTTCAATCATGCCTTGCTCTTCAAGTGTTTTTAGAACACGACCAACCATTTCACGGGAACAACCCACGATACGACCAATCTCTTGACGAGTAATACGAATCTGACGACCATTCGGCAAAATCATTGCCTCTGGTTGTGAAGATAAATCAATTAAGCAACGTGCAATTCGACCTGATACGTCAATAAACGCAAGGTCAGTTACTTTACGCGTCGTATTTTTAAGACGGCGTACAAGCTGTGCAAATACCGCATAACTTAAGTCTGGGTATTGTTTACTTAATTCATGAAAGTTTTCATAGGTAATCTCAGCAATTTCACATACATCTCGCGTACGCACTTCTGCAGTACGCTGTGCATTTGCTTCGAATAGACCCATTTCCCCAAAAAAGTCACCCGCATTTAAGTACGCAACCACAATTTCACGCTCATCATCTTCGCGTAAAATGATAGATACTGAACCCTTAAGAATTAAATACAAAGATTTAGATTCTGAGCCCGCATCAATGATTGTTGTACGTTTTGGGTAACGATTAATATATGCACGTTTTAATAATGCCTTCACCGACTCAGGTAACTGCCCCGGAGATAGCGCATCTGTGCTAAGTTGTGAAAAGTTTGAAGTCATGCTAACAGTTTCCGAATATGGATAATTTATAGATCGCACAAGACCTAAAGTGAACTTGTCACACGTAAGAGTTGAAATTCCTTATCAACTCAATTTATGTTAGTGTACAGGTACTGCGTAAATTTATAGCTTTTTTTAGGGACTTGCAATGCAAACTAGTGTTCATTGGCTAGAGAATGTTGCTTTTGAAGCAAAAACTCAAAGTGGTCACACTGTTATGATGGATGGATCACAAGAATATGGCGGTGAAAACCGTGGTCCGCGCCCAATGGAACTGATTTTAACAGGACTTGGTGGTTGTGCATCTTTCGATATTGTGACGATTTTAAAGAAAGCACGCCAAGACATTACTGATGTTCGTTGTGAATTAAATGCAGAACGTGCCGACACTATTCCTGCTGTATTCACTAAAATTCATTTGCACTTTGTAGTCACTGGTCATGGCGTGAAGGAAAAGCAAGTTGCAAAAGCGGTTGAACTTTCTGCTGAAAAATACTGTTCTGCTAGTAAAATGCTGATGGATGGTGGTGTAGAAATTACCCATGACTTCGAAATTTTAGAAACTGAAGATGCATAATTTATTTGTTCAATTAAGAGCCGCATAGAATGCGGCTTTTTTGTTTCAAATAATCCGCTATAGCATACATTGTATAAAGCACTACTATATAGTCATAAATGCAGAAATATGAGCCAAAGAAGTTTGGCTTAATCACTTAATCAACCAATATCCAAATTGATGTATTTGCACATAGATGCATTTACACCCAATTCCATCTCATGATGATTTTACGACTCAGTCCATATGAGTCTATAAAAGAAAATTAAGTTTGGTAACGACTCATGATGAACACCTTTCATATAAGCAGATTTGATTTAACTATATTCTTGATAACACTTTAATTAGGGTGTGTTGACACTTTTAGCTTAAAAAAATAGCGAAGTAGTAAAATCAAATCGCCAAACCCAATTTTACTATTCGCTATGCCTCGTACCATGCTGACAGATCAACACTGGCAAAAGTTGAAAGTTATTCTGCGTAATTTATCCATTCACCACAACTCAAATTTACGCAATTTTATTGAAGCTATTCTCTATAGAATTAGAACAGGCTGTCCGTGGCGAGATATTCCTTCTTGTTTTGGTCATTCAAACTCTATTTTCAAGCGTTTTAATCGTTGGTCAAGCAGCGGTAAGTTACTTAAATTATTCAAATTACTAGCCTCATGCCCCTATATGGAGTGGATTTTTATTGATGGCTCTCATGTACGTGCTCATCAACATTCTGCCGGCATAGCGAATCAATCTATTTCTAAAAGTGTAGGAGGAAACTCCTCAAAAATACATTTGATTGTTGATGCAGATGGCAATCCTATTGATTTCATGATTATCGATGGAACCACACATGATGTTAAAGTTGCACCTGATTTAATATCAATATTAGATTTAAAAGAGACAAAAGTGGTATGCGCAGATAAAGGCTATGATTCAGAACCACTGCGTGAACAGATTAGGAAAACAAGGACCAAAGCGAATATACCAAGGAAAACGAATAGCAAAATCGAACAATGACCATATGGACTGGTATTTATATAAAATCAGGCATTTAGTTGAAAATATGTTTTGTAGATTAAAGCAATTTAGAGGAATAGCTACTCGATATGACAAGCTCAAAAGGAATTATCAAAGTTCTGTTGCTTTAGCCTGTATATTTTTATGGCTACCTTTATAGGGTTAATTATGAAAAGTAAATGTCAACAGACCCTAATAATTTCAGATAAAAAAAGCAGAATCATTCTGATTCTGCTTTTTGAATTTGGTAGGTATAAGCAGACTCGAACTGCTGACCTCTACGATGTCAACGTAGCGCTCTAACCAACTGAGCTATACACCTGAAGTCCAAGCATCATATTCATTTTTATTTTTTATGACAAGCCCTTTTCTGAGTTTTTTAAACTTTGCGTACAAGTTTTAAGCAAAGTCTTAAAACATTGAATATCTTGAGAACTTAGCGGAGTACCTACGTAAATTTCCTGCTCAAATAACTTGATGGATTGTTCAAATGAACGCCTTTCATGTTCAGGTACATTTTCAGCCAAACGTTGTAACCAATGCCGAAAACTTTCAGAAGTCAATTTTTGCTGGCTCAAGGGTAAATTCTTTGCGAAATTGGTAATTTCTCTTTCAAGAGGGCTTAAACTTTTTCTTTTTTTCCACAAAATCCATATAAAATATAATGCTACAATGCCACCAATACTCAAAATAAGAATTAAAACAACTGCATAAGCAGAATTTGTACCGAGCTTTTTAAACCATTGTTGTTGTGATTCAGCATTATAACCCACCACCTTGCTCTGCCATTGGTAACTCGCATAATCACTCCATACACGGACTTTTTTCAACATCGAAAATTGTTGATAGGCCCAAGTCGACTGCTGGCTCCCAAAAATTGTCCGATCTTGTTCCATATAATCCTGCATCCCCCCATCGATACGCTGCGGTGCGATCATGGCCGTCGGATCAATACGACGCCAATGTTGATTGACATAAACCTCTGTCCACGCATGTGCATCGAGCTGACGAACCTCCCAACTTTTTCCATCTGGTGCTAATTGACCACCTTGATATCCCACGACAATACGCGACGGTACGCCAACATAGCGCATCAACATTGCAAAACTTGAAGCAAAATGTTCGCAAAAGCCCTGTCTTGATCCAAATAAAAAATCATCTATCCGATTTTGCCCCAATACACCTGGGCTTAAAGTATATGCAAAGCGATTTTGTTTATACCATTGCAAAACTTCGGCAATATAACGCTCAGGATTTTGACGACTTCGCTGCCATAAAGTTTGGGCCAATTGTTGTGATTGAACATCCAAGTTTTCAACATAGCGAGTGTTTAATTTTTCAAGTAAAGTTACATTTTTTATTTGTGGCGGCTCTGCACTTCCTAACCATTTCAGTTGAATCGGCTCTGTACGTGCTGTTAATCGGTAGGGTGTAATTCGACCATCTTGACCTAAAGCAAAACGTGCTTCATTGGGAACGGATTGCTCCAACGACATAATCCACATCACAGTTGGGTCGGCAGCCAAATATTGATAATTCAATGTCCGCTTGGGTTTTAAATCGTCTGGATTCAGCTGTATAACGTTCTGGTTAAAAAAATGACTTGTCCATTTAGAACCATCATACTCATCTAAAGCCATCGCCCGCCAATACAGCTCTGTACGAGGTGGCAAGGCTTGAATATCACCGATTATACGAAAAGCCAAACTACTCGACTCTGATAACTCAGCAATATCGCCGGGAGACATGCTGTCACTGATTCCTGTTGTGGCTTTATTTTCAGGAATAGGAATATGCCATAGCGGCGGCAGGCGTGGAAAAAAGAGAAACAGTAAAATAAAGAATGGAACAGCTAAGACAATAAATTTACCCACATGCCCAATATCTTGTTTAATCGCTTGTATTTCACCGCCTGAGTTTTGGCTAAAACCAAAGGTCTGTAAACGGTATAATCCAATAAAGCAGCTCAACAACGCCAACAAAATGACCAATGCCATGGCAAAAGACTGGCTAAACAAAAAACTAGTGGCAATCACAAACATCGCAAAGTTAAATAAAATAATTACATCACGACGTGTTTTTGTTTCTAAAGATTTAGCAAATAAAAATGTACTAAGTACTGTAACCCCTGCATCAACACCAATAAAGGTTTTATGACTTATGTAAATGCTGAATAAAGCTATCAATGTCAGCACATAGGTTAAAATTTTAGAAAATAGTTTTTTACTGGCGCGGGTATTGTGTAATAACATAAGCCAAATGACTAAAAATACTAATGATGTCACCACTGGTATATAAAGCATTTGCGCAATAAGCACCAAAGCTAACGTGAGTAGTATGGAGCGGCGTATGGTATTTTCAATCATCTCTTAAGCCTGCGCCAATAACCGTTTTGCTTCGGAAAAATGCAGTGTTCCAGTGCCTGATACTAACTCAGCATTAGGTAAATACAGTGCATATTGATCGTGATTTTGCTCAGCCTGCTCGACCAAACCCATCATAAGGCTAAGTTTTTCTTCATGACTTTGAGCTGGCATATGGTGATAATGGATCTCTAATTTCTTTAGATCTTCATATTGTTCAAAGACTTTGACATATAAGCCTTGTCCTCGTGCTGCTTGTTTCCATGACACCGCATGAAGTGAATCCCCCGTCTGAAAACTGCGTAATTCGCGAAATTCATCAAGATCAGGTTCAAAGTTTTGCTGTTGCTGCTTATTTTCAACGGAATGCAAACTGGCTTGTGGGGCAACCCACGCAGGTTGCTGTACGTACAAATACGTCCAGGCCCGCACTAAGCCAAAGGGATAAACACTATAAATTTGTATGGGTGGAATCTGAAAAACACCGCGTTGGCTGGTTGTAAAATTTAATTGAAAGCCATGCTGTTGCGTATTGAAAAATAATTTATGTAATTGATTTTCTGTTTTAATCCACAAATATCGCGCCTGTTCGACCTCTTGTTTAAAGTAAATATCGACCGAAAGTAATTCACCTACTTGCGGTGTATCAACAACATTTATTTGAATCTGCAACGCATGAAGCTGTTTAAAAGTAATATAGAAACTAATACACAATACGGCGCTAATTAAAAAGCAAAATCCTAAAATCAAGTTATTGGCATAATTCACACCTGCAATAAAGGTGATGAAAATTAACACCAAATACAAGTAGCCTTGCTGATAGATAAAGATCAAGACGTCTTTTTGAGTCAGCTGCTTGTGCTGATCAATTTTAAATCGACGTTCAATCCATTGCTGCCACATCGAAGCCAAGGTTCAACTCCTTTATTGAATCGAAACTTGTTCTAAAAGCTTAAAGGCTTCAAGATCTGACAACCCAATTCGATGAGATACCACAGCTGCAAAAACCGCTTGCACATCGTCAGGATTCACATAATTTCGCTGCTCAATCAGCGCATAGGCTTGCGCAGCTTTCTTTAAGGCTAAAACACCACGAGTAGAAAGACCATGTCTCCCTTTACGTGTTTCAGCAGCAAGATCCAAAATGTAATCCATCAAACGATCACTCAGATGTATCTGCTCGACAAAGCCTTGTAGTTGTAAAATTTCTGCTTCATTAAAGATATGTGCTAATGCCGCAATCAGATCATGGCGTGAAGTTTGTTGGAGCAATAATTTCTCTGCCTGACGCGATGGATAACCTAAAGACAAACGCATTAAAAACCGGTCCAACTGGGACTCAGGTAAGGCATAAGTACCACTTTGAAATAAAGGGTTTTGTGTCGCAATCACCCAAAATGGTTGAGGCAAAGCATAGCGCACACCATCAACCGTCACATACCCCTCTTCCATGGCTTCCAATAAAGCACTTTGGGTCTTAGGACTACAACGGTTGATTTCATCTGCCAATAAAATTTGGGTAAAAATCGGCCCAGATTTAAACTCAAAATGATGTTCTTTTTGATTAAACATATTTACCCCAATCACATCGCTGGCCAGCATGTCATTGGTAAATTGAATCCGTTGAAACTTTAATCCCGCCAAATGTGACAAGGCGCTAGATAATGTCGTTTTGCCTAAACCAGGTAAGTCTTCAAATAGCACATGCCCGCCTGCCAATAGACAAGCTAAAGCCAATTTGGTTTGCTGATTTTTATCCAAAATAATTTGGTTAATTTGTTCGAGGAAAGTATTTATTTTCGGGTAAAAAGGGGCAAGGCTCTGTTCACTTAAAAGCGTTGATGTATTATTTTGTTGGCTTTTCTCTGATCCCCAAAACACTTTTTATTCCCCAATAAAAAAGTTAAATGAATGACTAAAATACAGTGTTTTATTTAAAAATACAGTGTTTATCTCCAAGCTATACCCAGTTCATTACTTTTAATACATACGCTTGATATTTATTGAGTATACAAAAGGGTTGTTTTCGCTTCGACTGCTCACAAATCAGCAATAAAAAAAGCGTCCCGAAGAACGCTTTTTTCTTAGATTTTTAGCTCGAGTCACTGCATTAGCAAGGACACTTCTTCATGTCACCACCAGCTGATGGATAACGTGCATCTACACAGTGACGATAAAATGTTTTTGCATCCATCGCTTCCAAATCAGGATGATGTTTTGCCATATGTTCCAAATAGTTTTGGTAATCTGGCACACCCACCATCAGGCGGAAACTTTGCTGTAAACGTTGCCACAACGTCGCAATACGTGACCAATTTTTCGGGTTCAGAATTAAATCCTTCTGCGACATAATGGTCATTTTAATGATTTTATAAATCACCGTTTTTCCACTTTTTGCAAACTTCAGGTTCATTCATATTCCCCTATTAATGTGCTGAATTTGACGGATTAATTTCAGCTGGGTCACGGTAAATCGCTTCTGCTTCATTCACCGATGGATTTGGATTTGCCAAGGCACGACGCACCACACCAATTGCTGCAAATAACATCACAAATGCCACGATCATAAAGAATGCACAAAGACCGGCATTGATTTGATTCGACAGTGCAACTGTATGCATTTCAGCCATGGTTTTCGCAGGTGCCAACAATTCATTTTTCGCAATGGCTGCATTAAAACGATCTGCTTGAGCCAAGAAACCAATCTTTGGATTTTCGTGGAAAATCTTCTGCCAACCAGCGGTCATGGAAGTAATAAACAAGAATAATGTTGGGATAATTGTCACCCAAACATACTTTTGTTTTTTCATCTTGAATAAAATCACTGTACCCAAGATCAATGCCATCGCAGCAAGAATTTGGTTACCAATACCAAATAGCGGCCATAAGCTATTAATACCGCCGAGTGGATCAACCACGCCTTGGTAAACGAAGAAGCCCCAACCTGCAACAGCCACCGCTGTACCTAACAGATTTCCGAAGAAGTTATGTGAGTTTTTTACCGCAGGAATCACGATACCCACAGTATCTTGCACCATGAAACGACATGCACGTGTACCCGCATCAACTGCCGTTAAAATGAAAAGTGCTTCGAATAAAATCGCAAAGTGATACCAGAACGCCATCATTGAACGGTTATTAAAAATTTCCGTAATGATATGCGCCATACCAATCGCAAATGTTGGTGCACCACCTGTACGAGACAGAATCGAATTTTCACCCACTTCTTGTGCAAGTAAGGTCAATGCTTCAGGTGTTACCACGAAGCCTAATGTACGAACTGCTTCTGCAGCGGACTCAACCGTTGTACCAATCACAGCTGCTGGCGCATTAATCGCAAAATACACACCAGGCTCAAGAATCGTTGCACAGACCAAAGCCATGATCGCAACAAAAGATTCCATCAACATGCCGCCATAACCGATCATGCGAATATCTTTTTCATTATTCACAAGCTTCGGTGTCGTTCCTGAAGAAACGAGCGCATGGAAACCTGAAATTGCACCACAGGCAATGGTAATAAACAAGAATGGGAACATTGAGCCTGCAAATACAGGACCTGTACCATCAATAAAATGCGTTACTGCTGGCATTTTCATTTCAGGCAATGCAAACATGATCCCGATTGCCAAACCTGCAATAACACCAATTTTCAAGAAGGTAGATAGGTAATCACGTGGTGCAAGCAGTAACCAAACAGGTAATACTGATGCCACGAAACCATAACCGATCAGCCACCAAGTCAGTTCAGTACCTGAAAGTGTAAAGAATGGCCCCCAATAAGGATGCTGTGCAATGTCGCCACCATAGATAATCCCTGCCATCATCAGCACAAAACCAATGATCGACACTTCTGCAATTTTACCCGGACGGATAAATCGCATATAGATACCCATGAAAATCGCAATCGGCACCGTTGCAGCGATACTGAAAACACCCCACGGACTGTTGGTCAACGCTTTTACAACAACCAATGCAAGTACCGCAAGAATGATGATCATCACACCAAGTGCGCCAAGCATCACGATGATTCCGGCAAAAGAACCCAGTTCTTGTTTTGCCATTTCACCGAGTGAACGACCATCACGACGCGTTGAGATGAATAAGACTAAAAAGTCTTGAACCGCACCGGCGAGAACAACACCCACCAAGAGCCAAATTGTTCCCGGCAAATAACCCATTTGCGCAGCAAGGATCGGTCCGACTAAAGGACCTGCACCTGCAATCGCAGCAAAGTGGTGACCAAATAGAACGCTTTTATTGGTCGGCACATAATCCAAACCGTCAGCTAAGCGATGGGCAGGCGTTAAACGTCGCTCATTCAGTTCAAAGACTTTATTGGCAATAAATAAACTATAAAAACGATATGCAATGCTATACACACAGATTGCTGCAAGGATCAGCCAAACTGCATTGACATGCTCGCCTCGACTGAGTGCTAGTATGCCGAATGAAACGGCACCTAGAATGGCTACAAACAGCCAGATAATCTTTGAAGCCATTCCTGACTTCGGTTGAATGTTTTCCATCTCAATCCCTCATAAATGTTGAAATAAATCAGCTTGATTTTTCTTGTTCGAGGTACTGCTGTTTCTTCCCTTGAAACTCTACTCCTGTTATAGGTTTTTTCATCTAATACTTTGGAATAAAAATTTAAACCAATAGGTATAAAAAAAGGGATGAATCACTTCATCCCTTTCGATAATAGTCTATTTTTAAACCATTATGCACGTTCTAAATAGTCACCAGTACGGGTGTCTACACGAACGCTTTCTTCTTGCTGTACGAATAATGGAACACGTACAACTGCACCAGTTTCAAGCTTAGCCGGTTTACCGCCACCGCCTGAAGTATCACCACGTACACCTGGATCAGTTTCAACGATTTTTAATACAACGAAGTTTGGCGCGCTCACAGTTAAAGGAACACCGTTCCAAAGCATGATTGTGCAAAGTTCATTTGAGTCATCTTTCAACCATTTAGCCGCGTCGCCCATAGCAACTTTATCAGCAGCGATTTGTTCGAAAGATTCTGGGTCCATGAAATTCCACATTTCACCGTCGTTATACAAGTAGTTCATTTCAACTTCTTGGATGTCAGCAGCTTCTAGTGAATCACCAGATTTGAAAGTTTTTTCTAAAACTTTACCAGTTTTAAGGTTACGTAATTTTACGCGGTTAAAAGCTTGGCCTTTACCTGGTTTTACGTATTCGTTTTCCATGATTGAACATGGGTTACCGTCAAGCATGACCTTAAGGCCTGACTTGAAATCATTCGTAGAATAATAGGCCATGACTGGCTCACTCCAAACTTACTAACTTTAATCTATAGATGCTATGGGCTGTAACATGTCATTTAGCAAGTACTGACTGTAACATTGGCTGCCACATGCACATTAATGTGATATTGCGTATTCTAAATGACCAATGCACCATGTCGCAACGAAAAAATCCCCATTAAAGGGGTCAAGCTGCTTAACTTACACTCAGACATTAAAGAACTTTGTTTATACAATGCCCACAAACAGGTAAAATTGCTGTTTACTGAAACTTAATAAATGTTTCGTAGGCTTCATCCGTTGTGAGCTTTATCGGAATTTTTTCAGCTTAAACATCAAAGTTCGACGCATTAATTTCAGCAATATTCCCTACTCACCTTTCTGCATTTTTTAAACAATCGGCATGATAAACTATTTATTTCAAGAGCAAAACTGGCAAACTCAATTGAGTGATTTGATAACAAATCCTCAAGAATTACTCGATGTATTAGAACTTTCGCATGATCAGTTATTATCGGGTGCTCAGTTCGCAGCAGATGAGTTTCGCCTACGTGTGCCGCGCGCTTTTGTCGAAAAAATGCAAAAAGGTAATCCGCTTGATCCGCTTTTACTCCAAGTTCTACCGCATCATTTGGAACTTGAAGAACACGCCGGTTTTGTCACCGACCCTTTAGGTGAAGAGCAGGCTAACCAACAGCCAGGGGTATTACATAAGTACAAGTCTCGTTTTTTACTGACTTTAACCGGTGCCTGCGCGGTCCATTGCCGTTATTGTTTCCGCCGTCATTTTCCATACCAAGAAAACCTGCCTAAAAATGACGATTGGCCAAACATTAAACAATATATTGAACAACAACCCGATATTAATGAAGTGATTTTAAGTGGTGGAGACCCGCTCACACTATCAAATCGTAAACTTCAAGTGTGGATTGAACGTTTATCGACTTTGCCACAAATTAAATTTTTGAGAATTCATTCACGAGTTCCTATCGTAATCCCCAACCGTGTCGACGAAGAGCTGGTTTCTATTTTAAAAAACAGTAGGCTACGCATTATTCTAGTGGTACACTCAAATCATCCATCAGAGCTAGATGACTTCACGTGCAGCCAGCTTCAACAGCTTGTCAAACAAGGGATCACCGTGCTGAACCAAGCAGTCTTATTAAAAGGGGTTAATGATTCTGCAGATGTATTGGTCGATTTAAGTTACCGCTTATTCGACGCAGGTGTAATGCCATATTATTTACATGTTCTGGATAAAGTAAAAGGTGCTCATCATTTTGATACACCAGCTCAGGATATTGATTTAATTTATAAAAAAGTTTTAGAGAACCTACCAGGTTATTTGGTTCCTAAACTTGTACGGGAAATAGCGGGCGAAAAAAACAAGACACCGCTTTTTGGGGCTTCAACTTTTTGAGTTAAATAATAAAGATGACCACGCATACTTCAGATACGTTTTACAATCCGACTGAATTAAAGCTGGATAAATTAAGCTTTTGTCCGACCAATGCTAAAGGTCTGCAAGAGTGGTTAAACGGTATTTCAATTTTACAATTAGGTACCTCATCTAAAGCTTTATTCAATGCCTTACTTGAAATCTCCGAGCTGAAATGCCAAGAGATGTTACGTTTTGATTTGGTTCAAATTTTACATCCGACTATGGAAAGTGTGCTCACAAGCTTAGAAAAACACTTTACCAATCAAAGCCTCATTACCACGGATCGTAATGACCAAATCATTGAATTGGCGATGCTTTTACGTAGTCACTTTGCCAAAATCTATATTGATATTGCCAAACGATGTAATCAGCAGCTCAATCAACAAAAGTTTTCGATTTTTTCATTCGGCCATAAAAAAAGCTTACAAACTGCTCGAATTGCATCAATCTACTATGCGTTGCAACAACTGACACTGTTGTTGTATCAACAACATATGTTGTATGCCACACCGACTGCAGGTCAATGGATTGCGGCACATCAACTGATTGAATGTGCCATTGAACACAATTTCTATCAAAGTAATGTCAATCAGTTACTGGGTACTCAACATCAAATTGCAAATATTGCTCAAGCTTATGCACAATTAATCTTATTAGATATTTTCAATAATCATCAGATTCGCCCTGCTGAAATCCAAGGTTTGTATTTATGTAGCTTTGACTGGGCAAAATTGGTTCAAATCCTACCGAAAGAAACCACGCTTTCACGCTATGTTGTAGACACGAAAAAAGATCACCCACCGATTTATAACTCAAAACAAGATCGGTCTTATCAAGCCAATGTATACATTTCAACGCAAAACTTGCTCGATCATTTGACCGAAACGCAAACTAGAAATGCCAATTATTTATCTAAAAATGAAAAGTTATTTTTAACTCCAGCGCTATATTTCCATATTCATAATATTTTGACCAACAACACTGAACGTCGTCATGAACGTTATGAATATTCTGCGCAAATTAATATTTGCTTTAGCTTAATGGTGGCGCATTTCTATCTCTCTAAAGGTAAAAACTTCCACGAAACTTTAGATTTGGAAGGCAATTATCAATTCCACAATGAAGCCTCTTTTGTCAATTCGCATGATTCAAATATGCCAACAGGCATGACTAATGCGAAAGCGCTAGATCGTGAAGCAAAACAGATTCATACCGCTGACGTATTAGATATTAGTGTGAATGGTTATCGCATTAAATGGACTGGCCCTACCCCTGCTAATTTAAAAACCGGCGAATTTATTTTGATCCAAGAAAATGCTCAAAGCCAATGGCGTGGCGGTGTTGTTCGTTGGATCAAACAATCGACTGAAAAAAGTTTGGAATTGGGTCTCGAAGTACTGGCTCAAGATTTGTATCCATGTTCAGCCCATATCCGTACCGACCGCAATACAACAAATCATCAACCTGCTTTATTGGTACAGACCACACAACTTGATCAAGTGTCTACGACCTTAATTTTACCTGGGGCAAATCTCTTCCGAGAGAAACAAACGATCCACCTTCGCTTAGGCAAAGAAGACATCAAAGTCTATCTCACCAAAGCGCAGTTGGTGACACAAAGCTTTATTCGCTTTGAATATGAATTATTGAATGAAGAGCAAGAAAATGTCGTTAAAGACTATATTGCGAAACAGAGCAATGACATCAAAAATAACGACTTATGGGAAGCATTAAAGTGAGAAATCCATTACTATCCAAAAAGCTAAAACGTACGGAAACTCGATTACTCATTATTGATGATAATCAAATACGTTTTAACCAGATACGTGATTTATTGACAGACAGCGAACATCAAGTTCATACCATATTACTTGATGATTTACAAAATTTCGAAAAACAGCTGAATCTCAATTGGGACTTGATCATTTTTGGACGTGCTTATGATTTAAAATATGAACAAGCTTTAAGTTTAGTTCAACTATCGAGCCAACCGAATTTACCGATTATTTTACTTAAACCCGAAGACTATCAAGCTGAACAATATGCAAGTTTAGTCAAAAAAGGGATTTATGACATCGTCGATATTGCTGAACCTGAAAGTTTCTATTTTGGTTTAATTCGTGCATTGTCTTTTAGTCGCCTACAACAATCGCAGCAACATTTAATGGAAGAGCTCGAAACAGCTCAAATCCAAACTCAGTCTTTAGTTGAAGATAGTCGTAAAGCGGTTGCCGTGATTCAAGAAGGCATTCACATTCAAGCCAATGCTGAATATCTCACTTTGTTTGGTCTAAAAAATGAAGATGATGTAATTGGTCTGCCTTTACTCGATCTATTACAACCTACTGACCTCAACGACTTTAAGCAACGCTTTAAAAAAATCAGCCAAGGACAGCTCGATTTAGGACGTTTTGATCTCGTTTCACAAAATATCGCAGTGGCTGGGCAAAACCCACTAAAACTCGAATTTATTGCCGCGGCTGAAGAAGATGCTTTACAGCTCGCAATTGAAATTGGCAGTCAAAGCATCAATGCTGTAAGCAATGCTCAAGTTGAAGCTAGCCCACAAAAACCAAAAGCATTTCAACAACTCAACCGTACCATTGCTCAGCAACCTGCTAATGTAAATGCATTAGTTCTATTTACATTGGCTTCTTGCTCAGATGCGATTTTTCAAAAAGATTGGAATACCTATAAGAGCTATTTCACCAATATTAAAGACTTCTTGAAAGACCAGACTCATGCTCCATTATTTAGTTTAGATAATGGTGCAATCGTTGCCTTATTCCAAGCGGATAATCAGCTCAAACTTGAGTCTAAGTTGATTGGTCTTAACACCCTGAGCAAACCTCAATTACTCAGTGTAAACAATGAAACTTATCCATTAAATTTACGCATAGGATACAGTGTTTTAGACAGCGATATTCGTGATGAAGCACATTTTGATACCTTTATTGCGAAAGCCTTTAATACTGCGCTACCAATCAACCAACAAGCACCTGAAATCGATTTAACTATTCCATTAGAAATTGACATACCAAGTTTGGATTTCGGTACACCAGAAGCACAAATTGCGCCGATTGTCGTTAGTGATGAAGCTCCTGTTACTAAGGCCCTTCGCAACTGCTTAGAACGCGGTGAAATTCATCTTAAATATCAGCAACTGTATGATAAAGAAGATTCATATCTTTATACTTATGAAGTAACCAGCGGCTTTATTTTTGAAAATAAATGGAAAGATATCGCCCAACTACGTGAATTGGCTGAAGACTCAGAGCTATCCATTAAATTGGATCGTTGGATCTTGGTTGAATCGTGTAAACAGCTACACAACTTTATTACTCAGTTCCCTGAAGCTAAATTAATCGTTAACCTGAACAAGGAAGTGCTATATAACGACCGCACCTTCCCTGAGTTTATTTCAAAACTCATTACGATTATTCGTAGTAAATTGAAAAATCCACTGATTTTACAATTTGCAGAAGAAGACATTCAGCTCAATATCGATGCCGCTCAAAAAGCATTTATTGAACTTCGTAAAAATGGTGCCGAACTGGCTTTACGTAATTTTGGTCATTCGATGTTTAGCGAATCATTATTACGTCAAATGGATGTTCACTGCTTAACATTAGATTCAAGTTTGACCAAAATGCTTGCAAACGATAAGTCATGCCAAGAGCTGCAAGAAAAAATTACCACTTATCATGAAATCAAAACTGTTGAAATCATGCTACGTGAATTAAATGACATGACCCTGTTTGCCAATGCTTGGAATGTTGAGGCTCGCTTTATTCAAGGCGATTATTTCCAGAAGAAACTCGACCATCTCATTGATGTTCTGGACCAATAAGGTTCTGAACATTGCCGATTTAAGGTTTATCTTTTTATCGGCACAAAAAAACGGGCATAAAGCCCGTTTTTTCGTTTTGGATATTAACGTTTGATAGAACGTGACATACCAGCAAAACGTTGTTTGAATTTGTCGATACGACCGCCAGTGTCAACGCTTTTCTGTTTACCAGTGTAGAATGGGTGGCAAGCAGAACATACGTCTAGGTAAATAGTTTCTTTACCAAGAGCTGAACGAGTTTCAATTACGTTACCGCATGAACATGTAGCAACTAAAGTTTCATATTTTGGGTGAATATCGGCGCGCATCGTCGATTACTCCTAAGATTTAAGAAGGTTTAGCTGTCATCGCAATTGATCACTCTTGCATCACTACAAGGAAGGCTTAAAAAAGCAGACCAACACCATAACAGACCATTCTTTTGGCCCACCGAGACGGATACCGTCAGAGCTAAGCACAACAAGTTGAGGCAAATTATAGCTGATTTTTTAATGTTAATAAATAGATATTCAAGGCTGAATCGCTCTACTCTTTAGGTTGAGCTTGCTCTAAATATTTCTGATATTGTAATTCGACTGTACGCTGAAATTGGGCTTGATCAAAATGCTTTAATTTTTCAATAAATGCAGGACAAAACGTCGCTGCATTTACTGACTGCAATGATCTGCTCATGCCCTCTAACATACCTTGAAGCTGCTGTTTAAATTGTGCATCGACGGGCTGATCAACATCTTTTGCTTTTAATGGCTCTACACCATTAAAACGGATAGCCTGAACCGCAGCAATTAATTTAAGCTTTGCAGCTTGATAAGCCTGATCTAATTCCGTATTCATCTGTGGTTGTCGATCACGACAAAAATCCAACATGGGCTGCAGGCTGATGAGCGGCATTTTTTCAATGACATCACGGTTACTATTTAGGGATAAATCCTCTTGGGCATGAGCGGCTGTGTTCAGACCCAAGAGTAAAATAAAGACACCTTGTTTAATTTTCATGATTTTTTTCTTTTCATCTATATAAGGTATTTTAAAAGGACCTATTCATCTCGCCCTTATTCTTGCCCACGGCTTTGTTTTGCCCAAAGGTTGGCAATCACACCACAGACCATCAACTGAATTTGGTGAAAGATCATAATCGGTAAAACTATCATCCCCATCGGCTGCCCAATAAATAAAATTTGTGCCATGGGCACGCCACTCGCCAAGGTTTTTTTAGAGCCACAAAAGAAAATCGTCTTTTGATCAGCTCGGCTAAAGCCCAACCAACGTGGCACATATAACGCCAATAACATAATAATCGTTAACAGGACTGAGCACGCCACAATCAATAGGAATAAGGTCATACCACTCACTTGATGCCATAGCCCTGCCACCACTGCACTACTGAATGCACCATAAACCACCATCAAAATTGAGCCCTGATCAAATACCTTCACGATTTTTGGCATTTTCTTCATATAAGGAAACACCCAAGGACGGAGGAGCTGCCCTAAAATGAAGGGAATCAGTAATAACAGCGTAATTTGGATAATAGATGCCGTCGGATCGTAGTTATGTTGTGACTGACCGAGAATAAAATAGGCCACCATCACTGGGGTAATAAACATCCCAATAATATTTGAAAATGATGCACTACAGACTGCGCCAGCAACATTACCCTGTGCTACCGAAGTAAATGCAATAGAAGACTGTACTGTCGAGGGTAAAAAGCACATAAACAAAAAGCCCCAATACAACTCTTGCCCTAACATCGGCACGAGAATTGGTTTCGCCATTAAACCCAATAATGGAAATAATGCAAAGGTAAAACCAAAAACTAAAGCATGTAACTTCCAGTGCATTATGCCTTCAACCACAGCCTCACGAGATAACTTTGCACCATGTAGAAAAAATAAAATGGCAATTGCAGCCGTTGTAATATAGCCAAAAAGTTCTGCAGCTTGACCACTGACAGGCAAAAAAGTCGCAAGTATGACCATTACAAAAAGTAGAATGGTAAAACGATCCAAAGCCAACATTTTTAGCATAACAACATCCTGTACAAATTTCCCTTTAAAGCTGATCGGCACAAAAATGCCCAATAAGCTAAATTTACCATTGAGTAAATTTCATCTTACTGGGCCATATAAATAAAGCCAGCTTTTCTCCGATATATTCATTATTTTAAACGTTGATAGTGAGCTCAACGCAAAAAAATTTATAAATAAGAATATTCAGAATTACATATGACTTTAAATGAATAATTGCAGATTAATTATTTCGTGCATTTGAGTCTTGTTGGATCAACTCAATTTTATAGCCATCTGGATCTTCAACAAAGGCAATGACGGTCACACCACCTTTCATTGGCCCTGCTTCGCGTACCACGTTTCCGCCACGTGCTTTAATTTCTTCACAAGCCTTGTAAGCGTCATCTACAGCAATAGCGATATGGCCATACGCATTTCCCAACTCATAACTATCTATATCCCAGTTATGCGTTAATTCGAGTACAGTATGATTTTCTTCATCACCATAGCCCACAAATGCCAAAGTAAAACGACCTTCTTCATAATCACGCTTACGAAGCAAAGTCATACCGAGTACTTCAGTATAGAACGCCAATGAACGCTCTAAATTGCCTACACGTAACATGGTATGCAGCATGCGCATAATCGAGTTTCCTAAATCTATCATTATGTTTGAATACTATAGGGATTTAACATGCAAAGTTCAATTTAAGTCTAGAGCACATATACCCACTCATTTCAAATATCCACGCCCTAAATTATAGATTTGCTTAAGCTATTTACACACTTAGAATAAAAAAGCCCATTCAAACTGAATAGGCTTTTTTAATTCAAATTGAATTATGAACTGGATTTCTGTTCATGCTTTTTCAATAGTTTAGCGACCCAAACTACTAAAATTAAAATCGGAATACCAATTAAAGTCGTCATCAAGAAAAAGTTTGGATAACCGATATTGGTCACAATCGTACCAGAGTAACCGCCTAAAATTTTAGGGGTTAAGGTCATTAATGAACTAAAGATAGCATATTGAACGGCTGTGAAAGAAACACTGGTTAAACTCGATAAAAATGCGATAAACGCCGCGCCTGCAAGTCCTGACGCCAAGTTATCGACAATAATCGCGAAATATAGCCACAACGAACTATAAGGCTTAATGACCTTACCTTTGATGTCCACATTCTGTTCAGCACTTGCCAAATTAATCGGTTGAATATCAACACCAAGTACACCCGCCATATTGGCTGATGTATTCACTTGATATGTTAAATCGACACTCTTTTTCACTACATCATTTTCTAGCAGTTGAGCCGTTAATGTTTTTTGCTTTGCTGTTTCGAGCGCTTGCCCTGGAATTGCAGCACTAAAAACACCAGTTTTATCAAGCTTCGCGTCGAATGGTTTAGTATCCAAAATAATTTGAATTTTTTGATTTTCTTTTAACTCACCAGCCAAGTATTGTCCACGCACCACGATACTATTTGCAGTCTCTTGAGCTGAAATCGTGTTATCTGAAGTCACTGGCAGCAACATCATTGCTGAGTTTGAAAAAGCATTATTCAAATACGGCAAACTCACCTGTACTGGATGTTGATTCTTAGACTGATAATCCGCACTGACTTTAATATTTTGATCTGCAGCCAAGACTGCTTTTGGAATTTGAACTGCCCAAGCACCCGTGTCATCCGGCGTCGCTGTATATTGCTGCCCTGCTACATTTACAGTGACATCGCTTAATGGCTGACCTGATTTGACCAGACCGATAAAAATCAAGTTTGTTGAACTTGCTAAAATCGCACCAACAAACATCAATTTCATAATGTTCATGCGCTGCGCTAGCAAACCGCCAAGGAAGCCGCCAACCAAGCTAAAAATCACACCATAGACTTTTACAGCTTCAGCAATCTGCTCTTTGGTGAAGTTTAAATCTTGATAAAACACATTAGAAATGACGCCGGCGATAATATCGGAAATACGGTAAAAACCAATAAGTAACAACAGTACTAAAGCCAGTTTTAGACCATAGCGCTTAAAGAAATCTGCAACTGGATTAACCCAAGTTTCAAATGCCATCTGCTTATTTACAGCACCTGATTTCACTAAAACAGAACCGACACCAAAAGCAACCACAGCTGAACTAATAAAGCGTACAGCCTCTAAACAGAACAATGCAAATGAGTCTGAAATTTGCCACTGCTCTTTCAAGCTTTCAACCGCAACACCTGAATAGATATAACTCAAAACAAAAGCAACCACCGCAGCAAAAAATACAGCGACTAAGCGATAATAGTCGGTCCGTTTATAATGCTTTTGTACACGGTCAATCTGCGGCTCACGTATCGATAAAGTTGTAATAATACCAATAACCATAACAGCAGCCATTGCAAGATAAGTATATTTCCAAGCTTCATAAATATAGTTACCTTTGGCCGTGCCTAAATATGCCGCCAAAAATAACGCCCCTGCACCTGCCACGATCATGCCGATACGATAACCTGCATTATAAGTCGAAGCTAAAACGGTCTGCATTTCAGTTTCTGCCAACTCAATACGATAAGCATCAATCACAATGTCTTGCGTTGCGGCAGAAAAACCTAGCAATACAGCGCCAGCGGCCATTTGGTAAATATAGCTTTGTCCTAAAGCAGGATCTGAAAATGCCATGATACAAATTGCACAGATAATGAGAACCTGAGCGATCAATAACCATGCTCGGCGACGTCCAAGTTGTTTAGTTAAAAATGGCACAGGTAACTCATCAATTAATGGCGCCCAAACAAACTTAAACGAATAGCCAAGCGCTGCCCAACTAAAAAAAGTCACTGCACTTTTATCAATTCCTGCTTCACCTAACCAAAGCGATAAACTGGAAAAGATCAGTAAAATTGGAATACCGGCCGAAAAGCCAAGAAAAAGCATAATCAGCGCACGTCGGTCTAAAAATGCAGTAAAAGCAGATTTCCATCCTGAAGCTTGTGTTGTCATGACTCAGTTATTTTTGTCAAAATCGAATGATGCTATTCAAGCGCTTAATGACAACGGTTTCAACAACATTTATGAAATCATTGTTTTATTTTATCGATATTTCGCATGCTGTTGCTTGATCTTTGGCATTAAACCTGTATACCTTAATTACATATCTCTATTCTTTAGTTTTTTGGATTCAACAGTGACCCAGCGACTTGAACAAATTCACTCTTCTTTATCAACCACCATTAATGAAACCAACACAAAAAACTTAGCAGAAACAGTAACGACACTAAAGAGCGCTTTTGATCAACCCGAAATACAGAATACTTTAACTAAAACCCAGTTGCAGCCGCTTCAGCTGACGCATACGCCTGAGCTTAAAAAAATACCGACGTCTACCAAGCGGATCAAACCACTCAATGACTTTTTAGGACAAGATCGTGCCCGTGCTTCGGTTGAAGCTGGCATTGCATTGCCCTATTCAGGCTATAACATTTTTGCTGTAGGTACCGCAGGCTTAGGTAAGCGCACCATGATTAAGCGCTTATTACAACAACACGCTAAAAATATGCCAACGCCTTCAGACTGGGTGTATGTCAATAATTTCAAGTTTCCGCGTGAACCGATTGCGCTGAAACTTCCTTCTGGTCAAGCGACAAAATTCCAAACGTTATTACATCAAAGTTGGCAAACTATATTAAAACAGCTTGAACGTCGCTTCACCGCAGAAACCTATCACAATCGCATTGAAATGATTCGCCAACATGCTGGTGATGAACAACATCTTGCTTTAGTTGAATTAACCCGAGAAGGTGAAGAGCTCGATCTTAAACTGATTTCTCAGGATGATGATCATTGTTTCGTTCCGATGCATTTGGTCGATAACAAATACCAAGAAATGTCGAAAGAAGACATCAATGCTTTAAGCAGCAAACAACGTGCTGAAATTGCGTCAAACGTCCGTTATATGGATAAAAAACTTGAACGTCTTGGTCTACATCTTGGTGATCTTGAAGATGACGCACGCGATAAAGTTCAGGTTTTAAACCGTGAAATTGCTAAACAAGTCGTCATGCCGCGTATTGATGTAATTCAAAATAAATTCAGCATGGTTGAAGGCTTGGAAGATTATCTGAAGCAATATGCAGATGACATCATTCAAAATGTTGAGTTTGTGCTTGAGCAAGAAGAAGATGACTTTACACCTGGCCTATTTAACCGCGTGCCATCTCGCTACCAAGCTAACATCATCGCCACACACAAACCAAATGCTGGTGCGCCAGTTATTTTTGAAGATTTCCCAACCCATTACAATTTGCTAGGTCATGTCGAACAACTGACCCAAAATGGCACCATCACCACAGACTTTACGTTAATCCGTCCTGGTGCATTGCATAAGGCCAATGGTGGATTCCTCATCTTGGAAGCTGAACAACTTTTAGAGCAGCCTTATGCATGGCAAGGTCTAAAACGTGCATTAAAGTCAGGACATTTAAAGCTGTCTTCACTTGAACATATGCTTACATTGACAGGCAGTATTTCGATTGAGCCTGAAGCTATTGATTTAAATATCAAAGTGATCCTACTTGCTGAACCTGATATTTATTACGATATTTTAGAACTCGAACCAGAACTGGGCAGTGTCTTTAAAATTCGTGCCGATTTTACCGATACATTACAACGTAATGATATTAATGAGCAGGCATATATGCAGCTAATTGCTGATTATGTGCAAACAGACAAACTTCTGCCGTTTGACCGTACAGCACTTGCTGCACTGTTAACTGATTCAAGTCGTCAAGCTGAAGATCAAAGCTCTTTGTCATTACACGCCCTCACCTTAGGTGATTTGATTCGTGAAGCACATCATCATGCAGCACTTGCTGGCGATAAAATGGTGACAGAAACACATATCAACACCGCTCTTGATCATCGTAAATACCGTCTAGGCTACTTACGTGAATTATATTGGCAAGATCTCACTCGCGGTACACAGTTAATCGAAACCAAAGGTCATCGATTCGGGCAGATTAACGCCCTCTCTGTGATTCAATATGCTGATGTTGAATTTGGTTTACCGTCACGTTTAACGGCTTCGGTTTATCAAGGTGGCGGCGATATTTTAGATATCGAGCGTAGTGTAGAACTTGGTGGTTCTTTACATGCCAAAGGCGTCCTGCTGATGTCGAGTTTCTTAAAGGCACACTTTGGTCGTGAACAAATTTTACATTTTTCTGCTGCCCTTGCCTTTGAGCAAAGCTATGGCCAAGTAGATGGCGACAGCGCAACTGTTGCAGAGCTTTCAGCTCTTATTTCCGCTATTAGCCAATTACCGATCGATCAATCATGGGCAATCACTGGCTCAATGAACCAATTGGGTCAAGTTCAACCGATTGGTGGTGTAAATGCCAAGATTGAAGGCTTCTATGATGCATGTAAATTACAAGGGCTAACAGGCAAGCAAGGTGTGATTATTCCACGCCAAAATATGCAGCACTTGATGTTACGTAAAGATGTGATTGAAGCTGTGCAACAAGGTCAATTCCATATTCATGCCATTGATACCATTGACCAAGCTTTAGAAATTTTGATGGCGCGCCCAGTAGGTACTCTTGATAAAAAAGGTCGTTATAGCAAAGGCTCAATCTATGCTGCTGTCATGGAGCAACTTGAGTACTGGCAAGCGATTGAAGATGGCGCTGAGTTTGAGGAAGAAGAGCCAAAGAAAAAGAAAAAAAAGAAGAAGTCTAAAAAGGCAAAAGATAAAAAGGTAAAGAAGTCTGAAGCTCAAGACAGTACTGCTGAAAATGGGACTGCTGAAAACGAGCAACGTGTTGAAGAAAGTCCGACTGAAGACACTCCGTCATAAATCTTCGATGAGTTTATTCATTTGTTGATTTTTCCACCACCCTTTGTGCTTTAAATGCGTATGGGGATGGTGGAAAAACGCATAAACCACGACTTTTTTGATAAATAAGTCATAAAAAAAGCGCCTTAAAGGCGCTATTTTTATCTGTATCCAATGATCAAAATCATCAAATACACATCCAATTAAGCTTCAGGAGCTGGGCTATATTGTTCAACTAAAGGTTGTAATTCACCTTTTTGGAACATATCAAGCATAATGTCACTACCACCGATCAATTCACCATTGATCCATAATTGTGGGAAAGTCGGCCAGTTTGCAATTTGTGGAAGAGTTGCGCGAATATCTTGATTTTCAAGAATATTTACATAAGCAAATGGACGACCAATTTGACTGAGCGCTTCTACTGCACGCGCAGAGAAACCACACTGTGGAAACTGTGGAGTGCCTTTCATGTAAAGTAGAACTGCGTGTTTAGCAATTTGGTCACGAATTAACGCTTCTGTATCGCGTGCTTGTTCAGTCATTGATATATCCTCAATAAATCTGCTTCGCATTATACCCAAAACTGAGTAAAACAATATGACTAAAGCAATATTTCACGTTTTATTTACATTTCAGCTTTTCAAGTGAGTCATATTTTGCTTATATAGACCTCTTGATGCTCATATATATATGGCGTCTCCTCTATATTATTTCAATCACCTGACAAATTAGAGTTAGTCATGAATAACATTACCCTTGCCCCAGTACAAACTGATCAACCATCGCACTTGATGCCAGTATTTGGCCGCCAACCGATCAGCTTTGTCCGAGGTCAAGGTGCTCACCTGTATACCGCAGATGGCACAGAATACTTAGACGCACTGACAGGGATAGCTGTTTGTGGTTTAGGTCACTCACATCCTGCAATTACAGCTGCAATTGCTGAACAGGCAGCGACCCTCATTCATACCAGTAACTTATTTGAAGTGCCTTGGCAAACGGCTGCTGCGCAAAAATTAGCTGAAGTTGCGGGTATGGAAGAAGTTTTCTTCTCAAATAGTGGTGCAGAATCAAATGAAGGTGCAATCAAAATTGCACGTAAATTTGGTCATATGCAAGGTGTTGCAAGCCCTAAAATTATTGTTGCTGATCATTCATTCCATGGTCGTACCATGGCAACGTTATCTGCGACAGGTAACAAAAAAGTTCAAGAAGGCTTTGGCCCATTGGTTGAAGGTTTTATTCGTGTACCTTTTGGTGATATCAAAGCGATTGAAGAAGCGGCGATTCACCACCCTGACATCGTAGCGATTTTGGTTGAGCCGATCCAAGGTGAAGGTGGTGTAAATACTGCACCTCAAGGTTTTAGCTATTTAGAAGATATTCGTCGTATCTGTAACCAACACAACTGGTTAATGATGCTTGATGAAGTGCAAACAGGTAACGGCCGTACAGGTAAATACTTTGCGTATCAACACACCAATATTGTTCCTGATGTGCTAACTACAGCTAAAGGTCTAGGTAATGGTTTCCCTATTGGCGCAGTCATGACTCAAGGTCGTGGTGTAGGCGTTTTAACAGCGGGTAACCACGGTTCAACTTATAGCGGTACAGCATTAGGTTCACGTGTGGTTTATACCGTGATTGATACCATTCAAAAAGAAAACCTTGTTGAAAATGCTGCAAATATGGGTGCGTACCTTGTTGAGCAATTCACAGAGCAACTTGCCGATCAAAACGTAACTGTTCGTGGTTTTGGTTTAATGGTCGGCATTGAATTACCAAAAGCATGTGGTGAACTTGTGAATATTGCACGTGATGAGCATCACTTGATTATTAACGTAACAGCAGGTTCTGTGATTCGTTTATTACCTACGCTAAACATCAATAAAGAACAAGCGGATATCTTGATTGAACGCATTGTTAAAATGGTGAAAAACTTTCTAGCCTAATTTATGCCGAAAGAAAAAAAAGCCGCTAATTGCGGCTTTTTTTTTATAACTTTTTCAAGCTTTATTGTTTTTATGAGGCTTCTTGGTATACACGTCCGCCTGGTAATTGACTGAAATACAATTTTAATGCATCTAGGCAACGATGAATTTTAGTAGGCTGTTGATCACGTTTAGACATCACAGCATATAGAGTGAATGATGGTAAGCGCCATTCTGGTAAAACTTCAACAAGAGAACCGTTTAATAAGTCTTTTTGCGTATCTAGATATAATATTCTTGCAATGCCATGTCCTTGTTGGCACATTGCTTTTGCAGCAAATACATTATTTGTTGTAAATCGGGAATGCACATCCAATGCAACCTGCTCTTTAGTCACTGCATTTTCAAATGCAAAATGCTGAAAGTTTCTAACCAAATTTATTTGAACCATATCATGATTTTGTAAATCTTCTGGTCGTGTAATTAAACTGGTTTGGTTGATATAGCTTGGTGCTGCAACGAGAACTTGTTCAACATGTGCCAATGGCACCACATGAAACTGTTGATCATCAATTTTTGAACTCATTCGTAGCGCAATATCAATGCGGCCATCAATTAAGTCGATATATTGATTATCTGCTTCTAGATGAACGGATAAACCGCGATGTGCCGACATCCAATGTGACAATGCAGGAATCACATGATTCGCACAAAGTTCTGGTGTTGATGCAATACGTAATTCACCAACTAAGTCGTCACGAAGTTCATTGATACGAATTTTGCCGCGCTCTGCGGCAGATAGCATCTCTTGGCAACTATGAAAAAAAGCTTGTCCAGCTTCTGTCAAACTTAACTTACGTGTTGAACGATGTAAAAGAATGACTTCCATATCCTGCTCTAGTGAGCGGATTTGCTGACTCACGGCACTCGTGGTAATACCTAACTCACGAGCAGCACCGCTAAACGAATTTTTTTCCACAACGCAAGCAAAGACACCCATTGCTCGAAGTTGATCTAACATAAATTTCCCTCATAAACTTATGAGAAGCTTCATCTTTCGATAAAAGCAACTCATTGTATTATACGGGGATATTTTGCTTTTGCATTATATATTTAATTATTTGGTAAAACTGAAGTTGGATTGATTGGTTTACCATCTAAACGCACTTGGAACTCAAGCATCGTGCGGTTGGTACCCGATGAACCCATCTCACCAATTTGCTGCCCTGCTTTGACAGTATCGCCACTTTTGACATTCATTTTACTGTTATGTGCATATGCAGTGATATAGCCATTAATATGCTTCACCAAAATTAAATTGCCGTACTCTTTAAGACCATCGGCGGCATAGACCACTTGACCATCAGCTGCTGCAAAAATAGGATCACCTGTATTACCTGCGTAACGTGTTCCTTTCACATTCGATGCTAAGTTATAGCCTTGTAATACCGTAGGACGCGATACTGGACTCACCCAACGTAAACTTGAAGAACTGACCACTGGCGTTGGAACTGTAGTTCGCGTCACTGTCGATGGAGTGGTTGAAGCTTGAGTCACGGGCGCTGTTTGCGTTGGCATTGCAATCGTTTGGCGTTGAATTGGTGCCGCTTGAGTCATGGCTTGTGTAGACGTCGTACGACGAGAGCCACTATTTTTAAGGCGAATGGATTGTCCAACATAGATGCGATAAGGCTGGGCAATATCGTTCATTTCTGCGATGCTGACATAGCTCAAGCCATAGCGAGCTGCGATGCCACTTAAAGTATCTCCCGAACGCACTGTATAATAATCCGGAGCAGTCGCATAACGGGTCGCATTATTAATTTGTGGTTTTGACGCACAGCCAGTCATGACCAAAGTTGTAACCACAGCAGCAGATAAAACAAGGGTCTTAAATAATGCTGCAGGAGCGGTAATAACGCGATATTGTGACACCAGGGACATCATCTTCCTCACTAATAATTCAAATATAGTCATTATGAATGGGCTAAGATTAGCAAAAATCCACTCTAAAAAAGTTGCGGCATAACCATTTTCACAAAGTTATAACACTAATACTTAAATTTTAGATAACTCTGCGTGTAAGTTATTCAAAATCTCATAGTTTGTAGCATCCATTTGTATAGGCGTTACACTGACATAACCATTTGCCACGGCAAAAAAATCTGACTCGATATCGGTTAAGCCTTTCTTAGGCTCTGCCACTGCCTCGCCTGCCAATCCAATCCAATAGACTTGACGACCACGCGGGTCTACATGACTTGTAATCGGTTTGGACTGTAAACGTCTTCCTTGATAGGTCACTTTGGTGCCTTGAAGTTCAGCAACATCTGGAATATTAATATTAAAAATATGTCGTGCAGGTAGCGCGGGTAGTCCATTGGCAATAAAATCATGCACCCATTGCGCGGCGACTGCATAATCTTCTGGGTTATTATAACTACGCACATTTGGCCCAGCCAAAGACACGGCTAGCGCAGGTTGTTTCATTAAACGGCCTTCAAATGCCGCACCCACTGTCCCTGAATACAGCACATCATCACCTAGATTTGCGCCACTATTGATTCCACTCACCACTAGATCAAATTCGAAGTCGAACAAGCCATTCATTGATAAATACACACAGTCCGCAGGTGTACCATTTACCGCCCACATATTCGGTGCAATTTCGACAGGTCGTAATGGTCGATCTAAAGTCAGTGCACTTGAAAAACCGCTGCGTTCGCTTTCAGGTGCAACAATCACCACACGACCGAGAGGACGCAATGCATGTGCTAAAGCTTGGATACCGGGAGCAAAAACGCCATCATCATTGGCAATTAATATATTCACGACTAAATTTCCATTACTAAAAAATTAAAAATGACTCGCAAGAACATTTTATTGAAATATATGAATAATTATATATATTTACATTTCAACATCCAGCATAAATGTGTGTGTACAAAATGAATAAAACCGTAGCACTTCGTGGTTTATTGAGCTTTGCTCTAGCAGCTTGCATGACTCAAACTGTGGTCGCAGACAATGACTTCACTCAAGAAGAAGCCAATACCATCGTAAAAGAAGATATTGCATCTGCACAAGTCATGTTAGAAGTATGCCCTGCGATTATTGGTCAAAATGCAAAATTTGATGCCAACATTCAAGCACTCACTAAAACATATCTTGCTGATTATTCTGATAAATCAATGACATTAGAAAAACTACAGTCTGACAGCGAATATAAATCAGTTCTTGAAGAAGCGCGTCAAGCTGCTAAAGAAACTGATAAAGCTGAGCAAAAATCAGTTTGTGATGACGTTTTAAGTTATGAAGGTTAATTGATCATTCAGCTTTGGACGTCCTCCAAATAGGTTAGTCCGTATTGCATCAAACCTGCCAAAAAAAGGATGAAGCCTTATAGCCTCATCCTTTTTTCTTTCACAATGTATTGATTTTTAAACAGCTTCAATACAATTTTCTACTGATCTCTACCAGAAATACGATTAAGCTAAGCAAATAAATTTTAGCTATTTGATATCTTTTAGGTTATTTAACAGGTTATTTAAATGAAAAACTCCTTTGTAAAATCTCTTTGTGCCCTTAGCCTTTCTGCTTTTGCTTTCACTACCATGTCTGCACATGCCGCAGATGAAAAAATTGAAGTTACCCCTACACCTCAAGTGACCAGTCAAGAACTTGCAGCTATCTATGTACTATCTGAAGTCTGCCCAAAATTGGTGAATGACAAAGATCAACCAAAGTTTGAAGCGGGTTATGCAAAATTAGCTAAAGAATATATGCCGAATGAAAAGAACCCAGTAAATGCTTTACAGCAACTCAGCAAACAAAAAAGTTTTAAAGACGCTTTAAAAGAAGCGCAGTCTGATGCGAAGAAAGCTGGCGATAAGAAAAATGGTGCGATTTGCAAAGAATTGACTGCTTACAGCAAATAATACCAATTGGTTACAATACTTTTAAAATAAGCGCTTGCACCCCATAGCAGTCCGCCTAGCTTTGTCCTAAAATGCTAGGCTCTTTGTGCTTATACCTAAGTTATTGGAACCACCCAGAATGACCCGAAAAACCGCCCTTGCCGCATTACTACTTGTACCTAGTTTTTCATTCGCGGCAACTGTCCTTTCTGCACCACCTGAATTAAATAATAAATCTTATGTGCTGATGGACTATGAGACAGGGCAAATCCTTGCTTCTAAAAATGAAAACGAAAAATTAGCTCCTGCTTCAATGACAAAAATGATGACCAGTTACATCATTGAGCAAAAGTTATTAAGCGGTGAACTAACTGAAAATGAAAAAGTACGTATGAATGAGTCGGCTTGGTGTCGCGGCAGCAGCACTGAGTCATGTATGTACGTTCCGCTCAACGGTACTGCAACTGCATTAGAAATGTTACGTGGCATTATCATTCAGTCGGGTAACGACGCTTCTAAAGCTATGGCAGAACATATTGCTGGCAATGAAGGCACCTTTGCCCACATGATGAACCAAGAAGCGAAACGTATTGGCATGGTGAATACTCAATTCATCAATGCGACAGGTATGCCAGCTGAAGGACATTTCTCGACTGCCAAAGATATGGCGACTCTTGCGCAACATATCATTCATGACAGTTCAAAATACTATCCGATCTACTCTGAAAAAGAATTTACGTTCAATGGCATTAAGCAAGGCAACCGTAATGCCCTGCTTTATACTGACCCAAGTGTAGATGGTTTAAAAACTGGTCATACTGAAGAAGCGGGCTATTGCTTAACGACTTCAGCTAAACGTGGTCCTTTACGTTTAATTTCAGTGATCTTTGGTGCGCCAAGCATGAACGAGCGTGCATCTCAAACACGTGAAATTTTAGCTTGGGGTTATGCAAACTTTGAAACTGTAAAAGTTCAACCTGCTAAACAAGTGCTTGCAAAAGCAAAAGTTTGGTACGGTAAAGACAATCAAGTTCAAGTAGGTCTAGCTGAAAACTTTAACGTGACGATGCCTAAAGGCGAAGCGAACGCCATTAAAACTCAATTAGTTGTTCAACCAAAATTAACTGCTCCTTTAAAACAAGGTCAAGTGGTCGGTAAATACGTTGCAACGCTTAATGGCAAAGTCATTGCTGAAAAACCACTTGTAGCTCTACAAAATGTTGAAGAAGCTGGTTTCTTTGCAAAAATGATTGATCACATCAAACAATTCTTTAGCAACTTATTCTAAGTTTGATGAAAACTCGATATTAAGACTAAAGTGAAAGCATCTAGATTTCGGTCTAGGTGCTTTTTTATTTTATACTGCCTAAAAACCTGTAGATGACTTTCCTATGAGCCAAAACATTCGCCCTTATTTAGACACTGTTCCACGTATTGCTGACTCTTGCTATATCGATGAAATGTCAGTGGTGATTGGCGATGTTGTATTGGCTGAAAATGTCTCTGTTTGGCCATTTGCTGTGATTCGTGGTGATGTAAACCATATTCGTATTGGTAAAAACTCTAATGTGCAAGATCACTCAATGTTGCATGTGAGTCATAAAAAAGCCGATAAGCCTGAGGGTTCTCCACTGATTATTGGTGAAGATGTCACAATTGGTCATCATGTAAAATTGCATGGCTGTACTATTGGTAATCGTGTTTTAGTCGGTATAGGTACGATTATTTTGGATGATGTAATTGTTGAAGATGATGTGATGATAGGCGCTGGTTCACTTGTCCCACCCAATAAAGTTCTAGAAAGTGGTTATTTATATGTGGGCAGTCCCGTTAAGAAAGTTCGCCCACTGACCGATAAAGAAAAAGCGTTCTTGCCTTATTCAGCGCAGAATTATGTGAAGGTGTCGAATAATTATCTTGATCAAAATAAATAATATACGCATTCGTTTTTAGTTTTAACAGTTCCAGCTTATGTCTAAATGCTTCATTGACAGACAAATTCAAATACAGAGTAACTCTTTAATGTTGATTAAACCTTATACTTTATTCATTACTAGAATATTTTTTGCAGGCGTAATTTTAACCTCTACAACTGCTTTTGCGAATTCAACGCAGTGTAAAGATGATTATGAAAAAATCATTGCCAAAGAAATTAAAGATATCGGCACAGCCTTAAATAAGGGTAATTATGCATTAATCACCGAAAAAACAGATTCATCTATTATCAATTATGCAGGTGGTAAAGATAAATATAATGCCATATTAGAACTTGCTGCAAACTCCTTTAAACAAAATAAAATATATGTCTCTCAAGTTGACACTCATCCTCCAAAACAAAGTTATATCATTGGTAGAAATGAGTTTTGTGCCGTACCTAAACAAGTCACGATTTCTATGAATGGTCGAAAAATGACAGGTGATCTTTCCTTCATGCTTGCCGTACGTCCAATTGAAAGTAAGGAGTGGAAATACATTGATGGTGCGGGTCTTCAAAAGAATCCTGATATGATTTACACGCTATTCCCTGATTTTCCTCGTGATAACAAGACTCCCTTCATTGAATAAAGATTTTAATATTTAACATTACTGCTTTTTAAAGCAAGTATTTTAAAAAGCTGTAATGTTAAATCTATAACAATTCGGTCAGTACTGGACAAAAATATAATTTAACTAAATAATTAAACAATACACTTTTATTTAACAATTTTTCTTACTATAAACAAAAGAAAATAAAACTGTATCATTCATATCATATGTAATTGACTCTACAGAATAATCCCAACCAAATGTTTCCAATAAAGATTTGCAAATAACATTCTTTACAGAATCTGATTTTGCATACTCTTCTAACAAATATATTTTATCTTTTGGAAATGTATAATTATCCATCTGATATATTAATTTAATAGTTGCACCATCTCTGTATATATCTTTCCAAACTGTATATGCATTATTTTTCTTTGGCAGCGTTTGTTTAACGTCGAGAATTGCATCATCTACAAGCAACAAATTTTCATCAGCACCGCTTTTTGCCGTACAACTAACCATTAACATAACAAATATAAATAAACTTAGTATTTTCATCTAATTCTCAAAATATTTTTCAGTGTGAAGATATGTACAATAGATTTATCTTACAAGATTCCTCCACGTTCTTCTTACTTCAATATTGAAACGCATCTCAAGGAAATTAAGAAAAAAATCAATCATAGCCACCGCTCCCTAAATTTTGTAGAATAGCGTTTTTACCCCATGGTGCTTTTCTATGACCGCTTGGACTGCTCATGTCACTGTTGCTACAGTCGTTGAAAAAGACGGAAAATTCCTATTTGTTGAAGAACATACAGAAGGTGTGACCCATACTGTATTTAATCAACCTGCAGGTCATGTTGAAGCTGGCGAAACCATTATTGAAGCCGCCATTCGAGAAACCATGGAAGAAACAGGTCATGATGTAGAAATCACGAACCTCCTAGGCATGTATACTTATACTCCTCCGATGTTCCCTGATCGTACTTATTTCCGTTTCTGTTTCTTAGCTAAGGACATTCAGTACCATTCCGATGCACAGTTAGACACAGGTATTGTCGGTGCAGTATGGATGACGCTTGATGAACTCATTGAGTCTGCCCGTGCGCGCAGTCCATTAGTCATCAAAGCTGTACAAGATGCTCTTTCAGGTCAAAAATTTCCTTTATCGCTCATTTACGAGCACCAAAATTCTCCCTTAATTTCAAATTTGGATGCTTAATCCTATGCAACAACGTGTCATCGTCGGTATGTCTGGTGGTGTAGATTCTTCTGTATCTGCAGCACTTTTACTTCAACAAGGTTATCAAGTTGAAGGTCTTTTCATGAAAAACTGGGAAGAAGATGACGGCACGGAATACTGTACGGCAATGGAAGATCTTGCCGATGCTCAAGCTGTTTGTGACAAAATTGGTATCAAACTTCATACCGCAAACTTTGCGATGGAATATTGGGACCGTGTCTTTGAGCATTTTTTAGAAGAATATGCCGCTGGTCGTACACCAAATCCAGATATTCTCTGCAATAAAGAAATTAAATTCCGTGCATTTCTTGACCATGCTGTGAACTTAGGTGCTGACTTTATTGCGACAGGCCATTATTGCCGTCGTGGTGAAACGCTAAAAAATTCACGTGGTGAAGAGTATGCACCTCTACTGCGTGGCCTAGACAACAATAAAGACCAAACCTATTTCCTACATGCAGTGCATGGTCGTGAAATTAACAAAACTTTGTTCCCTGTAGGTGAAATTGAAAAACCACAAGTGCGTAAAATCGCTGAAGAACTTGGTTTAGCCACTGCGAAGAAAAAAGACTCTACTGGCATCTGCTTTATTGGCGAACGTCGATTTAATGACTTCTTAAAGCAATATTTACCTGCTCAACCCGGAAAAATCGTCTTAGACACGGGTAAAGAGGTTGGTGAACATCACGGCTTAATGTACTATACGCTCGGCCAACGTGGTGGCATCGGTCTTGGTGGTCTAAAAGGTGCTGAAGAAGGCGCTTGGTTTGTACTTCACAAAGACATTGAGGGTAACCGCCTAGTCGTTGGTCAAGGTCATGAACATCCACTCATGCAAAGCACCATTTTATGGTCTGAAGCGATTGATTGGGTGGCTGGTGAACAAGAGATTCCTGAATCAGGTTTCCGCTGCACAGCGAAAACTCGTTATCGTCAGCCTGACCAAGACTGTACATTATTTAAAGACTCTACAGCGCCAAATGGTGTGCGTGTCGAGTTCGATGAGCCACAACGTGCTGTTACACCGGGTCAAAGTGTGGTGTTCTACACCGGTGAAGTTTGTTTAGGTGGCGGTGTGATTCATCATACCAATGCGCCTAAACCGGATTTTATTGTATAAGGATTGTTTCGGATGACAGAGTTACCGTTTCAACAGCCTCAGACTCTGAATACTCGCCAAAATCGTGCATTGGCGTTAGCTGCTGTATTTCAAGCAACACAGCTGACTCACATGACTGCATTGACTGGGCAACAGAGTATCGGGGAAAGCGGTAACTTTTATTTTGAACATCTCATTAAAGCCAGTTTAAATATCCGTCCCAAGTCGAATCAGTCTAGTCAGACGCTCGATTTTTTTAGTGGTTTGGCGGATATTTCACTGGGTTTAAAGACCTTAGAAAGTAGCATTACTCAACCCTTCAATACATCTCCCAAATCTAGACTTCCTAAACTTGCCAATACCAAGCTACCCATGACGTATGCGATGGCGTTATTGCAGTTAGAAAAGAAAGTCTACAGCAATCCCAAATTTGTCGAATCCATTGAACAATCCCAACAAAAAATCCTAAGACAGCTTTCCTTTTTCGATAATAATTATTTACATCCAAGTATCATTGCCAATTTAGCGCAAACCTATATTGAAACTGCTGGCCAAATTAATCCACGTATTATGGTTCGTGGTAATGCCGAAGCATTTAAAGACACCTCTCATACCAATCGCATTCGCGCCACCTTATTTACCGGCTTACAAATGGCACATTTATGGCGTCAGCTCGGCGGTAGCTCATGGGATATGATTTTCAGCAAGCGTAAGCTGCTCCAAGATATTCAAGATCTCGCTCGTTTACAGTATCAGGTGGTTTAACTGATGCAGTACGGGCTTTTTGTTTTACGTTTAATTCCAAAATTTAAGGAATCGCTATGAACGCTTTAACCGCACTTTCTCCATTAGATGGACGTTACGCAAGCAAATGTGATGCTCTACGTCCCTTCCTCTCTGAGTTTGGTTTAATCCATGCTCGTGTGACTGTTGAAGTGCGTTGGTTACAAGCGCTTGCGAACCGTCCTGAAATCACAGAAGTTCCAGCATTCAGTGCTGAAACGAATGCTGCACTTGACGCAATCGTTGCAAATTTCTCTGAAGACAATGCAAACCGCATTAAAGAAATTGAACGTACAACAAACCATGACGTAAAAGCAGTTGAGTACTTCTTAAAAGAGCAAATCGCACATATCGATGAGCTTAAAAATGCAGGCGAATTTATTCACTTTGCATGTACATCTGAAGACATCAACAACTTGTCTCACGCTTTAATGCTTAAAAATGGCCGTGAAGTTTTAGTTGCAGCAATGCAGCAAATCATCGATTCAATCGTTGCTTTGGCTGAACAACACGCTGAACAACCAATGTTGTCTCGTACACACGGTCAAACTGCAAGCCCAACAACTTTGGGTAAAGAAATGGCGAACGTGGCTTACCGCCTTGCACGTCAAATCAAGCAATTCAAACAAGTTGAATTACTTGGTAAAATTAACGGTGCAGTAGGTAACTACAACGCGCACTACTCTGCTTACCCTGAAATTAACTGGCCTGCGCATTCACAAGCATTTGTTGAATCTTTAGGCTTAAAATTTAACCCGTACACCACTCAAATCGAACCACATGACTACATGGCGGAACTTTTTGATGCGCTACGTCGTTTCAATACGATTTTGATCGACTTTAACCGTGACGTTTGGGGATACATCTCACTTGGTTTCTTCAAACAACGTTTGAAAGAAGGCGAAGTTGGTTCTTCAACGATGCCGCATAAAGTAAACCCAATTGACTTCGAAAACTCTGAAGGTAACTTAGGTATTGCAAATGCAGTACTTGCGCATTTAGGCGAAAAACTTCCTGTATCTCGTTGGCAGCGTGACTTAACTGACTCAACTGTGCTTCGTAACATGGGTGTTGGTTTTGCACAAAGCTTGATTGCATTTGAAGCTTGTTCTAAAGGTATTGGCAAACTTGAGTTGAATGCTCAACGTATTCTAGAAGACCTCGACCATGCTCAAGAAGTGCTTGCTGAACCGATTCAAACTGTTATGCGTCGTTATGCAGTTGAAAAACCATACGAAAAACTTAAAGCCCTCACTCGTGGTCAAGCAATGACTCGCGAAATGATGGTTGATTTCGTAAATGGTAATGAGCTTGAAGCTGTTCCTGCTGCTGACCGTGCACGCCTTGCAGAAATGACACCTGCGACTTATACAGGTAATGCATCGACTCAAGCAGCAAACATTAAAGATCTTATTTCTAAAATCTGATTTTAGATAGATCAAAAAAACGAGGCATCATGCCTCGTTTTTTGTTTCCACCTATATACTCCTTCTCTCTTTGAGATGAGGAGCATGCTCCGCAAGAGGATGAGAATTTCCACCTCCAAACCCTCTTATACAAGGAGAGAGAAAATTTAGAAGTAATTTTATTCTGCAGGGCAATATTTCGCCCAATCATCTTTCATCCGTTGTAATTCACAGCCTGTTAAAACATCTGAATAATAAACATAATATGTGGCATTGGGATACTGAATTTCATGGCGAAACATCATGCCGCGCAAAGATACAGAGAGCTCTTCTGGAAAATCATCTGTTAAATTAAGTTCTTCAAACTCATAGTTAAAATAACAATTTTGAGTCGCAATAAATGCCTCAACAACGGCCATAGTTACTTCCAAATACTTAAACATCGATATTCATCTGAGTTTAATACAATCTTTTTAAAAATACTTATCCCCAGCCGCAAACTAAAGACATTTGAAAAAATAATGCACAAATTCTAGCGCCGTCTAACTAACACTTTTCATCGCATTATGGCTATACTTGCCGCGAATTATAACCACTGCACACCGATAAAAATTTTGAGCTTTGCCTTTTCATGATTGATTTCAAATTAAAACTTAAGCACATCTTAGCTTTTGCGTTATTAACGCTTGCCATTGTGATCGCCAGTATCCAACCTTTAGAAATGGAAGCGTATATCCTCCATCAAATAGGCACAGCGTTTATGCTGATCGTGTTGCTCGTTTTCCTCTATAAAATAGGGCTAACTTTCACAACAGTTTGTCTGTATCTTGGCTTTTTACTGATTCATGTCATTGGTGCCCATTATTTATATTCTTATGTGCCTTATTCTGAATGGACACAAGCTCTCCTCGGTTTCAACCTTGACCAAAGCATGGGATGGACTCGGAATATGTATGATCGGCTTGTACATCTTGCCTATGGTTTGCTGCTCTACCCGTTCTTTTATCGCATATTTCAAATCTGGCTACCGCAGTTAAAAGCCGGAACACTCTTTTTATTGGTCGTACAATTCGTCATGGCGACCAGTTTATTTTATGAATGGATCGAATGGCTGATTGCCATTGGCTTATCACCAGAAGAAGCTGAAAATTATAATGGGCAACAAGGTGATATTTGGGATGCACATAAAGATATGCTGCTTGCAACACTTGGTGCGATGATCACTGGTGGCCTTTTATATTTCAATCAGAAACAATCTTAAATAAAAAAAGCACTCATCCGAGTGCTTTTTTATCGCTATATACAAGAATGGATGTATTAATACAGTGGTAGCGCATTTAAGGCTTGATCTAATGGATCTAAAGCACCCCATGCTGTTTGTAACGATGTATTTGAAACTGCTGCGACATCCAATACAGGATTAGTAGAGACATTTAAATGAGATGAATCACCAGATATTACATCAAGAGCATTGTTGGGTTCAGGATTACTCAATATGCCGTTCAAATCGATTTGATCATCAGAAATAAAAGAGCTTGTTTCGTTTAAGCCAAAGCTCGACACACTATGCTGCACAAGTACATCGAATACATTATTATCATCTATTAACAGCGATGCTTGATCATGTAATTCATCCGAAGCCTGCTCTAATGGCATCAAGAATAAACTCGCTTTAGCAACTGTCATCGCTTCAACGGTAAAATCAAATGCTGAGCTTTTCGCACTGGTATTTCCTGCCGCATCCGTTTGGGTAAAACTATAACTGTACTTGCCTGCGGCTAAGTCAGACTCTGGTGTATACAACCATTTTCCACTGGTATCTGCTTTGACGGTTGCCACTGCGATGCCATTTTTATAAATGGTAATCGTGGCATTGGCCTCACTTTTACCTTCAAAACTAGGGGTGGAATCTTGAGTGCTCTCCCCCTGTTTAATGGTGAGCTTTGTAGTCTCTCGATCATCATACACCGTCGTCAATGTCGGAGCAGATGGTGCAATAGTATCCTTTGTCCCAATAACTTGCGTGCTCTTTGAGCTATTGCCAGCCGCATCTGTCGCAGTCACTTGGACAATATTATTATCTGTTATTGCGCTGCTTAATTTCACCGTATAGCGACCATCGTCGCCTACAGTTGCAGTACCAAGCGTATTTCCCGCACTGTTTTTAATGGTAATTTTGGCACCAATTTCAGCACTTCCTGAGACTTCTGTACCATCAGTATTGATTGTTGCTGTTGGCGCGACGGGTGCCGTATTATCCGTTCCAGCAGTGACATTTAAAGGTACCGATTGATTGCCTGCTGCATCAACCACAATAATAGTTGTCTTATTACTATCCGACAGTGCTGGGGACAATGTCAGTTTAAATTGACCATTGGCATCTACCGTAGTAGTAGCAATGACTTGTGAATTTGCATCTAAGATTTGAATGGTGCTGTTGGCTTCAGCCGTACCAACCAGTTCAGTTCCGGCTTTATTCACTTCAATTTTAGGTTGATCAGGTCGAAGCGTATCTTTGCCCATTTCAACCAACTGCACTTCAGATTTATTGCCAGCTTTATCTTCTACAATGACTTTAGCCGTCTCACCTGCTTGTAAAGTATCACTTAATGCAATGGAGAAATTGCCATCACTTGCCGCAGTCACAGGCCCACCTAAAAGCGTTGTGCCATCTGCAGCATAAACATATACTTTTGCACCCGCTTCGGCAGAACCTGAGACAAACTTACCGCTTTCATCCACTTGTGCATTTGCCGCGTCCGGCGAAATTGTATCTTTACTACCCGTCAATATCGTCGATTGAGAACTATTTCCCGCCTTGTCTTTAGCGTACAAAATCACGCGATTGCCGTCTGTAATCGCGTCATCTAAAGTAATTTTATAGTTGCCATCAGCATCTGCTTTAGATTGACCAATCGTATTGCCTTTCGCATCTACGATATAAACCGTTGCACCCACTTCCGCCTTACCGGACACGACTTTTCCGTCACTATCAAAACTTCCAGTTGGCGTACTTGGCGCTGTTTTGTCATTGCTAGAGGATTGTTCATCTTCTTTGTCAAAAGCCAGCAGATATACCGCTTCTGCACCCAAGATCGCCAATCCTGCCTTAAGTAGTGATGGCGAGCCATCATCCTCACTTGCAACTTCCGTAGCTTGAGCAGGTGTTGTTGCCTGATTTAACTGTGTCGATGCAGATAAAGGCTGCGCAAATTCATTCACTGAACGATAACTCACCGTTTTGCCATCGACATCCATTTCGACTAGCTCAAATTGCTCTGGCCCACTATGTAAAACCAAAGAATTATCAGAGCTAAAGTCATCTGTATAAAAATGATCAATCACGATTTTTTGACCATTTTTCAGGGTAATCACACATTGATTTCCGACTCGATGGATCGACTGAATATCGGCTGGCTTGAGTTCTAACTGAATAACGGACGGTTGAGATATTTGTATTTTTGTGGCCTGAGTTTCTTTTAAAATCGTTTGATCTTTCTTTGATATCACGACAATTTTTGTCATTTCGCCCTCAGTGTTATTATGTAATAAACATCTAATAAATAATTAGTTAAGTACCTTATCAAATTGGTGCTGAACAGACAAACCATTCTGGATGTAAATTCATCAGAATTATTTTTATTTAATTATTCACCTTAAATTCTACGCCAATAACAGCGGTTTCTATGGTTCTATCCATTTTAATATTTTAGATTCAGCCAAGTTTGGATAATCAAAATTATCAAAGTATTTATAAAGGATTGCTGTTTATTAGCCGCGCTTGCTGCAATTTTCAAAGTAGCGTCATTTAGAATAAAAAAAAGCTCACCGAAGTGAGCTTTAAAGACATCATAACAAAAACAATTTTAGAGTTTAGGATCACGCAACTGCACGAGACTCGAATTGGCTTTGCTCAATGACTCCAACACTTTAGACATGACAGCAGGCACCAATGAGTCCGCAATTTGTGCTGCTTGTAAGCCCAACTTCTCACCAAGGGTTGGCTTTTTGCGGGTTTCAATCATATATACATCATGTTGTGGCATGAGACTTAATAGATATTCATCTGACGTTTGGAGCTTATCGACTAGATTAAGATCAATGGCATCTTGACCATACCAATGCTCACCTGTTGCAACTTTATCGACATTAAGCTGAGGACGGTATTTTTCAACAAAGTGTTTAAACAAGTTATGGGTTTGCTGCAACTCTTCTTCAAATTTGGCTTTACCTTCAGCAGTATTTTCACCAAACATCGTTACGGTACGTTTGAACTGACCCGCAGTATACAACTCAAAATCGATATGTTTTTCTTTCAATAAACGGTTAAAGTTCGGCACTTGTGCAACCACACCAATCGAACCTACTACGGCAAATGGTGCTGAAACAATTTCATTTGCAATGCAGGCCATCATATAGCCACCGCTTGCAGCAACTTTGTCCACACAAATGGTTAAGTTAAATCCAGCATCACGTAAACGTACCAATTGTGCTGCAGCCAGACCATAGCCATGCACCATCCCGCCTGGACTTTCTAAACGTAAAACTACGCGGTCGCGCCCAGCTTTTGCTGTCGCTAAGATTAGGGTAATTTCTTCACGAAGGCTTGTCACCGCCGATGCAGCGGTATCACCATTAAAATCGATCACATAAATTTTTTGGTTATTCTTTTTACGTGCGCGCGCTTCTTTTGATAATTGTTGGCTTAGTTGCAGCAGCTCAAGTTTAGATGCAGTGGTTTGCGCAATTTTTTTTCGTTGTTCATTAATACGTGCATTTAAGTGACTTACACGAATTTCCGCAGGCAACTTGGGATTATGAAATAGCATAAAATTGAAACTCATTTAATTCATATTTATGTTGTATAACATGTGGGTTGCATCACAAAAATTCAATCTATTTTTTGAAAATAATTCTCATTGAGCCAAATTGAGCATTTTATTTTTATCAAGACTTTTTGACCTAATTATTGACTTCATAAAAAAAGAGCCTTTCGGCTCTTTTTTAGACAGACTAGATTAGCCAAAACGCCCGGTAATATACGCTTCAGTCAATTGATGATCCGGTTGAGTAAAGACTTTTTCAGTGGAATTCACTTCAATCAAATCACCCAAATGGAAATATGCGGTACGGTCAGATACACGTGCTGCTTGTTGCATCGAGTGCGTCACAATCGCAATGGTATATTGCGCTGAAAGTTCAGTGATGAGTTCTTCTACTTTTGCAGTTGCAATCGGATCCAGTGCTGAACAGGGTTCATCCATCAAAATAACTTCAGGACTGACTGCAATGGTTCGCGCAATACAAAGACGTTGCTGCTGACCACCTGAAAGCCCCGTACCCGGTTGGCTCAAACGGTCTTTCACTTCATCCCAAAGACCTGCTTTACGCAGACTATTTTCAACAATTTCTTCCATGTCGTATTTGTCACGCGCCAATCCATGCAGTTTTGGACCATAAGCGACATTATCAAAGATTGACTTTGGAAATGGGTTCGGCTTTTGGAAAACCATACCTACTTGGGCACGCAGTAATACCACATCAAGATTTGGATCATAGATGTCTTGATTATCCATGAGCACTTGTCCTGTCACACGACAAGAATCAATCGTGTCATTCATACGGTTGAGCGTACGCAGGAAAGTTGACTTACCACAACCAGACGGTCCAATAAAGGCGATCACTTCATTTTCATAAATGTTCAGATCAATGCCTTTGATCGCTTCAGATTCGCCATAGTACACATGCACATCATTGGTACTGATTTTCACATTGCTCGATTTCGCATCTTTTTTCGCGCTAGATTGCGTATCGAATTGTGACACAAACGCAGTATTGGTTTGTTTTTGGCTGCCCTGAGCAGAGGTAAATTGTGTTTGTTCTGGATTCACGGACTTATCCTGATATAAGGAATTCTTTTCAGTTGTAACGACGCTATTCATATAATGCCCTCAATTACCAGCGTACTTCAAATTTCTTACGTAACCAGATGGCTAAACTGTTTAAGCCGATCATGAGAGCAAGAAGTACAATGATTGCTGCTGCGGTACGTCCTTCAAAGAAGTTACGTAGCTCATTACCTTGCCAAAGGAAAATTTGTACAGGTAATGCAGTGGATTGATCTAAAGGAGTGGCTGGTACACTTGCTACAAAGGCACTCATACCAATCAATAATAATGGAGCAGTTTCACCTAGGGCTTGCGCTACACCAATAATGGCACCGGTTAAGATACCTGGTAATGCCAGTGGCAAGACGTGGTGAAATACAGTTTGTAAACGTGATGCACCCAAACCTAAAGCGGCTTGGCGGATCGATGGAGGAACAGCTTTTAGTGAAGCACGTGTGGTAATAATGACCGTTGGCAAAGTCATCAAACTTAAGACTAAACCACCAACCACAGGAGCCGAAAGCGGCATATGCATCCAACCAATAAAGATCGCTGCACCAAGCAAACCAAAGACAATCGAAGGAACCGCTGCTAGATTGTTAATGTTGACTTCGACAACATCGGTAATCCAGTTTTTAGGTGCAAACTCTTCTAAGTAAATTGCAGATGCTACACCAATTGGAATCGAAATAATGATCACGATCAGCATCATAAATAACGACCCCATAAACGCCCCAGCTAAACCTGAAGTTGCAGGTGAGCTACGAGAGTCTGGATTCTTAAATATTTCAGTATTAAATGAGTTAGTAATAACACCATCAGCTTTAAGTTTATCTGCAAGTTGGCGTACTTCTGGGCTCAATTGTTGCTGTTCATCAGGCAAGCTGCGGTCAATATTACCAGCCAACCAGACATCGACATTAGCATCTGCAAGGATTTTAAAATCTTGTTTTTGACCAATCAATGACGGATCTGCCATTACCATGTCACGTAAGCGATAAGCTTCTGAACTTGTATATAAACTGTTGAGATCATCACGTTGTGAGGCAATCGCTGGATCTTTTGCTATGATGCCATTTACGATGAGCGCATCCCAATCCACCATGCCCATTTCAGTTTGCCAAGCAATGTAACGCTCTTGGAACTGTGCAGGTGATTCACCTTCTTTTTGAATTGGTTTCGCACCAACTTTGACAATGTTTGGATCAAAAAACACAGGTACCGTCATTGAGCTTTGCCAAAATGCAGGTAAACCTTTGGCTAAAATACTACCAAACAATAGCACGACGAAAAATAAACCAGTCACTACTGCACTAAAGCCCAAGACACGGAAGGTCTTTTCTTTACGATGTCTTTTCGCCAAAGAGTTTTCAATGATTTTCTTACGTTTTTCACGAAGCTCAGCGGCTGCATGTGAATCAAATTTTTGATCCATGTTTGATGTATTCGTCGTACTCATTCGTATTGCTCACGGTATTTACGCACAATGTACAGTGCAACAATATTCAGCCCTAAGGTAATCACAAACAGTGTTAAACCGAGTGCAAAAGCAACCAATGCTTGAGGACTCGCAAAGTCTGTATCACCTGTTAATTGGTTTACGATGGTAATGGTGACTGTAGACACTGCTTCGAGCGGATTAATGTGTAGTAAAGGACTGTTCCCTGCTGCAAGTACCACAATCATGGTTTCACCAATCGCACGAGATGCTGCCAATAAGAATGCACCGATAATGCCCGGCAAAGCTGCAGGTATCACTACTTGGCGAATAGTTTCTGATTTTGTTGCACCCAAACCGAGTGAACCGTCACGAAGCGCGCGAGGAACTTGAGTAATGATGTCATCAGATAATGATGAAACGAATGGGATAATCATAATCCCCATCACAAAGCCTGCTGTTAGAGCACTGGTTGCATTAATATCGAGTCCAATATATGCGCCAAGCTGTTTTGCAAAGGGTCCAATAATCATTAAGGCAAATACACCGTAAACGATGGTTGGAATACCTGCGAGAACTTCTATGGCAGGTTTTGCCCAAGCACGGAAACTTGGCTTTGCATATTCAGCCAAATAAATCGCAATCATCAGACCAACCGGAACAGCAACCAGTAGTGCAATACCACTAACCATGAGTGTGCCCCAAAGGAGTGGCAGCAAACCATAACTACCTTCGGCATTCCCTGATGTACTAAAACCTGGGTTCCATTCAGTGCCCAAGAAGAAATCGAGTGGACTGACAAAACTAAAGAAACGCATGGCTTCACTGAACATCGACATCACAATGCCAACTGTTGTCAGGATTGCCACACCGGAACATAGTGCCAATGCGATATTAATAACTTTTTCGACTTGATTACGTGCACGATATTTTTCTGCGATGCGGCGTTTAGCCATAACTAAACCAATCAATGCCGCACAAATCACAACGGCCAATTTTGCATATGAGCCGATGTTTTCAATTTTCTGTAACTGTTCTGCTGCTGCAAGTTCATATGCAGCTGGCGTATCACTTACTCCAAAACCAGAAGCAATCGCTTGGACGCGGTCAACCATTACGCTTGTGCTTGCAGGATCTAAATCTAAACGAATATTTTCTGGGACATTATTTAAAATAACGTGTTGAAAAATACTCGGTTCAACCAAGTTCCAAACAATCAAGATTAAAAAAGCGGGAATCCCACACCATAAAGCGACCAAAACACCATAATAGCCCGGTCGTGAATGCAACATTGCTGAGTTATTGCCTTTACCTGCAAGTTTGCGACTTTTGGTCAGTCCAACTTGATAAGCGATTGCAATAATTGCGAGCAACACACCAATAAGTAGCAGATTCATGTAATCTCCACTGTTTTTTCAAAAGCCCTTCTTGAAAAAACTGTTTCTTTGCAAAAAAACCAATGGCAGGTCGACCCTGCCATTGGCTAATTCCATACTTTTATTTAACTGCTTTACCAGCTTTAAAGTTTGCAAGTACCGCAGCACGTTCTTTGTCAGACATTGAAATCAGACCTGCTTTTTCAAGCTTAGAACCTTTACCAGATACTTTTTTGCTTACAAAGAATTCTGTAAATTCTTTCAAGCCTTTGATTGATTTAAGATGCTCACCTTTCACGTAGAAGAACAATGGACGTGATACAGGGTAAGAACCATTCAGAATTGTTTTCTCAGATGGCGCAACATTGTTTACTGTCGCTACACGTAATTTGTCACGGTTTTGATCATAGAAACCTAAACCGAATACACCTACAGCGTTAGGTGAAGTTTTTAAGCGTGCCAATGTCTCTGTATAGTCACCAGCAATTTCAATTACACGGCCATCTTTACGGAATGTAGAACATGCCTTTTTCTTTGCATCTTTATCTAGCTTCGCAAATGCTTGGTAAGTTTCACAGCCAGCATCTACCATTTTCTCTTGGAATACTTCACGAGTACCGTGATTTGATGCAGGAATAACTAAAGTGATTGCTTCGTTTGGTAAAGTTGGGTCGATTTGATTCCAACGTGTGTATGGGTTTGGAACCAATTTACCTTTTGAAGGTAATTCAGCAGCAAGTGCAGCAAATACGTGCTGTGGGCGAAGTTTGAATGCCGCTTTTTTAGCGTTTGATGCAAACACGATACCGTCATAACCTACTTTAATCTCAAGAACTTGGTTTACACCTGCTTTTTTACAAGCAGCAAGCTCAGTGTCTTTAATTTTACGAGATGCATTAGCAATATCGATAGTGTTATCACCAACGCCATTACAGAATTGTTTCAAACCACCAGAAGTACCACCAGAACCTACAACAGGTGCTTTAAATTGTGGGAATGTATTACCAAACTCTTCTGCAACAATACTTGCATAAGGCAAAACTGTAGAAGAACCAGCAATTTGGATCGTGTCACGAGCTGCATTTGCAGTTGTTGCAACAGCTGCCCCTGAAAGTGCCAACGCAATTGCGATATGATTGAAGCGCATTCTCATCTCTCTTTATTGATGCATTTATTGGAGTACGCCACTTTCTAATAAAGTCTTGTACTTTTTCGATATACGCATTTTGATTTTAGAGTATGACAGTTAGGTTACATCTTTATGACGCTTTTATGATAATTGATGATTGCTCATTGATTTAAATATAATTCTTTATTTTTCAATACGTAATGAAATTTATCAAAGTATTGGTCTTATATATTTCTACTTTGATATTCGTAAGAATTCATATCACTGTCATATTTTGTCTTATTTTCTTTTTTCAAATTGTCCTCTTTTTCTGAATGATGCACATTTGCATGTTCGATTTTTTATTCCATGTTATTCCAATAATTAAAATTTCATTACATTTTTAGTTAGCTCAATATGCAACTTTACATAAAAACAGAGCCTAAAATAACCAGTAAAGCCATTGCGACATTTAATCCAGGCTTGCCTGTGCATATGACTTTTGAAGAACATGACTGGCACTTACTTACGAAATATTGGTATCCGATTGCACTCACTCGAGACATTACAGAACAGCCTTATGGCACCATGCTTTTAGATATGCCGCTCGTCATTTATAAAATGGGAGATGAACTGATTGTAGCTAAAGATGCCTGCCCACACCGCTGCGTACCCCTAAGTTTAGGCAAGAATGATGGTCAAGGCGTGGTCTGCCGATATCATGGCTTACGCTTTGATGAACATGGTCATTGCAACCGTATTCCTGCATATCCAGAACAGAAAATTTCACCGCGCTTTAATTTACGCACCTATGCAGCGGTAGAGCGCTATGGTTTGATCTAGTGCAATCTGACGGCTCATTCTGAAGCTGAACCCAATATACCTAGCATGCCCAATTGGGAAGATGCAGATTTTCAACAATTGGTTTGTCCAACGGTAGATTTTCAATGTTTTGCAGGCCGGCAGCTTGAAGGTTTTATTGATGTTGCGCATTTTGCATGGGTACATCCCGATACGTTTGGCGCCCCTGCAAATGTAGAAGTACCTGACTACACGACCATCGAAACAGAAACTGGCTTTAATGCAGACTATTGGAGCAGTGTTGGGCGCTATCAAATTGGTTTAGAACAGCGCGGACAAAAGGGTTTCCAATGGCTGCGCCATTTTGAAATTCATCTGCCGTTTACTGCAACGCTGACGATTCATTTTCCAAATAACAGCAAGCAAGTGATTATGAATGCGGCTTCACCGATGACTGCTCGTTCTACCCGTCTATTTGCTCCCATTTGCCGCAATTATGACAAAGACTTACCTGTCGAAGATGCTTATGACTTTAACCTGAAAATATTTGAGGAGGACCGTTTAGTCTCTGAATCGCAAAAGCCTGAATATTTACCCTTAGATTTAAGCATCGAAGCGCATTTTCCAGCGGACCGCAGTTCCAGCATGTACCGCAAATTATTGCGTAAAAAAGGTTTAAGTCCATTATTTGCGGCATAACATCAATATCGTATTGCATTCACCTCACCCTAACCCTCTCCTACAAGGAGAGGGAAACTCCTTTACAAGCCTTATATTGGTTATAAATATTGTGGTATCTCATTCATCAAATGATAAACATCAATGAATATCGCGACTGGCGACAGGGATGTCACTATAAGGTAATGGTCACATGGATGTACCTTTTACCTGAGAAGGATTTTAGATACTTTGATCCCTCAAAGTAACAATCTGCCTACGCAGTAAACTATCATTATTCAATGAAAAATTGTGGTAATGTAATAAATTAAGCACCTTTTCATTTAAAAAAAAAGGAGCTCTTACGAGCCCCTTCTTCTACAATTACAAAATGACAATTAGTCAATTGCAGGTGTATATGTACCGTCAGCGATTGGGCCTTTGATACGATCCGCTTCTGCAAGCACCAGAGCAAGCAAGTTCTTCACGTTGTCTAAAGTCGCTACTGGGCTTAAGGTCGTCATTTTCAAAGATTGAACCTGACCTACTTTAGTAACACCAATATTCGCTTCACCACGTGCAAACAATTCGTCTGCTACGTTTTGGTTCAATGTATCTAACAATTCTGCTGGGTAACCTTCAGGGATTACACGGAACAATACAGATGCAAATTGAGGATCAACCAACATTTCTAGACCATCAGTTGCATCAATATATGCTGCAACATCACGGGTTAAAGCAACACCGTGATCGATCATTGAACCATAAAGCTCTTCACCTAGTGCTTCAACAGTCATCCACAATTTCAACGCGTCAAAACGGCGAGTTGTTTGTAATGACTTAGATACTAGGTTAGGTACGCCATGCTCTTCATCATAAGCAGAGTTTAAGTACTCAGCTTCATAATGCATGAAACGATAGTTCGCTTCATCTTTAAGCAAGAATGCGCCACATGAAATCGTTTGGAAGTAATGCTTATGGAAATCAAGCGTTACCGAGTCAGAAAGCTCAATGCCATCCAACATATCACGGTAATCATTTGATAAAATTAACGCACCGCCCCATGCTGCGTCGATATGCATCCACGCGCCATATTTATTGGTGATTGCACGAACTTCTTTCAATGGGTCAATTGCGCCTGCATCGGTTGTACCCGCAGTTGCAACCACACATGCTACAATTTTACCTTCAGCTTGAAGGTGCGCCATGGTTTTCTCAAGCGCGTCTATATCCATGCGTGCATTTGCATCTACAGGAACAGTGACAACAGATTGGAAACCCATACCCATCATGGCCATGTTCTTTTGCACAGAGAAGTGTGCATTTTCAGAACAGATCACTTTTACGTTACGCATTGCTTCCGCAGGTACGCCATCACGCTGAACAGACCACGGGTTACCGTTTTCGTCTTTCCAGTTTTTAGCAATACATGCATCACGTGCAAGCAAAACACCCATTAAGTTAGACTGCGTACCGCCAGAGGTGAATACACCTGCTTGACCTGCACCATAACCAACTTTTTGGCGAAGCCAGTCAATTAACTGAACTTCCATCAATGAACCTGCAGGGCTTTGATCCCATGAGTCCATAGATTGGTTTGTCGCGTTAATGAGCACTTCAGCGATTTGGCTTGTTACCATTGTTGGGCAATGCAAATGCGCTAAAGAATGTGGGTGATGTACTTTTAAGCTTTTGTTTAAGAACAGCTCAACCATACGGTTTAGTGATTTTTGTACACCCATACCTTCTTTAGAAGGATTGAATGCAATTGCACTACGAAGCTCTTTAATACTACCGCCGGTGTACATTTTGTCATTTTGCAACCATGCAGAAACGGCTTTTACCGCTTCGCCCATTGCTGACTGGTAGTCAGCAATGGATTGTGCATCATTGCAGAATAACGCTTTACGATGTTCTGCAAAATCAACCATTATTACGCGCCTCGAGTTGCAACAAGTGCTTCAGCAAGTGCTTTCTTGAAGCGAACGATCACTTCTTCACATTCAGCTTGATTGATAATCAATGGGCAAAGTAAACGAATGACTGTACCGTTACGACCACCTTTTTCTAACAACAATTTGTTGTTGAAACATGCTGCTTGAATTGCTGCTGCCAATTGAGAATCACCTGGTAAAGAACCCATGTGATCTGCTTTTTGACGTTCATCAACGATTTCAACACCAATCATCAAACCACGGCCACGTACGTTGCCGATACATGGGAATTCTACCGCTAATTTTTTAATTTCAGCTTGTAAGAAGTCACCACGCTCTTGTGCATTTTGCGCAAGATTTTGCTCTTTGATGGTTTTGATTGTTGCAAGACCAGTACCCATAGCAAGTTGGTTACCACGGAATGTACCCGTGTGACCCGCTGGTTGCCATGCGTCAAACTTACGTTTAATGCCCAATACTGCAAGTGGTAAGCTACCACCTACCGCTTTAGACATTACAATGACGTCTGGCTCAATACCTGCATGTTCAAAGGCAAACATTTTACCTGAACGTGCAAAGCCCGCTTGTACTTCATCAAGAATCAACACGATGTTGTGCTTTTCAGTCACTTCGCGGATTTTCTTTAACCATTTTACAGGTGCAGTCACTACACCGCCTTCGCCTTGGATTGCTTCCAAGATTACAGCTGCAGGTTTCGTTACACCGCTTTCTACGTCTTCAATGAAGTTTTCGAAATAATACGTTAATGCGTCTACACCCGCTTCACCACCTATGCCTAATGGGCAACGGTATTCATGCGGATACGGCATAAATTGAACACCCGGCATTAAGCCGTTCACAGCATTTTTAGCAGACAAGTTACCTGTCATTGCTAAAGAACCGTGAGTCATACCATGGTAGCCACCTGAGAAGCTGATTACTGAACTACGACCAGTGTAAGTTTTTGCTAATTTAATTGCTGCTTCTGTACCATCTGCACCAGACGGGCCACAGAACTGTAGACAATACTCTTCTTTACCACCAGGTAATTGCTCAAGTAGTGCTTCAGTAAAAGCATCTTTTAAAGGCGTTGTTAAATCCAAAGTATGCAATGGGAGGCCACTTGCAAGTGTGTCTTGGATACTTTGAATTACCGCAGGATGATTATGGCCTAATGCCAATGTTCCTGCCCCAGCTAAACAATCGAGGTACTCTGTACCTTCAACATCAGTAACCCAACAACCTAAAGCTTTTGCTATCGCAAGTGGAAGTTTACGCGGATAGCTACGAACATTGGATTCCATCTGGCTTTGGCGAGTCAAATAGTATTCGTTAGTAGAATTAGTGGCAGGGTTTACAGAAGAAACGCTCATATCGAATTACCATCTCTGATATGGGTTGAAAGAAATAAGTCGGGTGACTTGCGGTCCTTTGACTCGGTGCTTTATGAGTTTCTAGTTAGCTTTAAAAGCTCTTTGAGTATGGGCTAACTAGGAGGCGGATGATACAGACTTTTTCAAGAAAATAAATCACTTTTATGATCAAATAAAAAGATAATTTAGAGAAAAAACAGATCTATTCCATGGATATCTTGAATTATCATCTTACAGTGTGACAAAACAAAGAAAACCTTTTTATTTTATGCTTTTTTACAACTTATGAATGATTATTGTAATCATCAATTATTTAAACAACTAAGTACTGATTATTTAAATAAATAATTCATCAAGCACTACATTTATTTTTCTTGAAAGATTTACAATCCCACCACAGATTTTCCTTTAATCCATCACAATCCCCTTTTAAGATAACAGCATAAGCTAAATTAATCATTCTGAAAGAAGAATAGGTCATAACAATGCGTAAAATTATCTTATCCACTGTTTTATTAGCATCCGGTCTAGGTTTGGCAGCAGCAACTCAAGCAGCTGACCCACTCAATTACAACATCGTGAATATTCAGGCGGATGCTACTCGCCAAGTGTCGAACGACCAAATGTATGCCGTTTTATATATTGAAAAATCAAATAAACAGCCGGCTGAACTTGCTACCCAAATCAACCAATTGATGACCCAAGCGGTGAACACAGCCCGTAAATACCCTGCGGTAAAAATCGAAACGGGATCTCAAAGCACCTACCCGATTTATGACAATGACAGTCGTAAATTGAAAGAATGGCGTGGTCGTGCCGAAGTGCGTTTAGAAAGTACAGACTTTAAAGCAGCTAGCCAATTGGTGAGCGAGTTACAACAAAATTTCCAAACTCAATCCATCAGCTTTAGTGTGTCAGATGCACAGCGTAAAAAAGTTGAAAATGAACTGATGGTTGAAGCATCCAAAAACTTTCAACAACGTGCCCAAGCGCTCGCTCAGGCATGGAATAAATCAGGCTACAACTTAGTTAATATTAATTTAAATACCAGCAATTATGGTGGTCAGCCAGTTCCGCGTATGGCGATGATGAAAGCTGCAAGTGCCGATGCTATTCCTGAACAAGAAATGGCAGGTGGTGAATCTAAAATCACGGTCAGTGCAAATGGCTCTATCCAGTTCAAATAATTAAATTCATTTTAAGAAACCGTGCTTTAGCGCGGTTTTTTTAATTATAAAATCCACCTATTCTTTATTTAAATTAAAAAGTCTATTAGCTTAGTCAAATTCATAGTTTTAAATGATAATCATCCTTATTTAAATTTATCACACGCAAGATTATGATACGCGCACTCTCTCCATTGCTCACACTTTTATGTATAGTTCAAGCAAAAAATCTTCAAAACTTCAAAACTTCCCTTTATTACCGCTGAGTATTGCCGTAGGTATAAGCATGGTTGCCACTATGGCTTCTGCTGCTGAAAATACAGATACCGCGCAAGCTAATGTTTTACCGACCATCACCATTGAAACTCAAGGTAACTGGCTGGAAAACGCCAATGAAAAAAAGGTGCAAAAGCATGCCGGTGCGCGGACCATTATTGACCGTAAACGCTTAAACGAAAGCGCAGCAACATCTCTAAAAGATGCGTTACGCCAAGTTCCTGGTGTTCAGGTTCAAGAAAATAATGGTACTGGCGGCAGCGATGTTTCATTAAATATCGGTGTTCGAGGATTAACCTCTCGTCTTTCTCCCCGTTCAACCGTGTTGATCGATGGCATACCGATGTCATTTGCACCTTATGGACAACCACAGCTTTCTATGGCACCGGTCTCTTTAGGAAATATAGAATCTGTTGATGTAGTCCGTGGAGCAGGTTCTGTCCGTTTTGGGCCACAAAATGTCGGTGGTATTATCAATTTTGCCACACGTAGCATTCCTGAATCATTTAAAGGAACTATAGCTTTAAACTCTGAATATGCAACAGGTACAGATCAGGTAAAATTAAGTCCTAGTCTGTTCGTTGGTGGAACATTAGATAATGGTTTAGGCTTAGCCCTGCTTTATTCAGGCACTAAAGGCAATGGTTATCGTGAAGCGAACAATAAAAATGACATTGATGATGTCATGTTAAAAACCGCTTATGACATAACTGATCAGGATAAAATCGCGTTAAATTTACATCACTACGATGGTACAGGTGAAATGCCTGAAGGTTTAAGCACTGCTGAATTCGAAGCAAATCCATATCAAACGTCGCATTATCGTGATTTTTTCACTGGCCGTCGTTCAGATGTATCGCTGCGTTATACACATAAAGATGACACGAACAACTTTGAACTTTTAAGTTATTACATCGATTCATTCCGTACCAGCAATCTTGAATCCACCTTAACCAATGGCAATCATCGCTTAGATACTTCACCGCGTGATTATAAAGTCTTTGCCATTGAGCCACGTTATTCTCGTAGCTATAGCTTAGGTAGCACGCTGAATGAAGTGACTGTAGGCTACCGTTATATGGATGAAGAAAGCGCCGAATTCGCAGGCCGTACTGAATACGCTGCAGATGCTGAACCTGGTCAGTTTATTGCACGTACCCGTAGTGCGGGTGACACCAAAGCACACGCAGCTTATATTGATAACCGTATAGAACTGGGTAAATGGAATATTACACCCGGCGTTCGTTTTGAATCGATTGACACCCAGAACAGTTTTAGTGCCTATAAAAATGGCGTATTACAAAATACTGTTCATCCATCGATCCAATCAGATGAATTTTTGCCAAGTTTAGCTATCCTGTATAAAGCAACAGACCATTGGAATTTCTTTGCCAATGCCGGTGTATCTTTTGGTCCACAGCAATATAACCAATTAGCAAAAACACAAGGCACTACAGCGGTCACCACCTTAGATGGCTTACATCCTGAAAAGTCTAATAACTATGAAATTGGTACCAAATATTTAGGCAATGGTTTGAGTGCTGAATTGACTGCGTTTTATCTAGATTTTGACAAAGAACTGATTTTAGAACGTGATGCTGCAAACAATGGCATTTGGACTGACCTCGGTGCTACAAGTCATAAAGGGATCGAAACCGGTTTTAGCTATGACTTTGGACATTTAGCTGAAAATCTCGAAGGCTTAAAAGCCTATGGTAATTACACCTATACCAAAGCGGTTGCTGAAGCAGGTAACTTTAAAGGTAAAGATTTGCCATTCTACTCACAAAATGTCGCAAACTTTGGCTTAGGCTATAAATATGATGCTTGGTCAATCAATGCCGACATGTATGCACAATCTAAACAACGTGCCCCCGGCAACCAAGATTCTGGCATCTACCAAACTGAAGAAACGGCAAATGGTAAACTGGGCGATATTCCAGGCTATTCAACTTTCGCTGTACGTACAGGCTATGACTTTAGCGGTTCGCTGCAAGGGGTTAAAGTTGCCGCTGGCATCAAGAATGTATTTGATAAACAGTATTTCACCCGTTCATCAGATACAACCGGTGGTAAATATATTGGTCAGCCACGTACTTTCTTTTTACAAACTTCATTCGACTTTTAAACTGATCTAAATATAAAAATCCCACCAAGTGTGGGATTTTTATTGAACAATACATATGGACATCCATATGTTCACATGCAAAGATATATGCAAATCCATATATACAGATAAACATGGAACAGACTGAATTTTTCAAATTACTTGCAGATGAGACTCGTCTGAACATCATCATGCTGTTGGCTTGTAAAGGTGAACTCTGCGTCTGCGAACTCACTGAGTCCCTTGAATTGAGCCAACCTAAAATTTCGCGTCATTTGGCATTACTGCGTTCATCAGGTGTGCTGAGTGATCAACGTAAAGGTCAATGGGTCTATTACTCCATTCACCCTGCACTGCCTACTTGGTGTACACAAATACTCGATGTCATGCGTCACCAAGAACGATTTAAAGACCTCGATTTAAACTCCCCGAAAGGCACTACCACATTGTGTGAAACGCTATGAATTTTTTATTTCTATGTACTGGCAATAGCTGCCGCAGCATTTTATCCGAAGTACTTTTTAACCAGCGTGCCCCTGAAGGTTTCCGTGCTTATAGCGCAGGCAGTAAACCTTCAGGACAAGTCCACCCATTTACCTTAAAAACCCTACATAACCTCAATCTACCGACTGAGGGCTTGTCGAGTAAAACCATCACAGCATGTGAACAATACCAACCCGATGTGGTAATTACTGTCTGTGGTTCTGCAGCTCAAGAAGCTTGCCCAATTTACTTAGGCTCTGCCATCAAAGCACACTGGGGTTTAGAAGACCCTTCCCATTTAGAGCTTGCAGATGACGTAAAACTTGCAGCTTTTCTTGATACCGTGGCGCATATTAACCGCCGTTTAGATGCTTTATTTGCACTCGATTTTAAGCAATTAAGTCGTGAAGAGCTTAACAAAGAAATCCAAAAAATTTCAGAGATTCAATAATGGCTGCTGCAAAACTGTCATTTCTAGACCGCAATCTAACGCTATGGATTTTTATCGCAATGGGGCTAGGCATTGCGATTGGCGTGTATATTCCAAGTGCTTCAAGGGCTTTAAATCAACTCAATATCGGTGATGTCAATATTGCGATTGCCATTGGTTTAATCCTGATGATGTATCCGCCTTTGGCTAAAGTGGATTACAAAGCCCTGCCTGAAGTGTTTAAAGATAAACGTACCTTATACCTTTCACTACTTCAAAACTGGTTAATCGCACCTTGCCTGATGTTTATTTTGGCGATCGTTTTTTTACAACACTACCCTGAATACATGACCGGTTTGATTCTGATTGGTTTAGCACGTTGTATTGCTATGGTTCTGGTTTGGAATGATCTCGCTTGTGGAGATAACCAATACGTTGCGGCTTTAGTGGCATTTAACAGTATTTTCCAAATTGCATTTTTTAGTACCTACGCATGGTTCTTTTTGAGTTTCTTACCGCCATATTTTGGTATAGAAGCACAAGTGATCCAAGTCAGCTTTTGGACCATCACACATGCAGTATTGGTGTATTTAGGTATTCCCTTCCTGCTCGGTTTCCTGACGCGTGCCATATTGGTAAAACAAAAAGGTCTGGTTTGGTATAAAAATCAATTTATACCTAAGATCAGCCCCATCAGTTTAATCGCATTACTCTTTACCATTGTGGTGATGTTTAGCCTCAAAGGTGCAGATGTTGTGAGCCTTCCAATGGATGTACTGCGTATTGCCATCCCCCTCACGATCTACTTTGTGGTGATGTTTTTCATTAGCTTTTTGATGAGCAAATGGATGGGCAATAACTACGCCAAAACCACTGCCATATCCTTTACAGCAGCGGGTAATAATTTTGAACTTGCCCTCGCTGTTGCCATCGCCACCTTTGGTATCGCATCTCCGATTGCATTTACCACGATTATTGGCCCATTGGTTGAAGTCCCTGTGCTAATTGCATTAGTGAGTGTATCGCTATGGTTAAAACGCAAATGGTATAACGAGAACTAAAATGAAGCTCCCCAATATTCAACTAGATTTACTTGAGACACCGAGTTTTGAACATGTTCAAGCAAAAGCACTTGAACATCCGCCACGCATTCTGCTGCTATATGGCTCTAACCGTGAACGCTCATTTAGCCGTTTAACGGTATTGGAGGCGGGTCGAATCCTTGAACATTTTGGTGCAGAAGTCAAAATCTTTCATCCTAAAGGTCTTCCTCTGCCTGAAGATGCTGAAACATCCCATCCTAAAGTTCAGGAATTACATGAATTACTTGCATGGTCTGAAGGCATGGTTTGGTGTTCGCCAGAACGACATGGTGCGATGAGCTCTATATTGAAAGCACAAATTGATTGGATTCCTTTAGCTGCAGGTGCCATTCGTGCTACTCAAGGTAAAACGCTGGCGTTAATGCAAGTCAGTGGTGGTTCGCAATCTTTTAATGCTGTTAACCAAATGCGCATCCTTGGGCGTTGGATGCGGATGATCACGATTCCAAATCAATCTTCCGTTGCGAAAGCATTTTTAGAGTTTGATGAAAATGATCGCATGAAACCTTCCTCCTATTACACTCGCATTGTCGATGTGATGGAGGAATTATACAAATTTACCCTACTCACACGTGGTCAATCTGCCTACCTCACAGATCGCTATTCTGAACGAGTTGAAAGTGCGGAAGAACTCTCTAAACGAGTTAATCAAAAGAACCTTTAATGAAAAACTCCTGCATCTGTGCAGGAGTTTTGGTCTAAAATATCCATCCGTTTCAACTTCAACTAATAATTTATAAAATAATGTCGTTGAATCTATTGTACCTGTATGGCTCAATGCAAATTGCGGAATGATCCCAGCTTTTATAAAGTTAAATTTTTCATATAGCTTTTCAGAGACATCGCCTGTACGCGTATCAAGTACAAGTAATTTCAAGTTCAAATGTTTTGCTTGATCTTCTGCAAGTGTGAATAGTTGATGAGCAATGCCTTGCTGACGTACCTTTGGATGCACCATAAGTTTTTCAATCTCAGCACGATGCAGTGCATTGGCTTTGGTGGCACGAACCAATTGTACTGTGCCCACAATTTCACCGCTTTGTAGCGCCGCCCACAAAAAGGTTTTATGCTTTTGAATATCTTTTGCCACAGCAGACCAATATTCATCATAGTGCGACTTAGATTCTTCTGCTAAAAAATCCAGTGATGCACCATCTTGCACACATTGGGCCAATAATTCACACAGTTGAGCCTGCTCATCTTTTAGATCTTGAAGGTTTAAATATTGAATTTCGCTCATATTCTTCTCGTCTTATTACTATTTTTATCGTTATATTCAAATGGCATGCCATAAAAAATCCCGCTCGGAAGCAGGATTTTGATTTTCAATTTAGTAAATCGACATATGATTGCGATGGATCATTTCAAGTGATCGGGCTTCCCCTAAAACTTGATGAACTTTATCTGAGGCCAAACCTTTAACGATTTCTGCCGAACGTGAACTGAAGTTTACACGACCTACGGCAACACGATGACCTTGTGTATCGACACATTCCACCACATCACCACGTTCAAAATGCCCTTCAACCGCTTTCACGCCTACAGGTAATAAACTGCGGTGATTATCACGAATGGCTTTGACTGCGCCATCATCAATCACTAAACGACCAGCTGTTTGTAAATGTGCAGCTAACCATTGTTGATGGGCTGTGACACGGTCATTATCCGTAATGAATAAGGTACCGAGTAATTCACCGGCCATCACACGTGAAAGTACATTGTCGCTATCGCCGCTCGCAATGACTGTTGGACAACCTGACTTGGCTGCCAAACGTGCCGCACGAACTTTGGTCAACATACCGCCACGACCGAATTTACCGCCGCCGCCAGCCATATCGAATAATGATTCATCCATTGCACGTACTGTATGGAACAGTTTTGCATCTGGATTCGAACGAGGGTCAGAGTCGAACATACCTTCTTGGTCAGTTAGAATCACCAAGAGGTCTGCATGAACCTGTCCAGCCACCATCGCAGCTAAAGTATCGTTATCGCCAAAGCGGATTTCGTCAGTCGACACTGTGTCATTTTCATTGATCACAGGAATCACACGCCAATCAATCAAATGCTGCAAGGCATCACAAGAGTTTAAATAACGACGACGGTCAGCCAAATCATCATGGGTTAATAAAACTTGAGCTGTACGAATAGAACGTTGTTCTAAAACGCTTGACCAAGTATGAATTAAGCCCATCTGACCAATGGCAGCACAAGCCTGTAGACTGGGTAGATCTGTGGGTCGGTTGTCCAAATTCATACGAACCATCCCTTCAGCTACAGCACCGGAAGACACAAGAATGATCTCGTGTCCTGCATTGTGTAGTTCTGCAATTTGTCCCGCCCAATGCGAGATTGCATCCAGATCTAACCCTTTTCCGTTTGCTGTGAGTAGTGATGATCCGATTTTAACAACGATACGTTTACAACCCTTGAGCTGACGTTGCCCATCTACCACTTCTATCATCTTGTCCTCAGACTTGTTTGCTTTGACACTTATTCAGCAATTAACGTACGTAGTACGATTCTGCCTCATCATCACCGTCTTCAAATTCATCATCAAAGTCTTCACCTTGACCTGCCAGACGTTGTTGACGACGCATTTCACGATATGCTTCTTTCGCAGCAAGCGTTTGCTCACGTGTTTCAGCTTCAAGCTGATCACGGAACGCTTTAACTTCTGCTGCATATTCAGGATCTTCAGTTTCGCGTTCGCGCTGTTCTTCAATTTGATCCATCAGGTAGTACACAACGTCTTTAGTACCTTCAAACGTTAAACCTGAAGTTTTGAATACAGGGCCTTTCCACTGCAACTCTTCGAGAATGTGATCACACCATTCATCACGCGTTTCAGCCGCCAATTGGTCTACTTTATTGAGTACCAATACAACAGGTAATTTTGAAAGTGTTGGGGAGAATTTTTTCAACTCTTCCAAAATTGCTTTTGCATTATACGCAGGGTCAGAACCATCAATCGGTTGAACATCTACGATGTGCAATAAAATACGTGTACGCGCCAAGTGTTTCAGGAATCGAATACCTAGACCTGCACCTTCTGCAGCCCCTTCGATTAGACCCGGAATATCCGCCATTACAAATGAACGGTGACTATCGGCATCAACCACACCTAGGTTTGGCACCATAGTGGTAAATGGATAATCTGCAACTTTTGGTTTTGCTGCTGAAACTGCACGGATAAAGGTTGATTTACCCGCATTTGGCATACCCAACAAACCAACGTCTGCGAGTACTTTTAATTCAAGACGAATTTCACGATATTCGCCTTTTGAGCCGTGTGTACATTTACGTGGAGAACGGTTGGTTGAAGATTTGAAGTGAGTATTACCCAAACCACCTTCACCACCTGCTGCCACTAACACACGCTGACCGTCAGCCACTAAGTCGCCGATGATATCGCCAGATTCTGTATCTACAATTGTTGTGCCCACTGGAACGAGCAATACGGTATCTTCACCGCCACGGCCTGAGCAGTTCGCTCCACGACCATTTTTAGCACGTTCTGCACGGAATTTACGTGTATAACGATAATCTACTAGGGTACTTGTGTCGTTGTCGGCTTGAACGTATACGTTACCGCCACGACCACCATCACCACCATCTGGACCACCAAATGGTACGAATTTTTCACGGCGAAAACTGGCTACGCCATTGCCACCGTCGCCAGCCTCTACGGTAATGACTGCTTCATCAACAAAGCGCATGTTTGCCAATCCTCTAAAAACTTTAAAACCGCTTATTCTGCCATATTTTAAAGAATTTCTCGAACAATATTATTCAGCAATACTATAAATTTCATTCATCTTGGTGCTGATGCAAATTTTTAGGAAAATCCGCACCTAGCTCGAAAATCTTTAGCTCATCATCAAAATACCTTTGATAAATGGCAAACGAATTTCACTCCCCATTTCTGAAAGCTATTTACGTGCATTTTCCTTGGCTTCAATAATTTCAGGCAAGGTTCGTTCAACCCAACCAATCAGATGCATTAACTTTTCTGCAGCCTGCGAGCCCATTAAAGTCAGTTGATATTCAACTTTGGGTGGCACGACTGGATAGACTGTCCGTAAAATAAAACCATCTTGCTCGAGCATTTTCAGCGTTTGAGCCAGCATCTTTTCGCTCACCCCTTCGATCCGCTGCTTAAGTTCACTAAAACGGTGCAGCCCTTCAGTCAAACAACGCAAAACTAATACTGACCATTTATTGGTGAGATGTTCCAATATTTCTCGAGAAGGACAGTCCGTGGATAAAACTTGACCTAATAATTTACTTGTAGCGTATGTGTTCATTAAATCTTTCCTCAAAGTCACTAACTTACTTTTTGGTACGTACTTACATTTAGTAAGTTAACAGATTAAGATTCAACCATCAAGATCATTTATTCAACAATCAGAGGGTTTAAATATGAAAATCGCAATTACAGGTGCAACAGGTCAACTAGGCCAATTGGTCCTTCAATTTTTATTGAAAGAAACCGCAGCCGAAAACATCATCGCTTTAGTTCGCTCGCCAGAAAAAGCAGCGTCCCTACAAGCTCAAGGCATCGAACTGCGTCATTTTGACTATGATCAACCAGATACACTGGTTCCTGCACTACAAGGTGTCGATAAATTATTACTTATTTCTGCCAATGAAATTGGTCGTCGTACTCCACAACACAAAGCCGTAATTGATGCTGCAGTAGAAGCGAAAGTTCCATATCTTGCTTATACCAGCCTGTTACGTGCAGATACGTCACCATTGGGTTTATCTCAAGAGCATCGTGAAACAGAAAGTCTGATTCAAGCTAGTGGTTTAACCTATACCTTCTTACGAAATAACTGGTATGTCGAAAACTATCTTGCTGCTGCTGGGCATGTGGTGGAAACAGGTACCTTATTTGGTGCAGCAAAGGATGGAAAAATTAATGCAGCGATCCGTGCTGACTATGCTGAAGCAGCTGCAAAAGTGCTTACAAGCGCTGGTCATGAGAATAAAACTTATGAACTTGCAAGCTCAGACAGTTTCACCTTGACACAGCTTGCTGAAACCTTACAGCAAGTTTCAGGTCAAAAGGTCCACTATCAAAATCTAACAGCAGAAGACTACACACACAAGGCCTATTACAAGCTGGCTTGCCCGCTGGTCTTGTAGATGTGATCGTCGATGCCGATATCAATAGCATTGACGGTGCGATGCAAAGTGATCGTAAGGACTTGGAACAGTTACTTGGACACCCAACCACTACTCTACATAGTGCTGTTCAAGCCGCTTTAAAATAAGATCCAATCCATTAAAAAAAGCCCGAATTGATTCGGGCTTTTTTTTGAGTTGAATTACGCTTAGGGATGTACATTTTTTATCGGCAAATCCATATTCATATCTAAATTTGCCTTGGTATTACGCTCTGCGTTATACATCGTAGCATTAAAGGTTGCGATTTTTCGCATGGTCATCGGGTCATTAAGTTTTAGCTGTGGTGCAAACTGATGTACCACATGCAAATCGACTTTTTCATTAAACTCAAAATACACAGGGCCATTAAAATTAATTCGAATAGGAATGTTATAGGTTCTTTTCAAATGAAAAGGCACATCTAACTTGACAGGAATGTCCATTTTTAAAGGAAATTTCGGCACGAGTTTATTTTTAATCACCAAATCCGTGGTCGCCTCAAGCGGCATCGTCTGGTTAATTTGAATATTGGTGGAATAATCAATATCCACAGAGATCGGAACCTCTACACTAAACTGCAAATCTGCCAGATATTTTCCCTTTAATGGTAGTTGCAGCTTCCGATCTAAAGCAATCTGCGTATCCAGAGTCCCAATAGACTGCGTTTGCAAATAATTACCAACGGAAATTTTGGTGGGTAGTGAATGCGACAATTGAATATCAGCATTTTTTGCACGTACTTGCATCGACGCATAAATATTTAAATACAACCAAAATAGTACCGCAACCAATAACGCAACTGCGATAAAACTCAAAATGATGCGCTTCGCCGATTGAAATATCCACATGGCTTACTCCTGAGCTTTCGCTTCAGTTTTGGCATGCTCTCTGTTGAGTCGCATTGTTTTTAGTGGAATGACTAATTCGCCTTTTTTAATTTGAACCGGCAACGTATTTTGCACATCCACTGTCGCTTTTAATGCCGTTTTAATTGGAACATTTAAATTACCTTCAATAGGAATGTTGGTTTTTAAATTTGCATTCAGTGGAATATGTAGGTTTTCTTTCAGCACTGTTTTGACTGGTGCATCAAACTTTAAATGTACTTTTTGCTCCAAAGGCACATTCATATTCACTGGAATATCCAATTGAATTGGGATATCACCTTTGAGTGGTAAAGTCACATCTTGCCCCATGACTTTAACTTTTACTTTGGTATTCACAGGAAGGTTTTGATTCACTTTCAAAGTTTCACGTACTGGAATCGTGGTCTTGATCGGGACTTGATTATCAAAATACACCCGTGGTGTCAGCGTTTGAGTTAAGGGAATATTTAAATTTTCATGTATCGGAATTTCAGCATTCACCCGCCCTGTCACGTCCACATCCAAGGCATTATGAATTTTGACTTCGGCTTGTAACGGCTCTTGCAGGTCAATATTGACGTTCTGATTTTCTAGCGGGATATAAATATTAAAGTGCTTAAACACCCAAATGGCGATAAGTACACCACAGAGCGCAGCAAACACAATAAATGCCAATCCACTGAGCATGTGCTTTGCTTGCAAACTAAATTCCTTTTGCTTTTTATTTTTTACAGTCTCATTTTGAACACATTATACAAACCAGTTTGCAATTTTTTTGTATTTAATTCTTTAATAATTTCATTAACTTAAAACTTGAACATTTTAGTCAGCTTTTCATTATAAATGACTTACACTCATCTAACAGTGGCAGAAAAAACAAGAACTTTTGATGTTTTTGATCAATCCATTCGTCATCTATGCCTTAAGTTTTTAACCCATACTCTTTAGATAAAAAAAGAGCCTCAAATGAGGCCCTTTTTTTACAGCGTGAACTAATTAAGCATTAGTTTCAGCAGGAACTTTTGGATAGCTTACACCGCCCATTTGCTCAGCAATACGCAATACTTGGCAGCTATAACCCACTTCATTATCGTACCAAACATAAGCAGTTAAACGGTTACCAGAAGCGATTGTCGCTTGAGCGTCAAACACACCAGCAGTACGTGAACCGATAAAGTCAGACGATACAACTTCAGTTGAGTTTGTATAACCGATTTGACCTTGAAGGTTAGAGTTGATTGAAATTTGGCGAATGTATTCATTCACTTCTTCACGGTCAACATCTTGACCCAAAGTAAGGTTCAAAATTGCAAGAGATACGTTTGGAGTAGGTACACGTACTGAGTTACCAGTCAATTTACCTTGAAGCGCTGGAAGTGCTTTAGCTACCGCTTTAGCAGCACCAGTTTCAGTGATTACCATGTTTAAAGTAGCAGCACGACCACGACGGTCAGCTTTATGGTAGTTGTCGATTAAGTTCTGGTCATTCGTGAACGAGTGAACTGTTTCAACGTGACCATTGATCACTGTGTACTTGTCATTTAACACTTTAAGTGTTGGTGTGATCGCGTTTGTTGTACAGCTTGCAGCAGAGATGATTGTATCTTCATCAAGGATGTCAGCTTGGTTCACACCGTATACAACGTTCTTCATGTCACCTTTACCAGGTGCAGTTAGAATTACACGTGCAGCGCCAGCGCATTTAAGGTGCTGTGCAAGACCTTCAGAATCACGCCATTTACCTGTGTTATCGATTACAAGTGCATTGTTAATACCGTAAGCAGTGTAATCAACTTCAGATGGGTTAGACGCATAGATCACTTTGATGAAGTTACCGTTAGCAATGATTGCTTCGTTTTCTTCATCAACAGAAATTGTACCTGCGAATGGACCATGAATAGAATCACGACGTAATAAAGACGCACGTTTTTCTAAGTCACCGTCAGATGATTTACGAACAACGATTGCTTTAAGGTTAAGACCACGACCTAGACCAGATTGGCTGATCATCAAACGTGCAAGGATACGACCAATACGACCGAAACCGTAAAGTACAACATCACGGTTTTCAACGTTAGTTGCATTGCCTTCGAGTGATTTCACAGCGTCAGCAACGAATGCGTCAACATCACCGCCTTTTTCTTTGAACTCAACAGCAAGTTTGCCAAGATCAATTTCAGCAGTACCGATGTTTTCGATTTTCGCCAAAGCTTCAAGAATTGGGAAAGTGTTCACAACTGAAAGTTCAACGTCAAGTACGCGAGTACGACGATGCGCTTTAAGAATTTGGATAACCGAACGGTTAATTAAAGAACGACCGTATACTGTAGCTACGATGTTTTTTTCACGATATAACTGACCCACTAGGGCAATCATACGTTCCGCGATTTCTTCACGGTTTTTCCAGCGACCTTGGTGCTCTGCATGTAGGGCAACGATAGTGTCTTTGCTCACAGATACGTCCTCTAATTAATTGTAAATCTAAGCATAAATTTCAAAACCCCACAATTGTAATGGAAAACTGAAAATTAATGAATCTAAAAGCAGATTTCGACAAGGTTATTTTGTTATATATTCACTATAAGTTTTCAAAATAATCATGATTAGTATTATGATTTTATAGCCGAAAGTTGAAAAACCTGCTTTTTCGCAGTTTTTTGTCACAAAATTTCAAATGTAGTTTTATCAACCAGATCTCTGCATATTTAGCTCAAAGATGAACGAATATTTATATTGTTCAAATTGTGGTGTTTTTTATTTTGCTTAATTTATAGTATTTTTACTGATGTTAAGCTCGTAATAATAATTTCACATTTTTAAATGATTTTTAAGAATATTCGACGGAGTCTTACATCTGAGGTTTGAATAAAGGGTTTAGCTTTCAGCTGGAGGTACTTTTACGAAACGTTGTTTCTCATTTGGCAAAATGAGAAACAACGTTTCGTAAGGAAACCATCTTGCGGAGCAATGCTCCTCACCACAAAACTCGTTCACTACCGTCAATTCATTCAAAGTATCGCAAAAACATTTTTTATTAGAAGTAACCTTGTCTTAGACAATTGCGGATAACATTACCGCGTATCGTTCTTTTATTTGAATCAAATTACACCTCTAATGTTACTGCCTAACATTAGTTTTAAAGTCAGATCAATATTTAAAATTCTGTTAATTTTTCAGATTCTCAGCAAACTTTTCCAGATTAAAATCAAAGAAATTTACACTCAGCTCTAATATTTTCGGAAGTGCATTCAAACCATTCTCTCCAGTACTAATCGCAAAATATCTCCGATCACTAAAAGATTGCACGTTTAAGGCATTTTCACATGGTTCAAAATCAAGATTGACGAGCTGTGACGCATGTTCCTTCATCAACATTAAAACCTGCATATAAGTCTGGCGCTTTTTTTGCTGCTGCGCTTTTAAAGCATCGGCTTCAAGGCTTTCATAATCCCCTGTTTTCGTCATGCGTTTGGAAAATCCAACATACGCGCCATGGGTACCCATATTTTCTACAGTTTCTTCTGTAGCAAAGATCTTCTGTTGATCATCAATCGGCTGCAAGAGCGCCTTCAACGCCATATAAATTTGCTGTGACTGCTGATGATGAAACTCCCACTCATCTTCGTTTTGAACATAAAGAATGTGCGTCCGCCGTTTCAACAAAAGCACCTGCCAAGCCTGTAGTTGAAGGCGCAGTCGTTTCAACTCCAAATTTGCCTCAAACTTCGGGCAACTACTCAAGACTTTTAGACTCGTGATGAGCTTCTGAGATATTTGCATACTATGGAAAAATACAAAATCATGCTGTATCTGCTCACTCAGTTGATATTGAACAGTCTGATGCAATGGCTTCAAAATCAATGCATTGAACTGCTGCTCAAAAGCAGATAAAACCGTCGCTAATTGAGTAGCATCCTCTACATGCAGCATTAAAAGTAGATGCTTATCTACCCGTGTATGTAGTTGCTGCATTAAATTTTGTAGATCTAAATGTATAAAACCTGCAATGGATGCCAACTTTGAGACTCGAAATTTTAATTGTTCGATCTGCTGATTCTCTAAAGCAGTAGTTAAATCTATGGCCACCCCATTAAAAATTTCGTCTGCTAAGGCATCATTATGCTTTGTAGATAAAAATCGAGTTGCTGAATACTGCGTCGTCCAATCTAAATCAGGCGACAAAATATAAATAAACTCAGATGTTTGTACAATTTGTAAATATCGCGTTTTTTGTTCACGCTTTAAATAATATTTAAAAATCGGATGTTGCCAAACCTCAGATGATTTCGGGATAGAAGCATCAAAAACTTGCCCTAACATATGTGACTTTAAGAAAATTTCGATCAAGAAAATTTTAACTTGCAGAGCAGTGAGTTGACGTGCATCACTCGGCGCAATCAAATCCATTTCACGAATGATTTGTGCGGCATTTAAAATGAAATGCTGATGTAATACATTTTTTTCATACTGTAATTCAAAATCTTTTTCTGCATCTATTTTATTGATATAGAGTAGGTTTTCTTCTAATTTTTGCGCAACTTGAATACTCATTGTCAATGTTCGAAGTTCTTCAAGCTGTGTTGCCAAATACTGTGCATGCTCACGCATGATATCATATTTTAGTACTTTCATCAGCATGCCCAAATTCATCGGTACATCTCTTTGATACGACTGTGATGAAGACTCCCAACGAATACCTTTTTGCGATAACACCTGCTGTATCTGTGCTAAATTGGATTGATCAAGATCAGTGCATACTTCAGATACAATACTCCGCCAATGCTGATCCAACACAGGCTCTAGCTGTAAAAGTTTAGCGCTTTGATGAAATGGGACAACCACTGACTGCTTCCTGTATCTTGGTTCTTTAATCGATCTTTTATCGATTTCAGTTTATTTTTATCTAAAATAAATATTTTTGTACACCATCATTCAATGCTGTTCTTCCTAAACAATAAATTGAATCATGGCGTGTTTTAGTTTTCTAAGTTTAAGATTTTATTAAAAAACAGCAAGCATTAATTGTAAACTGATCAATTTATCGTACCAGCATTTTCAGTCTAAGAATCGATTCGATCATTTAACGCTTTTACATTTTTTGCTAGCGCACGTTCATTTTGCTTTTGTTTAAACAGATGCAAAACACCTTCTATCACCAATAACAATACCGCACCCCAAATTGGAATATAGGTCAGCCATTCTTCGGCTTCTACTCGCTCCCCCAATGCGATGGATGCAAAAGCTAACAACACGGGTTCTAAATAACTCAACAAACCAAAAATCACAAATGGCAAATAACGACTCGCCAACATATAGCTACCTAAGCCAAGCGCACTCAGAAAACCCAGTCCTAAAACCGCCAAAATCAGATACGGGAATAACGACATCAGCACTAAACTATCGCTGTGAATAAATCCTAAATAAAAGGCTACAGGCAAAATTAAGCAAAGATCCCACCAAAAACCACCCAAATGATCGGTTTTAAAGGTACGACGTAAAAAGAAATAAATCGGATAAGCCACAGCGACATAAACAGTTTCCCACGCGATACTGCCAATACGCCAAATTTCGTGGCCGACCCCTAAAATTGCCAATGCCACGGCAGCCATCTGCCATTTAGACAGCTTTTCTTTATACAGTACACATCCAACCAGAACCATCACTAAGGGCAATAGAAAATACCCTAAAGATACTTCTAGCCCTCGGCCATTAATTGGTCCCCACAAAAACAACCAAAGCTGTGTAGTACATAAAAATGAACTAATGATTAACCAAATGAGAAAGATCGGTTGCTTGACCACACGCCAAAAAATTTCACTGACTTTGTTTAAATCTTTCATCCACCACATAAATAAGGTTAAAAATGGTAAGGTCGCTAACATGCGCCATGCAAAAGTTTGCTCGCTATCTAGAGGTTTTAAAAAGATGGTAAAGAAATACAAAATACCGAAAGTGACCGATGCCAATACAGACAATGCAACGCCTTTATACATCTTTCACTCCAGTCCAAATGACTACATAATCTTGATATTTTGCTTGATGAATCAAGCTTTTCATCTGGACATTCTAGCAAATAAAAAACCATGCACAGGCATGGTTTTTTAGCATTTGTTCAAATATTTAGGTTTTAGGTTTCACTGTCTGCTTGGTATGAATAATATCTGATAAATCATAACCAACAGATTGCGCATAATTTAAATATTCCTGAATCACTTCCTGACCTGGATGAGCCGAACGAGAAAGAACCCACATATATTTACGACGTGGCTCACCCACCAAAACTGTTTGATAGTCTTCATCGGCTTTGAGTACCCAATAATCACCACGCCCCACAGGCAACCAACGAATGGCTTCTGGTAAGAAACTAACTTTTAATTTCGAGTTAAACGGTGCATTTTGTACAAATGCCTCGCCTATTGATTGCTTCTTGGTACCATCTTTAGATACACAGCGATTATTTACATTAATGTTGCCATTTTCATTTAGCGTGTAAACCGCAGTCACATCACGGTCACAGCTTTTTTGAAAAACCATAGGCTTACGAGCTACTTCATACCACATACCTAAATAACGATCGAGCTCAACTTTTTCCACAGTCTGTAATGGTTTCGTCTGTGCATAGGCCATTGTAGCTGCACCTAAACCAATTAACACTGCTGCACCAAGTGCAATTTTTGCGAGCCTAAAACCAGCTTTCGGAATATTCGTTGTCATTTTTATGCCTCATTTCGCTGCAAAATTATCGATAAAAATTAAGTAATTCTTTCTCTCGTGTTTTTACTCTAGCGGAAAAAATTGCTCTAAAAATCATTTTCTTGTCTGAATTATGTATGTCATTCAAACAATATTCCGCATCTTGTCTAACAAAATTATGAAATCATCTGTGCTTTTAAACGCAAGATTTCATCGCGTAAACGAGCCGCTTGTTCAAACTGTAATTCCTTAGACGCTTTTAGCATTTCTTTTTCCAACTTATTCATATGTTTTGCCAGAAGTTTCGGATCCGACATCAAATGACGTTCATCTGCAGTTAATGCCTTGGCCTGATCTGAAATTTTTTCATCGATTTCATCATCTGTCAGCAGTTCACCAGTATCAATATCATTAACGTTTTGGCGTACAGCACTACGTGGTGTAATGCCATGTTCAAGATTAAAGGCGATTTGTAAATTACGACGCCGATCCGTTTCATCAATGGCTTTTTGCATGGAGTCAGTCATACGATCTGCATATAAAATCGCTTTACCGTTTAAGTTACGCGCTGCACGACCAATGGTTTGAATCAAAGAACGCTCAGAACGCAAGAAGCCTTCTTTGTCTGCATCTAAAATGGCGACTAGAGACACTTCTGGCATATCTAAGCCTTCGCGCAGTAAGTTAATCCCAACAATTGCATCGTATACACCCGAACGCAATTCATGGATAATTTTAGTGCGCTCAACAGTGTCAATATCTGAATGTAAATAAGCGACTTTAATGCCATATTCTTTCAAATATGAAGTTAAATCTTCTGCCATACGTTTGGTTAATGTCGTAACCAATACACGTTCATTTAAGTTTTTACGATTATTAATTTCTGACAATACATCATCCACTTGCGTTAAAACTGGACGAATTTCAATTTCAGGGTCGACCAAACCTGTGGGTCGAACCACTTGCTCAACGACTTGTTCAGACTTTTCCATTTCATAATGTGCAGGCGTTGCACTGACATAAATCGTCGAAGGAATAATCCGCTCCCATTCTTCAAATTTTATTGGGCGATTATCAAGCGCACTTGGTAAACGAAAACCGTAATTGACCAAATTTTCTTTACGTGAACGGTCACCTTTATACATAGCCCCAATTTGCGGAACGGTAACGTGCGATTCATCAATGATTAATAAAGCATCATCAGGTACATAATCAAACAAAGTCGGAGGTGCTTCACCAGAAGGACGGCCAGACAAGTGGCGTGAATAGTTTTCAATACCGTTGGTATAGCCAAGCTGCTGCATCATCTCTAAATCATACCGTGTACGTTGTTCGATACGCTGTGCTTCGAGTAATTTATCATTTGCACGAAAGAATCCTAGTCGTTCTGCGAGTTCTTCACGAATCGTTCCAATTGCACGCTGTAAATTATCTTTAGGTGTTACATAATGGCTTTTTGGGTAAATCGTAATACGTGGCACTTTACGGACCATTCTGCCCGTCAATGGATCAAACCATCGAACTGAATCAACTTCATCATCAAATAATTCTATTCGAATGGCATTTTGATCAGATTCAGCAGGAAAAATATCAATAATTTCACCACGAATACGGTATGTGCCCCGTAAAAATTCGAGTTCATTTCGGGTGTATTGCATTTCCACCAAACGACGGATGATATCATCACGGCTAATACGGTCTCCTTCCACGATATGCAGAAGCATACTCATATAAGCATTGGGATCACCCAGACCATAAATAGCTGAAACTGACGCTACAATAATTGCATCACGTCGCTCTAATAATGCCCGTGTTGCCGAAAGACGCATTTGGTCGATATGATCATTAATCGATGAATCTTTTTCAATAAAAGTATCTGAAGATGGAACATAGGCTTCGGGTTGATAATAGTCATAATAACTGACGAAGTATTCCACGGCATTATGCGGAAAGAAGGCTTTAAACTCGCCATAAAGCTGCGCAGCCAAAGTTTTATTATGCGCCATAATAATCGTTGGACGTTGCGTGCGTGCTATCACATTTGCCATGGTATAGGTTTTACCTGAACCTGTTACCCCTAAGAGCAACTGATCATGCATTCCTTTTTCAATCCCCTTCACCAATTTCTCAATCGCTTGAGGCTGATCACCTGCCGGCTGATATTGTGTTACCAGTTCAAAAGGCTGTTCCTGCATCACACTCTTCTTCAACAGTTTTATATGGCTTTATTATGAGGGCAAAGTTGCACAAAACAACGCTAAATTTATGTAAATACCAGAGGCGTGTACAGACTGAAAAATTATAATTCAACATAACCCCATAGATTTTTCTTATGTTTGAAAAATAATTCGCCTGATTTCGCATGTTTTTCTTGAGGAAACTCTTGGCTCTAAAAAAACTCAGGAATAAAGCGTTCATTTATCCCTTATTGATACTTGACCTATGTAAATTTCACCTGCAACATGAACAAAAGGACGCCACAGATCAAACTTATGACTTACCAATATCATGACGAAAGTATTGTTAAAAACCTACCCGAAGATACTATTTTTGTTTTTGGCAGCAATATGGCAGGTCAACATGCAGGCGGTGCAGCGCGTACCGCACTAGAGCATTTTGGCGCAATGAATGGTATTGGTCGTGGATGGGCAGGTCAAAGTTTTGCGATTCCAACCATGAATGAGCATTTACAACAAATGCCGTTGTCGCAAATTCAACACTATGTCGATGATTTTAAAATCTATACAAAAAATCATCCGAAAACTAAATACTTCATTACCTCGATCGGTTGTGGGGTCGCTGGCTATAAAGTTGAAGAAATTGCCCCGATGTTTAAGGGCATTTCAAGCAATGTGATTTTTCCGATTTCTTTCCGTCCTTTTGTTGAAAAAGCATTACCAAAACTGACCTCGAAACTTTTACATACGATTTATCGAGATTCGGTTATTTTCGCACCTTCAACAGATGAGTTGGTTGATGTGTTGGCATTAACGGATAATGAAAAAAGTCTTGCGAAGATTGTCCTGAATACCCAAATGTACCCAACAGACAGTAATGGTCGTGACCGTATTTTTGAAATTGAAGATATTTTGCATGCTCTCAACGGGAAAATATTTGAGTTTCAAAGTAATTCTGAAGGCCCGATGATGTTTGGCGGCGTTATTTTAGCCCTACTTGAACTGTACAATATCAATGAAAAAGATTTCATCGATGTTTGGAAAGCTGAACGTGAAATCGCTGCACCAAAGCCTGAAAATAAAGCCCGTAAAGCCAGCCGCTAAAGGCTCTTTTCACCACATTTGAAACACCCAAAAAGCCAATGTCTATATTGGCTTTTTTCTACAGTTGATTAATGGTTTTTAGAGACCTATGTCACATTAAAAATAAAACTTATTTTACATATCACATTATTTTAATATCATTTTTTTCGTCTTATACTACTTGCTGACATTATCATAAAGAATGACGAGCACATAAAATAGACATGCTAGATTCTCCTTTTTTTGAGCTATCCCCCATTGCCATGTGGCTTGAAGATTACAGTGAAGTCAAAAAACAATTTGATCTCTGGCGTCAGCAAGGTGTGCAGGATCTCGCCACTTTTCTTCAACAAGATGAATCACGAATTCTGCAATGTGCAAGAAAAATAAAAATCTTACAGGTCAATACAAAAACGTTAGAACTGTATCAAGCACGTGACTTTGAACATTTATGTCAAAACCTTGATTTAGTTTTTCAGGCGGAGATGTGTCAAACACATATTAGAGAATTGGTTACATTATGGAATGGTGAAACGCATTTTTCCCATTCTGCCGTGAACTATACGCTCAGTGGACAACGCCTAGACATTCAACTCAAAGGCATCGTGCTACCGAGTCATGAGCAGGATTTATCTGCCGTCTTAATTACGACTGAAGATATCACCTCTTATACTGAAGCTTGCCGTTTACAAGAACAAAGTCGTCATTTGGCAGAAGCGCGTTTTAATTATTCTCCGACCTCTCTTTGGGTCGAAGATTTTAGCCGGATTAAAATCAAATTAGATCAGCTACGCGCTTTAGAAATCGAAGACTTTGTGACTTTTTTGGATGTTCATCCCGATTTTGTACAAGAGTGCATTAAAGAAATACTGATCGTTGACGTCAATCAAGCCACGCTTGATTTATTTGGTGCTCCAAACAAAGAAATATTACTCAAAAATGTACATAAAGTGTTTGCCAAAGAAATGCTGCAAACCTTTAAAGAACAATTGATTGAACTTTGGAATGGCAATCTACATCATCAACGTGAAGTCGTAAATTATGCACTTGATGGCAGTATTCGCCATGTCTTGCTGCAATTTACTGTATTTCCCGATTATCTCGATGACTGGAGCACCGTGCAGGTTGCGCTGACTGATATTACCGCACGTAAAAAGGCTGAAAATTATCTTGAATATTTAGGTAAGCATGACGTCCTGACCAAACTCTATAACCGTTCATTTTATATCGCAGAACTCAATCGTCTCGAACGCAATCAATTACGTCCTGTTTCTTGTATTTTTATTGATTTAAATGGACTAAAAGAACTCAATGACAGTATTGGGCACGATGCTGGTGACAGTATCCTCAGACGTCTGGGCAACATTTTAAACCAACTTATTCAGCATACACCCTATTCTGCTTCGCGCATTGGCGGTGATGAATTTGTCATTCTATTACCCGGTGCAGATGATGCAGCGCTGCAAAACTGCTTACAAAGTTTGAATGAGTTGTTATTGGTCGATAACCAGTTTTATTCTAATCAACCGATGAGTATCTCTATTGGCTGTGCCACCAATGAACTAAATGAACGGATGGAAGATATGCTTAAACGTGCAGATCTGGACATGTACCGTCAGAAGAAAAAGTATTATCTCAATAAAGACCGAAGAATTCAGTCTGAAATACGCAATTAACATCAATAATTTACAATATAAAAGCCATGGTTTGAACCATGGCTTTTTTATTTAAATCTTTTAACGCTTACCCATCGAACGACGTGTACCGCGTGGTGGCATCCAAGTACGGTCAGCATAACGCTGAGGTTTTGGACGCATAGCTTCAAAGATTTCATCCGAAGCATTATCTTCAGCTTTTTTAATCGGAAAAGGCAAATTAACTAAAGCCTTTTTCTTGGGAGGGTTTTGCGTACTCATACGAATAACTCAATTGAATCTGGCGCTATTGTACAAAAAAAATGGTTTTGGTGTAAAAGGCTTTGAGTGATTAGCCCCGATTGACATATAAAGACCCAATGATTAGCTATGAATTTTTATATCTATAGAGGACAACAGCACAAAAAAGTGCTTTGAATATGGTCGTTTTAAACTATTTTATTGACCCAAATCAACCAACACACTGTCAATTATGTCAATAAATATTGAATATTTACAAATAGATAGAACCATTTCTAAATTTCAAAAATGTTCGATTTTTTTACACAAATACCTAATTAAAGCCTTCAAATAATACAAATCATCAAGAATGTTACAGGACTATTACGTTTATTCTTGTTTTCTATAACATTTTTTACGCACTAATTTTGAATAATGGGCACTTAGAAAAATTATTATCAATTTACGGACATGGAGTCCTTTAAAATGAAAAAAAGTGTATTGTGCATTGCGGCTTCTATGGCTGCCCTACCTATGCTCAGTCATGCAGACTCACCATATTTTAGTTTAAAAGATGGCGATGGCTTCAAACGTTTTTCTGTCTCTGTCGGTGCTTTACATGTTATGCCACAAGGTAAAGCACAGCCATTCCGTGTAAATACTGCTATCAATGAAGGCTATGAAGCAGATGTTGGTGAAGTTAAATCACAAACAGTAAAAGATAATATTCGAGAAGGTTATGACGTTCCATTTGCGTTAGACGTTGCTTTGAATACACTGACTACCGTTCCTGCTGCAATGAGTGGTAAAGCTACTATTTCTGGACTTGAACAATGGGACAATCCAGGGACCGGTCTTGAAGCAGATGACGTCACCACTCTTGGAATCATGACCAACTATTTCTTTACTGACAATGTATCACTAGAAATGAAAGCGGGTATTCCGCCAAAAGTTGATTTACAAGGCTCAGGAAAAATTTACGCACCATTTTCAGCCATTGCGAAACCACTAGGCGGCGCACTTGGAAATCTTGAACTGGAAAATGATATTTTCATTACCGACTTAGGCGCACATGGTGCAGCAGCTTCTGCACGTGCATGGACTCCGGCTGCAGAAATCCAATATCACTTCGGTAAAACTGGCGTTAATAAATTCCGTCCCTATGTGGGTCTAGGCGTGATGTATGCTTACTTCAATGAGTTGGAAATGAATCCACAAATTGAGAAAGATTTGATTGCTGCAGGTCACATGATTGCCAACATTAAAGAAGGTAATGCAGGCGCTTCTTTAGAAGGAAAACCAAGTAAGGCAAATCCAAAAGTTGATTTAGAAGCAACTGATGCATTTGCTCCAGTTGCAACGGTTGGCTTCACCTATGACTTCAATGACAAATGGTTTGCTGTAGGTTCTGTTAGCTATGCACACCTACAAAATGAAACAACCATTACCGTTACAGATGCCACACACGGCGAACTGATCAAATCTAAAGCTGATATTGAAGTAAACCCGATCCTTGCGTATGCAGGTATCGGTATGCGTTTCTAATAAATAACCTAAATATAAAAAAGACGGCTACGGTCGTCTTTTTTATTAGGCTATATATGGTCTTTTATTTTGAATTATCTTTTCAATCTCATTTAGACACTCTTGGATTTATGCTGAGGCAATTTCCTTTATTCATCCATAGTTACCTATAAAAAAAATTTATTGTTTGGTGAATTAAATTTAATCGCAACTCTGCGTTTATTCGAATACCATTGGGTTAAATTTAAAAAATGTAGACTGCTATATGTCTGATACTCGTTTCTCAAAGCCCCTGATTTACATGCTCATTGGCAGTGCTATTATTTTGGCATTGTCTTTAGGGGTGCGTCATGCATTTGGCCTCTATCTCGTGCCGATGAGTGATGAATTTGGTTGGGGACATAACGTTTTTAGCCTGGCCATTGCCATGCAAAACTTAATTTGGGGTGCTGTGCAGCCAATTACTGGGGCTTTTGCAGATAAATATGGCAGTAAGATCGTGGTCGCCGTCGGTGGTGCATTATATGCCCTCGGGCTATTACTCATGGCCATCAGCTCTACCGGTTTACTTCTTAATTTAAGCGCAGGTTTAATTCTAGGTTTGGCTCTCTCGGCCACTTCCTTTCCTGTTTTGCTTTCGGCAGTTGGACGTGCAGCGCATCCAGACAAACGTAGTTTAGCCATGGGTATTGCCAGTGCCGCAGGTTCTTTTGGTCAGTTCATTATGCTGCCCTCTACATTACTGCTACTGCAAAAATTTGGTTGGTCTTCGGCTTTGGTGGTCAGCGCCATTTTAATTGCGCTTATTATTCCTTTAGCTTGGATGTTAAAAGCACCAATGTATGTTGCACCAAATGCAACCAATACGCATGAAGCCTCTCTGACATTTAAACAAATTTTGCAATTGGCTTGGGAGCATAAACCCTTTTGGTTTCTAGCACTTGGTTTCTTTGTCTGTGGCTTCCAAGTGGTGTTTATTGGCATCCATCTGCCGGGTTATTTAATCGATCATGGCTTTAATGCCACTACGGGCACTATTTTCCTCGCGCTCGTTGGACTGTTTAATATTGTCGGCACCTACACAGCAGGTTGGCTCGGTGGCAAATATTCCAAACCAAAGTTATTGATGGGGCTTTATGGTTTACGAGGCATTGCCATTATTGCCTTTCTTTTGCTGCCTTTAAGTACATGGACAATCTATGCTTTTGGCGTCATTATGGGTCTACTATGGCTTTCTACCGTACCGCTCACCAACGGTATAGTGGCCAATATGTTTGGCGTTAAATATCTAAGTATGCTCAGCGGTATCGTGTTCTTTACACATCAAGTCGGTTCATTTTTTGGTGGCTGGCTGGGTGGTGTGAACCACGATATGACCGGTAACTATAATGCCATTTGGATTTTTTCGATTGTCCTGAGTATTTTTGGGGTATTGGTACATTTCATGGTTAATGAGGAAAGTGTCATTCATGACTAATTCAACATTATGGTTCCGACTCAGTATTGCCATCAGTATTCTGGCCTTGTTGGCTTTATCCATCGGCTTATGGAGCCAAACACCTCAATTATTTGAATACTTTAACCAAGCGTTTTGTGCGCATTAAAAACGTATTGAAATCTTAATTCCGACCCAAACTGCTGTTTTATCAACACTACAACAGCAGTTTTTTAGCTATTTTCTACACGATTCAATAAAAGCTGCATTTTCAGCATATTAGTATTAATAATAAGTTTTTTCATAAACTTAGCTTATTTTTTAATTTTCCAACCTACACTTTCTTCCATAGATTAAGTCTCAATAAAGAACAATTTGAGAACTTATAAAATGACCGCATTAACTCAACTTTCACAAGCCATCCATGATGCTCCGCGTTGGCATCAAGCAGAACATTTTCAAGATGGCAATGAAATTCGTATTGAAGCGCAACATGACCAAGCTTTGGGGGCTGTGGTTTATGGTTTAGATGCGCGTAAAGCACAGTCTGGGGAAACCATCTACCGTTTAAAACAAGCGCTGGCAGAACACTTGATTTTAATTTTTAAACATCAAAGTCTAGATGATTTACAGTATCTCGCGTTTGCAAGTTACTTCGGTTCAATCTTCCGTCCCGGTGCAGATATTCCTGTGCTAGCGTCACAAGATGATACCGGTACACCGCCAGACGTCGTACCCGTTTCCAATGCAGTGGGCAAAGGTGACTATACTGGGCATGGTGAATTGGCTGCGCACGCAGATCATCAGTGGACTCCTCTGCCATCTTTTGGCTCATTACTCTATGCCATTGAACTGCCACAAGACGGTGGACAAACCTCATGGTATAACACCATTAAAGCCTATGAAGCTTTAGATGAAGCGACACAAAAACATTTAGACCAACTTCAACTCATTACCTATAACCCATTTGTCCGTGCCAAAAATAATAAAGGCACAACGGGATATGGCGCTACACCGCTATATCGTTTCAAAGACCAACCGATTGTTGGACATGCCTATCCACATCCGCTTGTACGTACCCATCCAGAAAGTGGCCGTAAAGGTCTGTGGTTAAATGAACGATCTGAAGTGGAATTGGTTCACTACGATGATCAGTCAGGCAGTGAATTGATTGCATCTTTACGTGAACATTTATTGAAACCTGAGTTTCGATATGAACATCAATGGGAAGAAGGTGACATTGTATTTTGGGATAACCAAGCCACTTTACACTCACGCCGCCCTTTCCCTTCAGACCAACGCCGCTTATTAAAGCGAATTAGCCTAGCAGGAGGACGACCATACTAATGTTGAACTTCATGCCAACAATAAAAAATAAATAACCCTGTAAAATCCGTGTTTGAGCAATAACCCCAAATAATTAAAATATTAAAACAATAAAAACACTGCTCAAATTACGGATGATCTATATCCAAAGCCTTAAAGCCTGAAATCAAATGATCTAACATCGCACGCACACCCGGCAGCATACCTTGTCGTGTCGCGTATGCAACATGGATGACCCCTTGCGGCAATTGCCATTCAGGAAATAGCTCAATTAACTCATCACTTTTTAAAGCATCACGTACAAACACTTTGGGCAAAGAAGCGATTCCCACGCCAGAAATAGCAGCAGAAATCATCGCACTAAAACTGTCAGTTCTTAAGCGTGGATGAAATTCAATTTGTTGGGTTTCACTTTTTTCACGATGTCGAAAATCCCAAAAATGTTTAGGCCGATCAAAACCAATACACGGAAAATTTTGAATCTCAGCCAATTGCTGTGGCATTTCACGCTCTGAGAAAAGTTGTGGCGATGCCACCAAAACATGATCCCATGCATCTAAATCTCGAACGATCAAATCACTATCCATTAAAGGCATATTGCGCACACGAATGGCTAAATCTACCCCTTCCTCAATCACATCAACCCGATGATTAGTCGCCATCAGATGCACACTGACCTCAGGATATTGCTGCATAAAATCGGTGACCATTTTTGCAACAGGCATTTCCACCAAAGCCACAGGACAAGAGATTTTAATCTGGCCACAGAGTTGGTTATTCAACGTACTGAGCACAAAGTTTTCCGTTTCGCTGACTTCCTCTAAAATTTTTAAGCAATGCAAATAGAACTGTTGTCCTATTTCAGTTACTGTAAATTTTCGCGTATTCCGCTGAATCAGACGTACACCCAAACGGGTCTCTAATTCTGTGATACGGCGTGATAGCTTAGATTTTGTAATACCCAATGCTTCACTGGCTTTGGTATAACCTTGGTATTTCACCACTTGCACGAAGTAGTAATAGTCATTTAAATTTTGCATGATTGTTTCATTTTTAGAATAATCTGTTGAGTTTTTCGCCCTGTCATTCCCTCACTATACCTCAATAATAGATCTCAGAAGCAATATATTGAGGGCTGAATTATGAATTCAATCAAACGTGTTTATCATAGTGATCGTAGTACTTGGGTGGGCGATGGCTTCCCAACAAACTCTATGCTGCCTATGCAAGAAATGGGCAATCAAACCAGTCCATTCCTCGTTATGGGCTATACCGGCCAATATCATTTCTCTCCAAGTCATCATCAACGTGGTGTTGGGTCACATCCACATCGTGGCTTTGAAACAGTGACCATTGTTTATGAAGGAGAATTGGAGCATTTTGACTCTAAAGGAAATCACGGCAGCATTGCCAAAGACGAAGTGCAATGGATGACCGCAGGTCGAGGCATTATGCATGAAGAACACCATTCTAAAGATTTTGCCAAAACAGGCGGAAATTTAGACATGGTACAACTTTGGGTCAATTTACCTAGTCATGCCAAAATGACTGAACCTCGCTATCAAGAACTGACTACAGCCAATATTGCTGAAGTTAAACTTGCACAAAATGCAGGCGTGGTACGCGTCATTGCTGGCCAATTTGAAGACACATTGGGCGCAGCTGAAACCTTTAGCCCGATGAATGTGTTGGATGTGCGCTTGAATGCAAATGCTGAACAGGAATTTTCATTCAACCCACAGTGGAATAACATGATTTTTGTATTAAGTGGCGCGATCGAAATTGAAGGTCAACGCTTTGATGCGAAACAGACTTTATATGTCAGTGACCAAGTATCGTCATTGAAACTTAAATCTTTTGAAGCAACCAAACTGCTTATTTTAAGTGGCGAAGCTTTAAATGAACCAATTGCGGCACATGGACCATTCGTTATGAATACTGAAGACGAAATACGTCAGGCATTTTATGATTTTCAACATGGTCATTTTGCTTAAATATTTCCACGATAAAGTCCCAATAAAAAAACCGCCTTCTGGCGGTTTTTTTATATCTATGTTGGTATGAATTACGCATCACGCTTTCAACAGATTATTGCGTGACTTTTTGATAAAACGTATCGATTGCATTGACCATTTGATCGAGTCCCGGCTGTTCCAAAGGATAATGTCCTGCGTTTTTCAACATAACGACATCGACTGGAACTTGCTTAATCTGTGCTAAAAATGGCTGACTTAAAGCCAAAGGTGTCCAGCGGTCTTGCTCAGGCTGCGTGAGTAAAATTGGGCAGACATCAAACTGCTCCGGTGGCGTGTCATTCTTATAATATAAATAAGAATCTAGAAATTTAACCGATACGCTATTCCCAGCTGACGTTTTATCTTTTAAAAAGATCTGCAATGCCGCATCATTATTCACCAAGCGATGCATTTTACTTACCCAACGCATCGGCATTGGCAATGCTGAAAATGGTGTATGTGCTGTCACATGAGCCAGTGGGCTGCCCACGCGGCTCATAAATTTATTCAAAGAGACTTGATCACGCACAGTTTTATTTGAAGTGTCTAGAAAGGTCATACCGACGATACCTTTCACCTTTTTATTTTTTGCCGCCACGTGATAGGTCAACATACCACCTGCACTAAGCCCATACAAAACGATAGGACGATGATCTTTTTGTAGCTCGGCTTCAATGAGGTCATTACCTGCTTGAACCCAATCATCATAACGAATTTTTGAGCCCTTTTTGACTTGGGTGAGGCCATAACCGGGCATATCAATAGCGATAGTTTCATAGCCACGTTGTGCCAAAGGATGACCCAAAATCATCGACATTTGTCGACCATTTGTTCCCACACCATGAAACAGAATCACCTTCACTTTTGCCTGTGGATTCCGATAAGTATCTAAGTGAACAGTATGACCTTGCCAGTTCCACCACTCTTCTTTAGGGCGCTGCGTTTCGTCTAAATGGTATTCTTTGGGTAGATAGTGCTGAATGTCCTGCCAACTGTTTTGATCTGTATAACTTGCTAATGCTTGTGTAGCCGGTAGCTGATCATCTGCAAATGCCATGATTGAAAGTAACGATGCAATGCCACTCATCAACCACTTCAATAAAGCGCTCAAAATTTCTGATAAGGTGTCTGATTTTGGAGAAGTCATTTTTAGACAATTTTTTATGTGTATGTGCTGATGCTAATCAGCGTCGGAAACCGACGCCATGTGCATGTGGGACAGCACTATGTCACTTCGTCCAATTATCTTTTTCCCTGCTAAGCACTTCAAAATATTTTTGAAGCAGGATTTACATACTCCTGCAATAATCAGCCTTTAAGATCTTTTAACTTTAATAATTTTATCCTTTAGAAATTCATAACCTTACTTTTGATTTTAAATATTGGTAACGCATGAGCCAGTCCAAACCACAACGAAACCTTGTCATCTTTCTCACCTTTTTAAGATTAGGGTGTATTGCATTTGGTGGACCTGCGGCACATTTGGTGTTGTTTTTTCAATATTTTGTGAAACAAGAAAAATGGATAACAGAGCATGAATATGCGCATTTGCTTGCCTTGGCTCAAGTCCTTCCAGGCCCAACAAGTAGCCAGCTCGGCATGGCAATTGGATTTCAACTCAACCGCTATCAAGGTGCTTGTTTTGCATGGTTAGGATTTACTTTACCTTCAGCCCTGCTGATGTGTGCCGCGGCCACTTTAAGTATAAAACTCAGTAATCAACTCTCAACTTTATTCTTTCATGTTATTCAGTTAATTGTACTAGCCGTTGTTGCATGGGCATTTTGGCAAATGATGCGAAGCTTCTGTAAAACAAAATTTCAGTATCTAGTCATGCTTTTAGCTGCATTTTTTATTTATTTCTTTCAATTTTCTTTAAATCAAGTTTTGGTGATTTTATGCGCTGCAATTATCGGTTTAGTTTTATCGTCAAATCAATTACACAGCCAAAAGCCAAATATCGCCGAAACATTTCCACCCAAACATGACAATTTTAGCCGGAATGCACATGAAAATACTTGCACCTCTTGGCTATGGCTTCTCGCCTTTATCAGCCCTTTTTTCGTTCTGCCATTCTTCGATATACAACATAGCAATATATTGGCTTTCAGCTTAGAAAGCTTCTACCGCACAGCATCCCTCGTCTTTGGTGGTGGACATATTATTTTGCCATTTTTACATCAGGACTTTGTCTCTACAGGACTGATCAGTAATGAAAATTTTGACTTAGGCTATGCCCTTGCACAACTCATGCCGGGACCTTTGTTTAGTTTCGCCGCCTATCTCGGCACACTTTTACCCATGACCGATGTGCCAATCTTGAATGCCGCACTCGCGACGTTAGCGATATTTTTACCATCATTTTTATTATTGTTTGGCTTATTGCCCTATTGGAATAAATTGATGAAATACCCGATGCTTTTTGGCACCTTAAAAATAATCAATGCGGCTGTCGTTGGTTTATTACTGTGTCTACTATTTCAAATGAGCCAAAAATACATCATTCAATGGACAGACTTTATATTTGTTGCCGTCGTTATTGCTTTACTTCGCAGCAAACTGCCAGTTTGGTTCAGCTTAATAAGCAGTTTTATCGGCTATTACGCTTTTTTAACTTTTCTGCCTTTTTAAACTTAAGCAAAAAAAACTAGAACTCAAGGAGTAAATTAATCCTCATCGATTAAGCTTGCGCCCTTGACCACAGTTTTCCCCTCGACCTGATCCAGTTGATAATGCTGCACATCACTATACTGTTTGATCATTTCAACCAGTTCATTGGAATGTGTGGTCAACCAAAGCTGCGTATAGCGACTTGCTTCGGCAATCAGCATCGCCAAGGCAGGTAATAAATCGGGATGTAAGCTATTTTCTGGCTCATTCAGTGCCATAAAATTTGGGGGTCTTGGACTCAATAAAGCCACAGCTAAACACAAAAACCGTAAAGTCCCATCTGAAAATTCGGCACTTTCCAAAGGTCTTAAGATCCCTTGCTTTTGCATCATCATTTGAAAGCGCCCACCCATTTCCTGCACATAAAATTGGGTCTGCGGAAAGGCTTTTTCTAGTACTTCAAACAAGGTTTCACTGTTACCACGCTCACGCAAGGTTTCAAAAGCCGCAGCTAAATTTGTACCATCATGCGCTAAAACTGGCGAACGAATGCCCACCTGTGGGACACGGATCGGTGAATTTCCACTGACAGAAAACTCATGATAAAAACGCCAGTTTTTCATGGTCTCACGCACTTGTGAAACTTCGGGATATAAGTGTGGATCGGACAATTGTCCAAACACCGACTCTTCTGGTGTTAATGCCATCGGATAAGCAATCCGTTCTTCATCAACATTTTTAAGAAATGCCGCTTGGTTGGTTCTTTCCAACAACTCACTCATTTTTCGACGTTGATAGCCGCTTAACCAAATCCCTTCTACTTTGACCAAAGGATCGAGTGCAAACAAGGTGATGAGCGGTTCAGGAAAACCTATTTCAAGTTGATATTCATAATGCTCCATCTCCACTGCAAGCTTCATGCGCTTAGGGTCTTTCGATCGATCACCCGCACGGTGACCACCTGCCCACATGATTTTTTGAATCCCGCCCTCATTTGCAATAGCTTGGGATAATTGGCCATTTGCAGCTTCATGCAGGAGACGTACAGCTTTATATAGATTGGATTTACCACAACCATTCGGACCACTGACAATATTCAGACGCGATAAGGTCAGATTCATATGATGAATAGATCGAAAACCTTGAATGGTCACTGAACGGATCGTCATAAGCTACCTAAAATGAGTTGGAAATGCTGATGATTATAAGTGGATTGAATGTATATTTTGCATACACTTTATCCTAACTATAAAAAAACCCGCAAGCCGAAACTTACGGGTCTTTCATTGTACATTCTAAGTTCAATTTAACCTTAGAATAAACGGTTCATACCATTCAATGTTGCAACACGGTACGCTTCCGCCATAGTCGGATAGTTAAATGTGGTTTCTACGAAATATTTAATCGTATTGTTCGGGCTGTTCATCACGGCCTGACCAATGTGAATAATTTCCGCAGCATTATTACCGAAGCAATGAACACCTAAAATTTCTAAAGTATCACGATGGAACAAGATTTTAAGCTCGCCCACGGTGTCACCTGTAATTTGCGCACGTGCCAAATGACGGAAAGATGCCTGACCCACTTCATACGGAATTTTTTCTTCCGTTAACTGTTGTTCAGTTTTACCAATCGAAGAAATTTCAGGAATTGTATAAATACCTGTAGGAATATCCGTTACAGGTGCAATTCCTTCTTCACCGCTCATGTTAGAACCAGCACAACGACCTTGGTCATATGCAGCAGATGCAAGTGAAGGCCAACCGATTACATCGCCCGCAGCAAAGATATTCTCTACTTCAGTTTGATATTGATCATTCACGGTTAATTGACCACGGCTGTTTGGTTTGATGCCTACATTTTCTAGGCCTAAACCATCTGTGTTACCAGAACGGCCGTTACACCACAAAATCGCATCGGCTTTAATTTTCTTACCACTTTGCAAGTGAAGAACCACGTGATCATCATGTGTTTCAAGATGATCAATCTGCTCGTTGTGGCGAATCAGTACACCCTGCTCACGTAAACGATATGACAATGCATCTGAGATTTCATCGTCTAAATAGCTGAGTAATTTGTGCTGTGTATTGATCAAGTCTACTTTATGGTCTAAACCAATAAAGATAGACGCATATTCACAACCAATCACACCAGCACCATAAATGATGATTTTTTGGATTGAATAATCCAGATCCAAAATTTTGTCTGAATCAAATACGCGAGGATGATTAAAGTCTAAAGCAGCTGGACGGTAAGGACGTGAACCTGTTGCAATCACTAATTGCTGGAATACTAAAGTTTCCGTCATACCTTCATTGCTAAAAATCAAAACAGTGTTTTGATCTTGGATATACGCACGGCCGTGGAAAATATCAATTTTATTACGGTCATAAAAACGTGAATGCGTTTCAACTTGTTGTTGAATCACTTTATGCGCATTACGTAACACCTGTTTCATCGTGAACTGTTTCCATTCACCGACTTTTTGGAACATAGGGTCACGTTGGTAACGTAAAATGCTTGAAACGGTCTGACGTAATGCTTTACTTGGAATTGTTCCTACATGGGTACAGTTACCACCAAGCTGTTCACGCATATCTACAATAGCAACTCGCTTACCTGATTTAGCAAGTTTCATTGCAGCGCCTTCACCCGCAGGGCCAGAACCCAGAACTACCGCATCGTATTTCACGAAAGTTCCACTAACGACCTCTTTCTTACGTGGCATTCAACGCTCCTTTACAAATATTCTTTAATCTAGGCTGTATTATGACGTATATCCTAACTTTTTTGGATATTTAGCTCACATATATTATGTGATAACCACATTTATTATATGAATATCGTTTTCCCCCTATTTAAGCTCAAGTCCGCTATAATGATCGAGCTAATTTTTTGAATATCTCCTTGTCAAAAACAGTGGAAAAGTTGAATATGTCTGAGAACCGTAAACCTGTACAGGGTGTAAAACTTCGTGGCGCAGAAAAAGTCGCTCGCATACCTGTGAAGGTCGTGCCAACGGTTGAAACGCCTCGTAAGCCTGACTGGATTCGGGTCAAAATGGCTGCCCCTGATGAAGTTCAACGTATTAAAACAACTTTACGCGCACAAAAATTACATACCGTGTGTGAAGAAGCGGCTTGCCCGAACTTACCTGAATGTTTCGGTGGCGGTACTGCAACCTTTATGATTATGGGCGATATCTGTACTCGTCGTTGCCCATTCTGCGACGTTGCGCATGGTCGTCCCAATGCTCTTGACCCAGATGAACCACGTCACATGGCAGAAACCATTGCCAATCTTGGTTTGAAATATGCCGTAATTACGTCGGTCGACCGTGATGACCTAGTTGATGGCGGCGCACAGCACTTTGTTGACTGTATTAAAGAAGCTCGTGACTTGAGTCCAAAAACACTTTTGGAAATTCTAGTTCCTGACTTCCGTGGTCGTATGGATGTTGCCCTTCGTATTATGACGGAGTGTCCACCTGATGTCTTTAACCACAACATTGAAACCGTGCCACGTTTGTATAAAGCAATGCGTCCGGGTTCTGACTACCAACACTCTTTAAACTTATTAAAAATGTTTAAAGAATACTGCCCAGATGTTCCAACAAAATGTGGTTTGATGGTCGGTATTGGTGAAACTGAAGAAGAAGTGATCGCGTTATTAGACGACTTAAAAGCACACGATGTTGACTATGTCACCATTGGTCAGTACTTACAGCCCTCTAAAGAACATGCACCGATCGATCGTTTCGTTACACCTGAAGAGTTTGATCGTTACACAGCACATGGTCAAAAGCTTGGTTTCAAAAACATTTGGGCTGCACCAATGGTTCGTTCAAGCTACTTTGCTGACCGTCAATACTATGGTGAGCCAGTACCTGCGGTACGTCGTAAAACTGATCCTGCAAAGAAAATTGCAGTTCAAACGATTGAAGCTTAATCACGCAAAGATTTAAAACATCGCAAATTAAAGCCCTCATTGATTGAGGGCTTTTTTTGTGGCTTTCACACACTCAGCCCAATTCGTTTCCCAATATAAGATCTTTCGAAAATTGTCCGTTCCTTAAACGTTATCCAATATATCGAATCATCCAAGTTTACGTAATGTGACATTTCTTTGCCCGATAGGGATTGTGTTGTGATTATTTATTAATCAATCTATTGATAACACTTTATTTGCGCTTTCAATATATTCGCGCAATTGTCCAATCATACTCACCAGCCGAGTGATGCCATTTTGACAGTCTCATGCACTTTAAAATCAGAAAGACAAAAGATGAGATCATTTTTAAACGCATGTAGGCTGTTTTAAACGCATAACGCTCTGGCCCTTGTCACTGGAGCCATAACAAATGCTATTTATACTCAGTGCAGTACTCTTTATTTTTGCTCTTTGGGCCGTTTTTTTCTTTGAACTTTCACGAGCTGTAGGTGCAATAACACTGATATTTGTTTCAATTGCACTCGCCTTTTTAACCCCATGGTCATTAATACTTGGCATCCCGCTTATTGCTTTAAGTTTAGTTATGTTGATTGACCCACTGCGGCTCAATCTGCTCACCAAACCTGCCTATAAAACCTTAGCAAATGCAATGCCGAGTATGAGTATTACGGAACGTGAAGCATTAGATGCAGGAACAAGTTGGTGGGAAAAAGAGCTATTTATGGGCGCGCCTGATTGGAAAAAATTTGAGGCTTATCCCTACTCTCAGCTCAGCGCTGAAGAACAATCCTTCATTGATAATGAAGTCGAGCAACTTTGTGCCATGCTCAACGAGTGGGATATTCACCATAAACATAAAGACCTCCCACCAGAAGCTTGGCAATTCATTAAAGATAATGGCTTCTTAGGACTGGTGATTCCAAAATCTTACGGGGGCCGTGAATTTAGTTCATTTGCACAAAGCCGTGTCATGAGCAAGATTGCATCCCGATCACTGACTGCCGCAGTCAGTTGTATGGTGCCCAACTCGCTTGGACCGGGGGAATTACTTCTACACTATGGTACCGAAGCACAAAAAGACCGATATCTCCCTGGCCTTGCAAAAGGTGAAGAAATTCCATGTTTTGGACTCACAAGCCCTGAAGCAGGCTCAGATGCAGGCGCCATTCCAGATACAGGTGTTGTCTGTTATGGCACCTTTGAGGGACAACAAGTGCTCGGCTTAAACATGAATTTCTCTAAACGCTGGATTACTCTTGCACCGATTGCCACCGTCATTGGTCTAGCATTTAAACTATACGATCCAGATGGATTATTGGGAGATAAAAATAAAACTGAATATGGCATCACTTGTGCACTGCTACCGGCGAGTCATGAGGGTGTCATTACAGGTCCACGTCATAATCCAGGCTCTCCGTTTATGAATGGTACAGTTGAAGGCAAAGATGTCTTTATTCCCTTAGACTGGATCATTGGAGGGATTGAAAATGCCGGCAAAGGCTGGCGTATGCTGATGGAATGTTTAGCGGTTGGTCGTGGCATTTCACTCCCAGCTTTGTCAACGGCAGCTGGAGAAATGGCATATTTAAATGTTGGTGCATTTGCCAAAGTTCGTCAGCAGTTTAAAATTTCTGTAGGTAATTTTGAAGGTGTACAAGAAGCTTCGAGTGATATCGCATCAGATGCTTATATGCTTGAAGCATTTCGCTATTTGGTGACTTGTGGTTTAAACCAAGGCGGCAAACCTGCTGTAATGACTGCAATGGCCAAATACTATGCCACTGAAACCATGCGGAAAGTGGTGAATCATGGCATGGACATCGTCGGTGGACGTGCCGTGCAAATGGGACCTCGTAATTTTTTAGCTTTGAATTATCAGGCCATTCCCGTATCAATTACCGTCGAAGGCGCCAATATTTTAAGTCGCTCTCTGATGATTTTTGGACAAGGCTCCATGCGTTGTCATCCATATTTATTTGAAGAGCTGCAATTACTTCAAGCCGAAGATAAAAACGCTGCACTCAATACATTCAATGAAATGCTCTTTAAGCACTTAGGCTATACCTTTAACCGAACTGCACGCGCCTTTGCTTATGCCTTCACTGGTGGCCCATCAGACTCACCTGCTTCAGCAGATGAATTTAGCCGCCCCTACTATAAAAAAATTAACCGCTTCAGCGCCGATTTCGCGCTGACTGCAGATATGTGTCTTGGCCTATTAGCCGGCGATATTAAACGTAAAGAAATGCTCTCTGGACGACTTGCAGACATTCACTCTTATTTATTTATCGCGACAGCTATTCTTAAATATTATGAACAAGGTCAAAGAAGTGAAGCTGAACAATTACATGCGCAACTTGCATTAGATAAAGCTTTGTACAATGTTGAAGAAGCTTTCCATGGCTTATTTGACAACTTCCCAATGCGACTAGCAGCAAGCGTAGTAAAAATCATCTGCTTTCCGTTTGGACGAGTTGTTGCTAAACCGACAGACCGTTTAAAACGTGAAGTTGCCACTCAAATGATGCTAGACAATACTTTCCGCCAAGAACTGAAAAAGCACGTGTATTACAGCACTGCAGCAGATGAAGTTTCTGGTCGTATGGAAAATGCCTTTTTACAACTGTTAAAAATTGAACCGCTGTGGAACCAATTTAAAAAAGCTGAATCTAAAGGTCAATTCAAAGGTTTAACTTTTGAAGCACATATAGCCGATGCAATTGCACAAAAAGTCATTACTGCCTCCGAAGCTGAACAGCTCAGCACTTACAACATTCAACGCTATGACAGTATGCTCACAGATGTTTTCGATATGCAACTCATCCACGAACTTGAGCTATCCAATCCACATTTAACCGTTTCACCAGAAGTGAAAAAGCAACAAAACACCGATGATGAACCAGAAGCCTTCCTGCGTTATTAATCAGCTTTTGCATCGCTTTTAAGCTTTATTTTTCTCAAAATAAAAGCCATTCCACTGTTAAACAATGGGATGGCTTTTTTATACGACCATCAGCCAATGGTATCGCAGAGTCAAAGGTATAGGCTGTACTGCAAAATTACATCACAGAGGGTTTGCTGCATGTCACAACAAGATTATGAAAATGGCTTAAAAGTTCGTACTGAAGTTATGGGTGAAAGTTTCGTCAAACGTGCTCAAGACAATACCGTGCCATTTACTCAACCTTTGCAAGATTGGATTAATGAGCATGCATGGGGTTCAACTTGGCAGCGTGAAGGCGTTTTACCCCGTAAATATCGCTCACTGATTACCATTGCATTTTTAACTGCACAAAAAAGTCCAACAGAACTCAAAGGTCATGTCCGAGGTGCTTTAAATAATGGGGCGACTGTAGAAGAAATTCAGGAAGTGTTACTTCATAGTTTGCCATATTGTGGCGCACCGGCGACTCAAGAAGCCTTTCGTGCGGCACTTGAAGTCATTAATGACTATCAAAAATCTGAATAAGTTACTGCGTTATAAAACGGCTTTAGAAAACTACGATTATTGTGGTTTTCTAAAGGGTTTCATCTTGTTTTTAACTTAGGACCTTAAATGCAGTGAATCCCGAATCAAATCCAGTAGACATTAAAATTATAGAAGAATTCATTCACTTCAAATCGAACTTGATATCCCAATTCTGTAAGCTCAGCAGATAAATTTCGAATCTCTTCTAAAGCTAAATGCTTGGGTAAAACCGTAAATACGGCGGTATTCCCCTGTTTGGCATTTTCCTCAATCAGCAAAGCCAAACGTGTCTTATATAAGGCGATATCTAAATTGGCTTGACTGGATAAAACTTTGGCATATTCTGCGGGTAAAAAGCTCATATTCTTATACGCTTATCTAATTATTATTGCTTATAAATTAAGCCAAATTCAGCAAAGCGTGCAATGCATTTTTGTAATTGATATTTCAATTTCAAAGCGCATTGTTTGGCCCAAACGATGAACTTAAAAGCGATGTGCAAAAAAGGAACTCAAAAAAAATCCCTCATGAAGAGGGATTTTCTATACTAACGTGGTAATGGAATATATTGCGAGTCACTGTTTTGAGTTTGCGGTTTACGCTCTCCTACTTGTACCGGCAATGTCATCGCCTTACCATCTCGCTCAATATCAATTTGCATAGTGCTCAATGGCGCTTGCTGTGCAACGTAATTGATTAAATGTGAGGTCGAGGTAATCAGCTCATTATTCACTTTCATGATTTTATCACCACGTTTTAAACCTGCTTGTGCTGCAGGTCCATTACGAATGACATCTGCAACAATCACACCATTCACACGTGGATCTAAAATATTTTCTTGTTTAATTGGAAGTAAACTAATACCTAACCAACCACGAACCACTCGCCCATCTTTTAAAATAGCGTTCAGCACTTGTTGACATACTTTTGCAGGAATAGCAAAACCAATCCCCAAAGAGCCACCTGACTGCGAGAAGATCGCGGTATTTACACCAATTAAGTTTCCTGCAACATCAATTAAAGCACCACCAGAGTTGCCGGGGTTGATCGCAGCATCTGTTTGAATAAAGTCTTCGTAAGTGTTGATTCCCAAATCTGAACGACCTGTAGCTGAGATAATCCCTTGCGTAACCGTCTGACCCACGCCAAAAGGGTTACCAATCGCTAGGACGACATCACCGACTTCATTGCCACTTAGCTTAAATGGCAAAACCGGTAATTGACTCATTTCAATCTTAATCACAGCTAGGTCTGTATCTGGGTCTGTACCCACAACTTTCGCTTCAGCACGACGACCATCATGTAAAGCCACAACGATCTGATCGGCCTGTGCGATCACGTGGTTATTCGTCAAAATATAGCCATCTGGACGAACAATCACACCTGAACCTAAACTATTTTCGTTTTGATTGGTTTGATCTGGAAGTTGATTACCAAAAAACTCACGGTAAACAGGATCATTTAATAAAGGATGATCCAATTGTTTCACTTTTTGCGTAGTGAAAATATTGACAACCGCTGGAGCAGCAACTTTTACCGCAGCACTATACGAAACTACACCGCCTGTACGCGACGTATCAATGAGGGGCTCAACCTTTTCTGCAGGCATTTTAACCCCATCTGGGGCAATGGGTGCTTTAGGTTTTTGAACCTGTTGCCATGTAAAGAAACCGATGATCACAAGTATTAATAATACCCAAGGTAACCATGTAAAGGTCCGACGCACGTCTATATCCTCTAAATTTTATAATTCATTGATGGCTAAATAATTTATATCGTATTGTAATGTAATCTTTTCAACAAAATTAAAAATAAATACAGAGATTTGTGATTCTTTAGTTACAATTTAAACAATCGTAAATTTTGATTCATCTCTTTGAGATTTTGGACAGTATATGGCTCAGTTAAGTGAAATTATTCAGTGGTGTGACAGCACACTCAAAGCACATGAATTTAAGGACTATGCTCCCAACGGCTTGCAAATTGAAGGCTCAGCAGAAGTGCATAAAATTTTATGTGCAGTTACCGCATCACAAACAGCGATTGAAGCCGCGATAGCAGAAAAAGCTGATTTGCTATTGGTACACCATGGTTATTTTTGGAAAGGTGAAGCTTACCCAATCACAGGTATGCGTGGCAAACGCATCAAAAGCCTGATCAAAAACGATATTTCACTCGTTGGTTATCACTTACCTTTAGATAGTCACCCTACTTTAGGTAATAATGCAGCGATAGCAGATTTGCTCGAATTAGAGAATATTGAAGCCTTAGATCCTACTGAGCGCAATCCTATTGGTAATGTTGGTTATTTAAAACAAGCAATGACTCCAGCGGCGTTTAAAGACTTTGTTTCTGAAAAATTAGGATTTAATGTCATTCACCTACCGGCAGATAAACCCTCTATTCAAAAAATTGGTTTGTGTACGGGTGGCGCACAAGACTTTATTGGCAAAGCCGCTGCATTAGATTGTGATGCATACATTTCAGGTGAAGTGAGTGAACGTACTTTTTACGAAGCTGAAGAATTAAATGTGCATTATTATGCCTGCGGACATCATGCAACTGAAAGATATGGTGTACAACGACTCGCAAAAGCTATTTCAGAACAGTTCAATATTGAGTATAGTTATTTCGAATTAAACAACCCGATTTAATTTAAATCGTTCTGGTCTTTGGCTCAGTCCTTATACGTATATTTTCAGGCTTTATTCTGTATTGTTATTTATAAGCAATGCGCATTTTACTGCAAGAATCTATTACAATAACGGCACTTAATGTCAAAACCCAGCAAAATGCAAGGAATTGAAAACATGACAACGATTACTTTACCAGCGTTACCTTACGGTTACGAAGATCTTGCTCCTCATATCAGCAAAGAAACTTTAGAATACCATCACGACAAACACCACAATACTTATGTGGTTAACCTAAACAAAGCAATTGAAGGTACTGACCTTGCTGGCAAAACTTTAGAAGAAATCATCACTGCTGTTAAAGGCGATGCTTCTAAAGCTGGTATCTTCAACAATGCAGCCCAAGTATGGAACCACACATTCTACTGGAACTGTATGGCTAAAAACGGTGGCGGTAAAGCTACTGGCGCTTTAGCAGCTAAAATCGACGAAGCTTTCGGTTCTTACGAAAAATTCGCTGAAGAATTTGCAAATGCTGCTGCAACTCAGTTCGGTTCAGGTTGGGCTTGGTTAGTTGCTGACGAAGTAAACGGTAACCTTTCTATCCTTAAAACTTCAAATGCTGACACTCCACTTGCTCACGGTAAAGTTGCAGTGTTGACTATCGACGTTTGGGAACATGCTTACTACATCGATTTCCGTAACGCTCGTCCTAAATACATCTCTACTTTCTTAGAAAGCCTAGTGAACTGGGACTATGCAAACGCTAAATATGCAGGTCAAGCTGCTGGCGTTGAAAAATAAGTTTTAAAACTTATTTTAAAGTAAAAAAATCACCCTTTTAGGGTGATTTTTTATGCTTTAAATATCATACTGCCACAACAAACAATATTACACAAAAGAATGAATCAAGAGCCATTACTAATCATAAAAGCAAAATATACCAAAATATTAGTGATGTTTATCTTTATCACTATAATCCAGTATGTGAGTTACTCTTATGTTCAAGAATCTATTAAATATAGCTTTAATTCAGCACTAATATTGACTGGATTATCAATTATGGAATTCGTCTTAATTTTACTTATCATCAAAAATGGACTGCCACAAATTAGATTTTTCGAAAGTCATTGTATAATTCAACTTTATATAATGAAAATTCAGTTTAACTATGATCAAATAGAAAGCATATCCATTAACAACACAAAAAGTCACTACAAACTATTACCTGTCGGTAATGAATATTTATTAAGGATTGTATTCAAACACAATCAAAATCTTTTTAATCTACTCCAAAACACCATTAAACCTGTTATGTCTTTTTCTAAATTTCATTTAGATACCTTCGCAAACCATCAAATTTTAGAAATATATTTATTATTCCAAATTATAATTCCTTTAGATCAAGAGAAACGTATAACTACGCTTAAAAATTTAAATCTACAAAATTTGACGATAAAGCAAATCAGCAACCTAGATGATATAAAAAACTTCAAAAATAACCGCTATTTAAGAAAAAATTTCTAGACTTGAACAATAAAAAAACATTCAAATAGTCATTTCATCAAATCTGCTTGACCACTTTAAAATTCATCCCTAAAATGCGCATCAGATTCTCCAATAGCTCAGTCGGTAGAGCGACGGACTGTTAATCCGCAGGTCCCTGGTTCGAGCCCAGGTTGGAGAGCCATCTATTCTTCCATAGCTCAGTCGGTAGAGCGACGGACTGTTAATCCGCAGGTCCCTGGTTCGAGCCCAGGTGGAAGAGCCAGATTCTAAAAAACCCACTCATTACGAAGTGGGTTTTTTATTGCCTGATATTTAACAAAGCATACCTACTTTTTTTGTTTTTGCTTTCCTAAAAGTATCTGTATATGTACCAAATTATCTGATTCGGCTATTTTTAAAACACTTAATTTGATTTTTCTGTATTTTATTTAAATCAGGCTTGACCACCCTGCCATACATCTTTAGAATCCGTTTCAGATTCTCCAATAGCTCAGTCGGTAGAGCGACGGACTGTTAATCCGCAGGTCCCTGGTTCGAGCCCAGGTTGGAGAGCCAAATTCTAAAAGCCCACGCATTATGTCGTGGGCTTTTTTATGCTCTGACTTTTGTTTTAAGATAAGTATAACTTGCTCTATGACCTAAGCTATTCACTTAGCTCTCCGACCACATTAAAGAATAGTCAGAGCTTAAGTTTTAAAAACGCTTTATATTAAAGGTGTTTATATTTAATACATTCAGCCTAAATTTCCTTATTTTTTGCAATTCTGACTTGACCTCACTGCATTTGCCCCATAGAATGCGTGCAGATTCTCCAATAGCTCAGTCGGTAGAGCGACGGACTGTTAATCCGCAGGTCCCTGGTTCGAGCCCAGGTTGGAGAGCCAAATTCTAAAAAGCCCACGCATCATGACGTGGGCTTTTTTCATATATGTAGTTTATTTCGTGCCAAATCTCAGTCAGTTTACATTTTTTATTATTGGTTGCTTGGCAACTTTTGCCCTTGTCTGCTTAGTCTTTCCGAGACTGTTTAGAAGCAAACAAAAGTTTTTCCCACGTCGTGTAATCACTGCCTTTGAAAGTAAGATGTTTCATCGTTTAAATGAAGCATTTCCGAACTACCACATTTTAGCCCAAGTGGCTTTTAGCGCACTGATCACCACTCAAAATTACAAAATCAGAAATAGATTTAATCGAAAAGTCACTGATTTTGTCATACTTGACCAAACTTATAATGTGCTTGTGATTATCGAACTGGATGACCCCAGTCATATAGGCAAAGAGCAAGAAGATGCTGAACGTGATGCAATGCTTGAAGAAGCTGGCTACCGTGTAATCCGCTACACCAGTATTCCAACAGTTCACACGCTCAGGCATGATGTAAATAAATAGTTGTTAAATACGTAAAGTACAATCAAACATTGGGTGAATGCGCATTGCATTCACATCCATAACGTAAGCAGAATTTTATTGAGCATTTGACTCTTGAGCTGCCAGCACTTCTGATACTGCTTGGTCAGCCTCAGCAGCCAAAGCCTCATCTTGTGCTTCTTTTGCTTTAATACGCTCAATCATTTCAGCTTGTTGTTGCTTATATTTTTCTTGGTTTTTGGCATCACTATTGACTGCAAGAAAAGCCATACTGACCAAAAATATAGGAATCAATAACCCAAGTGCCATCAAAATGATCATCTTTTTGGTATTGGGTTTTGGCTTTACTTCAGACATAACGATTCTTTCATTTACATAAATAATTCGACGCCCAATATAGCAAAAAACAAAATTCGCTCAAGTCTTCATAACATTCTTTGCTCGAACTAACTGTACCCCCTCATTTTCACGGATTGAATGATTAATAATCCAATATGCAAAAAAAGGAGACATGCTCCTTTTTTTATTATTGAAAAAACTTAGCTTGAAGCAGCTACCCCCTTACAATGTGGACTTTGGCTTGCATCTTTTTGCTCATTGGTTAAGACAATACCTGTACCTGCAGACATTTTAGCTTGAATAAATTCGACCGCTTGCGCATTTCTACAGATAATTGCCTGTGTATGACTTGCATTTGGCACAACGTCTAATTGATAACCTTCAGCATAATTTGCATCTGGGAAATACTTCTTCGCTTGTGTTTTCATATTTGCAAATAGCGCTTGCGTAACCACAGGAATAACTGCCTGATCATTTGCACCTTGAATAATATACACAGGCGCTTTAATCACTTTATCAGCGCTTGCATTTGTCGCTGGTTGATTATCATTTAAAAATTTCTGAACAACAGGATCGGTATCGATTTTATTCAAATCAATTCCATACTGTGAAACCGTATGCGTTGGATCCTTTAAGAATTCAATCACAGCTGCTTTAAACTGTTCTTGCAAACCATTTGCGCCATTTGGATCAGCATAACTTAAACATGCACCGTCATCCCCTGTACGTCCATAGGCTTTTTCTGCAATAACACCAGCATCAGCAGTAAAAATATTTTTTAAATCATAATTTGGCTCATAGGCTTTAATACCTGAACTGGTCAATGCAGCATATGCCAAAAGCTCAGCATAGCCATCTGCAATTTGATTAATTAACGCTTGTGCTTGAACCTCCGAAAGCTGCCCCATACTAAGTGCATAACGCACTTGTGCCAACTGTTCATCCAATCTATTCAATCCATGGGGTTTAGGTTGACCGTTTGCATCAACATTTAGTTTTGGATCTAAATAGATCTTAATAATCGTGCCTAAACTCGACGCAGGTGCGGCTGCTACTGCACCTTTATAGTTAGTATCGGTATTCGCAAATTCCGCCGTGCCTAAGGATGCATGACCACCTTGCGATTGACCAATCGACATCCACTGACCATTGAGTTGCTTACCATAATGTTCTTTTGCCGCTTTAACTGCAGTAAGCGCCGAATTTGCCGCACTTGATAAATTAAGGTATGGATGAACTCCTTTGGTTCCTAAGCCTTCATAGTCTGGCGCCACAATTACATAACCTGCCGCCATAAGCGTGTTAGCTAGAATTTTAAAACGTGGATGAATTAGATTTTTACTTGGCGCACACTCATCTCCTGCTCCGACTGTCCCATGCTCCCACACCACAACGCGATACCCATCTTTAGGTTGTGTAGCTTTTGGAAATAACACCAAGGCTGTTGCAGTCGCTGCTTTCCCCTGTACATTTGTCATGTTATAGGTCATGACTTTAATGGACGATGTATTGTCTACTGTATTGAAAGCATAATTTGCTTCAGACACAAATGTTGATTTTTGATTCGAAGATGATGAGTCATTATCATCGTCATTACACGCGGTTAAAGACAGCATAGAAACTGCAACTGTCAAAGCTAATGCTATTTTTGAACGTTTCATAAAATATCCTTTTTAATCATTATTCTTTAAACATGAAACTACATGCCTTTTTATTAATGCATAAAAAAAAGCACCCGAATAGGATGCTTTAGTTCATTTTAAAAAGTTTCAGATCAATGACATTAAAGAGCCAATGCCATAAAAATTCCAATAAAAATCATAAACCCTACCCAACGGTTATGGCGAAACGCCCAAAAACATAACTGCGGATCACGGCCTTTGGTTTTAGTCCACTGGTAAATAAAATCGGCAGCCACAGCCAATAACGCGACCAAACCGAATGGCATCAAGAGATCTTCTAAATACAGCGCAATAGCAATCAATACAATACTAAGCACCTGCAATAATGAAATGATTTCAATATCGTATTTACCAAATAAAATCGCAGTTGATTTCACGCCAATTTTCAAATCATATTCACGGTCAGTAATGGCATATTGTGTGTCATACGCAACGGTCCACGCCAAATTACCAAAGTACAATAACCAGCAAGTCAAATCAGGTGTTTGCCCCACAGCGGTATAAGCCATAGGAATCGACCATGAAAATGCCGCACCTAAAAATACTTGTGGCAGATGCGTGTAGCGTTTCATAAAGGGATAAATGAACGCTAAAAACAATGCCCCAAAGGACCAATAAAAAGTTTCTATCGGTAAAAAGAACAACATACATGCGCTAGCAAGCACCAAGATCAAGAACACATATATGGCTTCTTTAGCACTAATCACTCCAGTGGCTAAAGGACGATGCTTGGTTCTTTCCACAGCACCATCGACTTTACGGTCAGCAAAGTCATTAATCGCACAACCTGCTGCACGCATAAATATCGTGCCCAAAATCATGGGAATCAAAATACTGAATTGCGGTGTTCCTTGATTGGCAATCCACAGTGCCCACATGGTTGGCCAAAAAACCAGTTCCGTGCCAATTGGCTTATCGAAGCGACATAAATAGTAATAAGCTTCTAAACGCTGCTGCCAAGTAATCTGTTGCACCACGGCCATGACTGTCCTTCATCTGGTAATGTTATTTCTGCAAATATTGCTCAAAACTCGCTAAAAAAGTTTCCTGAACTATAAATTTACAACCATGCCAAGTATAACAGCTCTGACGTGTCCAACCATCGTCTAGCCACAATACACGCCGCTCACACTTCGGATTGGTCCGTTGAAATAAAAAATGTCCGATGGGTTTTTTACCAATATGCCGAAAAATCCGCGCACGGCCTTGTATACTGAGGATTGGAAATATACTTTTTGCCTTGACCCACGGCTCAGCTTCACAGCCATATAAATAACTTTCACGTACCCAAGCTGTGTGCTGTATTGGCATTTGTAGCCACCGTGCATCTTGAAGCGTCATACGTTGAAATTGCTCAATACTCGGCTCAACTTTAAATACACCTTGGGCAAAATCTGTTAATTGTTGGGTTAATGAACCCGAAGCATACAACCATGTTCTTAATTCAGGAGACATTCTTTTATCCCGCATTTCGCATGCTTGACGCTGCATATTTCATTTCCCTTTAACCATTTGCTGAGTATAGCGAATCCTTAGTGTAACCAACTCAACATCGTTTTTCATGACCAATAGCTTGTTTTCAGTAAAATGAGCAAAACTAAAACAGCTTAAGCACTTCATTACATATGTAATCAACACAAACCTCACTTACCCAGTATGATGTCGTGGATAACCACCAAATTACACAAGCATAATGTTTCCATATAAGCCGCTATATGTTTTTATTTTTTTCGTTTTACTTTGTGCCAATATCACGGCTCAAGCAAAATCTATTGCGCTCAGTTTTGATGATGGATTAAATCCAGCGTTTAACGCACAAGCGGAACAAATCAATGCCCAAATTTTAAAACATCTGCATGATCAACAAATCAAAACTATTGTCTTCCCTAGCCTGATTAAAATTGGCGATTATCAAGGTAAACAACTGATTCAAGCGTGGGGACAATCTGGCCATCTGATTGGCAATCATAGTGCACTGCACCAAAATCTAAATAAAGAAAATGTCACATTAAAAGATTATCTGCACAGCATTGAACAGGCGGATACAGTGCTAAAAACGCTGCCAAATTACACACGTATTTACCGGTATCCTTTTTTAAAAGAAGGTAATAGCACTAAAAAGCGTGATGCTGTCTATCTATGGCTAGCACAGCATAAATACCGCATTGGCGGAGTCAGTATAGATGCCAGTGACTGGTTTTATAACCAAAAATATCTCGACTATGCCAAACAGCAAGATCAGGACAAATTAGCCCCCCTAAAACAAGCGTATATTGCTCACCTGCTTCACCGAGCAGATTATTATGACCAACTTGCCCAGCTCACCATAAATCGTTCACCACAGCATGTTTTACTTTTACATGTGAATGCTATTAATGCCGCATTTTTAAAAGATCTCCTTACCGCCTTTCAGCAACATGGCTGGACTTTTATTTCAGCAGCAGACGCCCTACAAGACCCACTATATTCACAGCGCAGCCAAAACATCCCTGCGGGAGAGAGTGTGATTTGGTCCATTGCCAAAACCAAAGGATTCGATAACTTACGCTACCCTGCCGAAGATGCGCCATATGAAATCGATAATTTAAAACAGCATGGTTTGCAATGATGGTTGGTGAATTGCTAGACATTCAATAAAAATGACCTGCTGTGTTTCAGGTCATTTTTTAAGTTCAATTTTTTTAGTGTTGAATTAAAAGTTATCTGTCTTGGCAATGGCTTCAAACTTGCCTTGCGGCGTTTTTATTAAAACCAACCCTTCGGTCGTAATATAAAAACTTTCAGGGTATTCAAACTCCAATGCCAGCTCTGGGTTTTTCAGCTCGACAAATTGAGCCTGCTTATAACCTTCAACTGTCCGTCCCACTTCCAAATAAGTCACTTCTGAGAAGTTGAGTTTAAATCCCTTTGCCTGATCCGCTGGATCAATCCAAGGGAAAAAACCGGTATGTTTTTTACGTGGTTTTGCCATGTTTAGATATTCATTCAACTCTTTGCTTTATCTTAACCCATCCCATAAAAAAACCCGCACAAGGCGGGTCTTTTTACAGTGAAATTCTGTACAGAATTACAAGCTGTAGTACATGTCGAATTCAACTGGGTGAGTAGTCGTGTTAAGACGACGAACTTCTTCAGTTTTAAGTTCGATGTAGGCATCAAGCATTTCTTTAGTGAACACGCCACCTTTAAGAAGGTAATCATGGTCAGCTGCAAGAGCTTCAAGCGCCATATCTAAGCTATGAGCCACTGTAGGGATTTTAGCTTCTTCTTCAGGAGGAAGGTCGTACAAGTTCTTGTCAGCAGCTTCACCTGGGTGGATCTTGTTTTGAATACCGTCAAGACCAGCCATAAGAAGTGCAGCGAAACCTAAGTACGGGTTCATCATTGGATCTGGGAAACGTGCTTCGATACGTTTGCCTTTAGGGCTAGAAACATAAGGAATACGGATAGAAGCTGAACGGTTACGTGCTGAGTAAGCAAGCATAATCGGCGCTTCGAAATGTGGAACTAAACGTTTGTACGAGTTAGTTGATGGGTTTGTGATTGCGTTCAATGAACGAGCGTGTTTGATCACACCGCCAATGAAGTACAACGCCATTTCTGAAAGACCAGCGTATTCATCACCAGCAAACAAGTTCTTGCCGTCTTTAGAGATCGACATGTGAACGTGCATACCAGAACCGTTATCGCCAACCATTGGTTTAGGCATAAATGTAGCAGTTTTAGCATATTGGTGAGCAACGTTCCAAACAGCATATTTGAACTGTTGAACTTCGTCCGCTTTGCGAACCATAGTGTTGAAGCTTACACCGATTTCAAGCTGGCAAGATGCAACTTCGTGGTGATGTACTTCTACACGACCTGGGCCCATGATGTCTTCGATTTTTGCACACATATCTGCACGCATATCTTGTGAAGAATCTACAGGAGGAACTGGGAAGTAACCACCTTTCACACGTGGACGGTGACCAGAGTTACCAGCTTCGTAATCTTTACCAGTAGACCAAGCAGCTTCTTCAGCGATTAATGTGTGGCGCGCGCCAGACATATCGATGTCCCATTTTACTTCGTCAAATACGAAGAATTCTGGTTCTGGACCAAAATAAGCAGTATCACCGATACCAGTTGATTTTAGGTATTCTTCCGCACGGCGAGCAATAGAGCGTGGGTCACGTTCATAACCTTGACCAGTTGAAGGTTCGATAACATCACAAGTCACAACAACTGTAGCTTCTGCAAAGAACGGGTCGATAAAACAAGTTTCTGCATCTGGACGTAAGATCATGTCAGATGCTTCAATGCCTTTCCAACCAGCAATTGAAGAACCATCAAACATTTTGCCATCTTCAAACGTATCTTCGTCGATTGAATCTGCTGGGTAAGTTACGTGTTGTTCTTTACCCTTAGTATCAGTAAAGCGAAAATCGACCCATTTTGCGCCACTTTCTTGGATGAGTTGAAGGACCTTGTTCGCCATGCTCATTTTGCTCCGATGATTTTTTTGTGCACACTGAAGTGCGTGTTAGTAGTTGGTAGTTATTAAGCAATTACCGTACCAACTTTTAAAAGCCAAGCTAAAATATTGAATTCCTTATCAGAATAGAAGATTTTAGCTCCTAGCTTTTCGACTATTATACTGTGTGTAACAGTAAATGCACCATATTCAGCCACTCTTCATCACTTTTGTTTAAAAACTTCTCGCAGGTGTATCAAAATAGTGCAACTTGGTTTTGCACCAAAATGATTAATCGCTTTCAACGATAAAATCATTGAGATTTTATCAAAGCTTTAAGGTCGAATTTAAATACGATAGAAACTAATGGCTTAGCTAGTTATAGATGGAAAAAAATCAGCGTAATCACTATATTCATGATCGATATTTAGATTTTTTGAGCCCGTAAAGTATCCATTTTTTGACGTTAATTTAACCTTTTTGTTTTAATTTTAATCAATTTACCTTAACATTAATTGTGCTCCATTTTGGTGATTTTGCTTCAAAACGGTTCATATTTTTCCATCTAGAGCCTGAATTGCTATTTTTAACGACATCAAGCAGATCTTTTTAAAATATCAATTGAACATATTTCACCCACTTAAATTCAGCCTAATGTCTTGTTCAAATTAAATCCCAAATTTATAAGTCGAAAATTTATTGAAATGATTTCAGTTGCGATGAACTTTGGCGAAATTGTTCAGCAGAAATTGAATAATATTTGCTATGATTGGCTGCATTCTAAATATTTCACTATTTTTCTATTTAAAATATCCACACGATATTTGGGTCAATATACAACTATTTAGAATCATTTCGGACTATTCAAAGCACATTTAAGTGCATAAATTTCAAAGGTTAATACGCTCATGCTTTTGATGATCGACAATTATGACTCTTTTACCTACAACATCGTCCAATATTTTGGCGAGTTAAATCAGGAAGTAAAAGTTGTACGTAACGATGCCGTGACATTGGAAGATATCGAGCGATGGCAACCGAAGTATTTAGTCATTGGTCCTGGCCCTTGTTCGCCAAGTGAAGCAGGTATTTCAATTCCTGCGATTCAACACTTTGCGGGAAAAATTCCTTTACTGGGTGTGTGTTTAGGCCACCAAGCCATAGGACAAGCTTTTGGCGGCGATATTATTCGCGCTAAAAAAGTGATGCACGGACGTTTATCTGACATGTATCACAGCGATCAAGGCATTTTCAGCAACCTCCCTTCTCCTTTTGCCGCTACTCGCTATCACTCTTTGGTGATTGATCAAGCGACTTTGCCAGAATGTTTAGAAGTGACCTGCTGGACCAATGAAGAAGATGGCACGATGGAAGAAATCATGGGAGTCAAACATAAGACATTGCCTGTCGAAGGCGTGCAGTTTCACCCTGAATCGATTCTTAGTGAACATGGCCATCAAATCTTTAAAAACTTCTTAGAAATTTACGCATAATCGAGTGCAAAAAATATTATGAATATTCAACAAGCTTTAAATAACATCACGAAAAATATTGAACTCACTCAACCTCAAATGGAAGAAGTGATGCGCACCATCATGCAAGGTGAAGCAACCGATGCTCAAATTGGCGCACTGATGATGGGCTTACGCCAAAAAGGTGAAAGTATTGATGAAATCACTGCCGCAGCACGTGTAATGCGTGAGTTTGCGATCAAAATCGATGTCAGTGATCTACCACATTTGGTGGATATCGTTGGTACAGGTGGTGATGGTCAAAACTTATTTAACGTCTCTACTGCGTCTAGTTTTGTTATTGCAGCAGCAGGTGCAACCATTGCTAAACATGGTGGTCGTGGTGTTTCATCAAAATCAGGCTCTTCTGATCTTTTAGAACAAGCAGGAATTAACCTTGACCTTAACATGCAGCAAACTGAACGCTGTATTCGTGAAATGGGCGTGGGTTTCCTCTTTGCACCTAATCATCATAAAGCCATGAAATATGCTGCTGGTCCACGTAAAGAATTGGGCTTCCGTAGTATTTTCAACCTACTTGGCCCGCTTACGAATCCGGCCGGCGTAAAACGTTTTGTGATTGGTGTTTTCTCTACAGAATTATGTCGTCCTATGGCTGAAGTTTTAAAACAGCTTGGTGCAGAACATGTCTTGGTGGTGCATTCTAAAGATGGTTTAGATGAAATTAGCCTTGCATCAAGTACTTATGTTGCAGAACTCAAAGATGGCGAAGTCACTGAATGGGAAATTCAACCGGAAACTGTAGATATCGAATCGCAAACCTTAACAGGTCTATCTGTAGATAGTGCTGCGGAAAGTCTAAAATTAATTAAAGATGCTTTAGGTAAAAACAAATCTGCACTCGGTGATAAAGCCGCGAATATGATTGCCCTAAATGCAGGCGCAGGCATTTATGTTTCAGGCTTAACCAAAAGCTATAAACAAGGTGTTGCATTAGCACATGACATTATCTATGGCGGTCAAGCCTTAGAAAAAATGGGCATTTTGTCTGAATTTACTAAAACTTTAAAAGAATACGAAGCTTAAGATTAGGACACAGATCATGGTAGATATCGCCAATACAATTTTGGGTAAAATTGTTGAACGTAAAAAAGAAGAATTTGCAGCCCGTCTTAAACAACGTAGCTATAAAGATGTCGAAGAGCTAGCTCAAGCAGCTACACCTGTTCGAGGTTTTGCACAAAACCTCGGCTCTAAACGTCCGGGGGTGATTGCTGAAATTAAAAAGGCATCACCATCGAAAGGCATCATTCGTGAAAACTTTAACCCTGCTGAAATTGCGCAGCAGTATCAAGATGCTGGTGCGGCATGTTTGTCTGTTCTCACCGATGTAGATTTTTTCCAAGGTGCCGATGAAAACATTCAGATTGCACGTACGAACTGTGACTTACCTGCGCTTCGTAAAGATTTTTTAATTGACCCTTATGGTGTAATTGAAGCACGCGCTTTACATGCGGACTGTATTTTATTAATCGTGGCTTGTTTGTCTGATCAACAACTCGAAGAAATGTCGAAAACTGCTTTTGAGCACAATCTCGACGTATTGGTTGAAGTACATGACGAAGAAGAACTTGAGCGTGCAATGCGTCTTTCTGACAACTGCCTACTTGGCGTCAATAACCGCAATCTAAAAACTTTTGATGTTGACCTCAATACATCATTACGTTTGAAGAAGTTACTTGAACCTTCTCGCCTGCTGGTGACAGAAAGCGGTATTGCAACACCTGCTGATGTCGCGATGATGCAAGAACATGATATTCATGCATTCTTGGTCGGTGAAAGTTTTATGAAGCAGCCACGCCCTGATCAGGCGTTTAAGGAGCTGTTTGGTGTGCCTGATAAAATATAAATGAAATATGTAGGGTGAGTTCGCTCACCCTTTTTCTACTTTGCATCCATATTAAAAAAATTACACATCTTTTTTATAATTTTTATTCAATTGAGAATTAAAAATAATGAAGTCGATTATTTCTTCTACTCTTCTATTCATTTCATTAATCTTGGTTTCACTACACCAGATAAGTTGGGCAAAAAATATAACTCTTTATACTGGCTCACCGTATCATATTGACCAAAATCATATCCTCTACTTTAATATTTCCACTATGCCCGAAGGCATCATTGCTGCGCAGATTGACCTAAATCAAATTTTTCCAAATATAAATACTAACGTGCTAAAGGGCAAAAATTATTATTTCAATAATAATCAAATTGAAATCATTAGTTATCAAGGCTTACCAATAGTCATTAATTACTCAATCAATACTAAAAACAAGAATATTGAAAATTCAACCTCTTTTTCTATGTCTAAAGGACATAAAAATTCTTTATCAAAACCAATCAATATTAAATCTCACCCTATTTCCATGGAAAAATTAAATCATTTTGAACAGATTTTTTATAAAGATACCCCTCATTTATTGAAAAAGAATTTAGCTGATGAGCCATATTTAATAAATATATTCATGTTCCATGCAGCAATAAATGATTTTGATGATATGAATGATTTTTTCCAAAATGCTATAAAGAACCTGACACAGAAAAATGATATTGATAATTATGAAAAAGCCAAAAATTTGTATCTTGAATATTTAAATTTTGGTGAAAACAATGAATTTTATGATACCACCTTAATTATGGCGGCTATCGAGCACACAGATATTTCTTTCATCAAAAAAATGAAGCTGAGAAAAATAAATGAACTTGTAGTAGATGAAGTTGAACCACAAACATATTATTTCACTAGATGCTCCCCATTAGGTAAAGCTATCCACCTAAATCAATATCAGATAATTTCTTATTTACTTGAAAAAGGCGCTTCAACCGAAATCGTGTGTATTTCTAAATTTAATGAAGAACAATCAGCATTAGCTCTTGCAGAACAATATAAAAATAAAAAAGTTATTAAATTAATTAATTCAACTTGAAGCCCAAATAGGACTTGTAATGAATTAAGAGATCTTCTTTATATAAAGTCTTTCCAGTTCAAATCAGTGCCATTTAAGGCTATAATTGCACTAAATTTTTGTATATTTCCCGTTTTTTCATTATGAGCAAACACGATTCTTCGCTTTCAAAAGATCAGTACAACCTACTGAAATCTTTTAAAAAGCAAATTACGAATCCACATTCCTCAACGATTGCTAAACAGCCTGAGCCAACGCCAAAGACTGTTGAACAAGAGCAGGAAGAAGACTTCGCGCTTTTCCAAAAGCAAATGCAAGGTGTTCAAAAAATGAATGCAGGAAATATTACAAAAATGGAAAAAGTGGGTCGTAAAAAACCTGATGCGCAAACGTTGGCTAAACGTGCTGCTGCAATTGGTCCTATGGAAACAGATGATGCATTACTTTCTGATACGCAAGCGATGCTCAACCCTGTTGCCAGTCAAGCTGCTTTAAGCTATCGCATTGCAACCTTACAACATAAAGTTTTTGAAGATTTGAAAGCTGGTAATCTACGTTGGTTTGAAGCTGTCGACTTACACGGTTGCACTGTTGAAGAAGCCCGTTCTGCCGTGCTGCAAATTATTCAAATGGCGAAAGATGACAATCAAAACGTCATTAAAATTGTGCATGGCAAAGGTCCAGAAGCAATTTTAAAAACTTATGTAAATAGTTGGTTACGTCAACATCGTGATGTATTGGCATTTGTGAGCGCCCCAGAAAAACAAGGCGGCACAGGTGCTGTACTGGTTCTGCTTAAACGTGCAGAAAAAAACCCACAGTTTAAACAATAATCGGATTTAACTCCAAAAGAAGGCATTGTAATAGTTTTCTGCTACAATGCCGTCCTTGTTCAATCTCTCAGTGTAAGTGAACACGTCTTATGTCTATGCAGCAATCCTACGCAAATATCCTAACTGCCGTTGGTGAAGATCTGAATCGCCCGGGTCTTAAAGATACGCCTATGCGTGCTGCTAAAGCTTTTTCATATCTTACTTCTGGTTATAGCCAGACACTTGAAGAAGTGACCAACAATGCGGTTTTCCCATCCGATAACCGTGAAATGGTCTTAGTTAAGAATATTGAATTCTATTCATTGTGTGAGCACCATTTATTGCCTTTTTATGGCCGTGTACATATTGCTTATCTCCCAGAAGGCAATGTTTTAGGTTTATCAAAATTCGCACGTATTACAGAAATGTTTGCCCGTCGCTTACAAATTCAGGAAAACCTTACTCAGCAGATTGCTGAAGCAGTGGCTGAAGTGACTGGTGCGCGTGGTGTTGCTGTGGTGATTGATTCAGCTCACATGTGCATGATGATGCGTGGTGTAGGTAAACAAGAGTCTACAACACGTACCGTTTCTTTTGTCGGTGACTTTAAAACCAATAAAGAAGAACGTCGTGAATTTTTAAGTGCAGTTCCAGAAAGCTATTAATAGAACATTCAGCGTTAGCACTCATAAAAAAAGCCTCGAGCTCTTGAGGCTTTTTTTATTTATGTTTTAATGTCGCAAATCGTTTGCTTTGATAGCAAAGCACTATTTTCAGGATGAATCATGTCAGATGTATATATTGCCGGTCAGGGTTTAGCGCAAGCCAAACACAGCATAGACTTCCCTCGCCCAGACCGTTTGGTTCAGGGCAATCCTAAACGTGAAACTGCAAGCCTGTATGTACACCCCAATATGGACTGCGGGATCTGGCAATGTGAAGTTGGTGCATGGAATATTGTGTTTGCACCGAACAAACAAGAGTTTTTTACAATCCTTGAAGGTTTAGTACGTATTCATGATCAACAAGGCGGATATATCGAAGTTTCTGCTGGCCATGCGGGCATTATTCCCCCATCGTTTCAGGGCAAGTTTGAAGTTGTCGAAGCCGTCAAAAAATACTATGTGGTTGTAGAAGTTTAATTGCCCAAAATATTTATTTTGAAAAAATATCTTTTAAAAATATTGTTTGTAACCGTGCTGTAAGACTTGTAACTCAAAACTACAGCATAAAATTGATATCAATTACTTAATGTATTTCTGTTCATAAATTAAACATTTCATAACATGATTTCACCCCCCATATTCAAGATTAGTCCGTACATTGAAAACAAGATGAATCCTTTAGATTCATTGCTATTTTCTTTTTTTTACTAACTAAGGGTGATCACTATGGTAGCCGCAAAAAAGACAACTGAAAAAGATGAGAAAAAGACAGCGAAAACTACGGCAAAAACTGCAAAAAAGAATGAGGATAAAGTAAAAAAATCAGCTAAAGCATCGAGTAAAGATTCAAACAAAGCAACAAAGAAAACTGCTGAAAAAAAATCTAAGGACAGCACTTCTAAAAAGAAGCTGCAACTAAAGATGAAAAAGTGAAAGCTAAAAAATCTGCATCAACTAAAAGTTCGCCGAAATCTAAAGCTGACAAAAAAGAGGCCCCTAAAAAAGCCAGCACATCAAAAACAAGCACTAAAGTTAAAGATGAAAAGCCAAAAGCTGAGAAGAAAGCAACAAAAAAATCTTCAACAGCAAAGAAAACGGATGCTAAGGCAAGCAAGTCTAAGGGAGAAAGAACCAAGACGACCAAAGCCAAATCCACCAGCAAAAAGACAAAATAAAAAGTAGCCCCAACTGGGGCTACTTTTTTAGCTTAAGCTTGAAATAGAGTAAGGTTGTAATGGAGTGAATATGAATAATAAATCCATCCCCACACCTAAGCGTGTATCACGCGTTCATTCCAATAGTTTTGATTACAGTTTAGATTTTAAAAAGATAAATTTTCGCGAACACCCTGAACTTTATAGAATTGGACGTGGTGAACAAGGTGTATTACTCGTAGAGCCTTATAAATCTGAAATTTTGCCTTATTGGCGATTTGCTAATGAAGAAAAAGCCATCGAAAGCAGCACCAAAATTTGGCAACTTTTTGAAGAGTATTTAGACGCTGAAGATTTTGTCGGTGCAGATATGGCACGTAAATTTTTGCAGATGGGTTTTACACGTGCACGTCGCTATGCCAACCATAAAGGTGGTAAAAAATATGAGGGTCCAGTCCCTAATGATAAAAAAGGATTAAGTGGTGCACATGGACGCGAAGAGCTTCCAAGACAAAAAGAGGATCCCGTCAAAGCAGCTGCTGCACGAGTATTTAAACAAAAATGGGATGAAGCTAAAGTTCATCCCAAGTATGTAGAGCAAAAAGCAAAATTTTTAGATTTTTTACAAAGCAAAATTAAGTGAATATCCATTTAGGATGAAGATGATCTTGTTTGCTGATCAGTTTTAGCAACGTAAATACGGTTACGACCAGTATTCTTGGCAGCATAGAGTGCTATATCGGCAGCATCTAGTAAACGTTGATAGTCAGGATGACCATTATACTGCACACAACCAACGCTAACGGTTAAACTAAATTGCTGACCTTGTACTGTTCGGATCACTCCGTTTTCAATATATTGGCGAATATTTTCTGCAACTTTCATCGCACGGTTTACATTGGTGTCCACCAAGAGTAACAAGAACTCTTCGCCACCAATACGGAATGCATAATCGCTACCTTGGCTGTAACGCTGTAAAGCTTCGGCAATAAATTTCAGTGCAAGATCACCTGCCGCATGACCAAACTTATCATTGATCATTTTAAAGTAATCCGCGTCAAAGGCTAGCAAAGACAAAGGCGTTTCATTTTGACGTGCAAAAGTAATTTCACGTGAAATAATAGTACTAAGATAACGACGGTTTAGGAGTTGCGTCAAAGAATCATTGCCTGACTCAATATATTCAGCCACCTGAAATAATTGATCGACTAAATGCTGAATTTCACGATTTAAGTCTCGAATCTGTTGAATCAAATGTTGCAGTTGATCTTTATCCGTTATTTGTGTGGTTTGCTGCGTTAGCTCATCTACTTGATAAATTCGATCAATAATTAATTGAACCTGATCTGAACCCGAAAAAGCATATGCCGCTTTATGAATAAACCACAATCCAAATTCTGATTTTGAAAGTAAGGAATGATAAAAACTGACATTTCCCGAAAAGATTTTAAACATCAATTCATTTTCCCAATTGAGCAATGAACCACGTTGTTTATCTTTATGCACTGCCACATCTTGCATCGCTGAAAATAAGCGATAATTATGCTTGGTTTCTTGTTTTTTTTCCGTATTGATCTCATAAGATCTGCACATAATTTCTGTGCTAAATCCGATAATTTGTACAATATAACTGCACATATGGAGAATATTTTGCGTATGGTTTAGCTCTAAAATTTCAAATATTTTACGTTCTATTTCACGTACACCACGCATAATCAACCATGACGGAATGCCGACACGCGCATGCACCATTCCAACTTTTTGCTGCCTTTTAACCGAAATTTCAAAATCATTATTTAGTGCAACATTAAATGTTTCTAATAACCATTTTCTTAAGGTGTCGATGAGCCTTTTTTGAATAATATCGTCTTTAAAAAATTCAGCTGACGCTGGTTCTCTCGACATTTGTTCATAAAAAACAGTAACTAAATGCTCAACATGCTTCTGGATAAATTGCAAAGCTGCAAGATGTTCATTTTCAGTATATTGATCACAAATATCTTTCCAAGTCTGACTTAGACCTGTAATACATTCTTGATTCATTCGGTGACACAAACCACAGCTATTACAAAGCTAGCAATCATACCTTGCTTTACTTACATAAAAAAACAAATTTATTTAATATTTCACATTTTATCTATTTTTAAAAATTAATAGAAAAATACATAACTCAATTTCAATTTATTCCAATCTTGATCATCTTGTTGCTGATATTCGTAGCCTAGTCTTAAAGCATTTTGTTGGTTGACGATATATTGTAATTCAGCATCAAGTTTTAGATTCCACTGATGCACATCTTCCCAATACGGAAGATCTGCCTGAACCAAACTGTTGAGTTTTTCTGACCAAATATTTTGGCAACCCAGTGTCGGCCCAAGGCCCACTCGCCATCCATCATCTAGAGACTTACCGCCCTGCACCTGCATTTGAGACTGCACATAACACAAATGTGTACGTTCCTGATTGGCCCAGCTATATCCAGATTGTGCTTTGAATTCAGCAACGCCATGTTGTTTCGTTTCGCTAAATTGACCTGCATCTACAGACACTTGCTGCCAGCCAAAATTGAAACCCCAGCTTAGCGGTGTTTTAAATGGCGTAATGGGGTTGTAAGAATTGACCGATAAAAAATCAAAATGATTGAGTTTGAGTTGGTCGTCTCGATATTGGATCGAGCCATCCCAAAACATCAACTGCGTACCAATCCGAAAGCCACCTTGCGGATCGATCAAATCATGATAAGCCTGACGATGACCAAGTTCGATATACTTTTCACCTTGAACTTCACCTAATGTAGCTGAAAAATTTCGCGCATGATGTCCATTGACTGGGTCTAGACTTGGCTGCTTAGGTTCAGTCCGTTGTTTTGGTTGCGAAGATTGACTACGTAAGGCCAAGATTTTACGTAATTTAGGCTGCGTTTCTTCCGCACTCACCTTTCTTCCAATCAGTAATAAATACAAATGGTCATACGCCATTTCTAATATTTTCGCTTGCTCTACTTCATTAAACTGAGCGAGTGCTGTCGACATGTTATCAGGTTCAATTTCAGCGACCTTATGCGCTTCGCGTGCTAAACGATATCCATGTTGCTGCGCTTGTGACAAAAGCTGCGTTTCTAATGCAGGACGATAAACCGCTGCTTGAATCAGTTGTTCATCATTGATCGCTTTGATCGTTTCAACAGGAATGGAAGCTACTTTAAATTTCTGGGTTAAATTCAGTGTCGGGCGAACCAAATCCATTAAGCCCAATAATCGATATGCACAGTTATCACTGGCGAAATAATAGGGAAAACTGACATTTTGCATTTCCCAAATATGTTTAACCAAATAACTGGTTTCTTGCTCGGTCAGTGCTAGCTCATATTCCCACAAATCACGACTTTCAAAATCACCATATTCTTTCACTTTACGGTAGTACGGCATCAAGGAATATTCACCAGGATATTGCCCTGTTAATCCTTTCCATGCATAAGACCAGTTATCTTCACCTGCAACTGTGGCTGCATAATTAATGGCGTATGACACCAAATTTAGCTCTTTCTGATCTTTCGGATCGAGACGCAATAAGGTATGTCCAAACATAGAACTTGGATTACCCATAAAGTCTGTGGCGTAGATTAATGTTGCTTTATACGGCTTAATTTTTCCAAACCATTCATCAAACTCAGGGCAGCTCACCACAGGTAACTGCTCTGAACGGATGGATAACTCTTGCATCAGCCACTGACTACGCGCAGGGAAACGACAACGAAAGGCTTGATTAGGTTCGGCGGTTTGAAATAGTGCAGCGACATCTGCCTCTAATTCAGCTTGAGCACTTTGACGGCCATTTTCAGCTAGAAAGTAACCTGAAAAAGCAACTTCACTTTGTCCTTTATGATCTGTATATAAAAGTCGTTGCCAACTGATGTGTTCAGACAGTTTTTTTGATTGTGCAAGTTCAATATATCGCTGTAACTCTACGGTTTTAGAAGGAGTAGAATCTACAACTTGCTGAGCATATATGATGCTCGGAATCATAAAAGTACAAAATAAAGCAATTGATTTCATTCAGTTATATTCAAATCCATTTTTATATATTTTAGATAATAAAAAACCCTGCCGAGAGACAGGGTTTTGAAAGCATCGATTAAACGTATGCTTTAAGTACTTCGTCTTTTGCCATTACACTTTGTAATGAAGCAAGTACTTGTAGAGAAGACTGGTTTTCAGCTGAATAGATTTCAGCAAAATTTGCTTTAGACACAGCAAAGAAACGTGCTTTATCTGTTGATTGGATGTTTAAAAGCTCAGCCAAAACATTCAGGCTCTCACCTTGACCAACTGCCATATCACGAGCAAGTGATTCAGCATTTTCATTGGTAAATGTTACCGCTTGAGCAGTCACTGTACCAGTACCGCTACAACCTAAAGTACCAAAGGTAATACCAAGTAACTGGTTAGTAAAAATACCGTTGGTAGTCGCAGCTAAAATTTTAGGAATTTTACCTGATTGACCAGCCCAAACTTGAGAACCAACACCACAACCTACGTCACGGTCAGCAAAAGCAGCTGTAGAACCTAGTGCAACGACTGCAACTAAAGCTAATTTTTTTAACATAGCACTTCTCCAGGGAATTTTATTCCATTGTTTTTAATTATTAAAACATGTGTAATTTTGATTACACACCTGTAGATTAACTTGATCTTTCAGATAAGGCAAAACATTTTCATCTAAAACTTTTGGCTAAAAATAATACGTTCTTTTTCACTATTTTTTGAGCAACCAAGTACCATTTTCGTCACGTTTTCCAAGGATTTTGAGTACTAAAACTAGACTGAGTAATAGCAACAAATACCAAGAACCGAGTTTCCCCCAACCGACCATATGCCATGCATCGACCTGACTTGGATATAACCAAATTTGATAGAAAGTACTGATATTTTCTGCGATCCAAATCAAAAATGCCAAAATCAACAGTATTGGTAACATGGGCAACTGAATCACATGATTTTGTAATTGAAAACTCAGCTTGGTTTTCCAAAAGATCACCACACTCCAAGCAAACAAAAGCATACGAATATCTGGCACAAAAAATTTGGTCATAAAATTAAGATATGACAAAACGGCTAAGCATAGCATATTGCAAAAACGCGGTAAGTTACTGAACGACACTTGATATAGACGTAGCGAACGTGCAAAGAAACTCCCCACCGCCGAATACATGAAACCTGCAAACAATGGCACAGTCAGCAGTTTAAAAACCGCAGGCTGCGGATATTGCCATGAGGCAATTTGTGGATGGGTCAGAAATATTTCCATCCCCATTGCAAGGATATGAAACAGTGCTATGACTTTGGCTTCCGCCCAAGACTCGAGTTTCAGGTAGAGTAAACACACTTGAATAATCAGTGCATAAAACAATAAATAATCATAACGGAAAAAGCCAAAATATTCCTGACTTCCCATTGCTGCAGTTAATGCAAAAGCGATCAGCAGTAATATCCCAAATAAGGCAGCCGAAGCTGCCTTATAAGAGAACTCAAAACATGATTTTATTATCTTGACCACGGTTGAATCCTAAACCAATTTCCCTAAAGCCTTATAAATACTTGGCGCTATATTCGTGTACCGTATCAATAAAGGCTTTCGGATTGGCTGGATCTACCCACTGAGTAATACCATGACCTAAGTTCGCCACATAACCGGTTTTTTCACCGTTGGCATATGCGTCATCTAACATAGCACGCGTCGCTTTCGCGATTGCTTCAGGCGAACCATATAATGTTGCTGGGTCTAAGTTACCTTGCAAAGCTGCACGGCCTGCGACTGTTTGACGTGCTACATTTAATGGCGTAGTCCAATCTAAACCAAAAGCATCTGCACCCGTTGCAATCATTGGCTCTAACCATTGACCACCACCTTTGGTAAACAAAATCACAGGGACTTTGCGTCCATCTTTTTCACGCTGTAAACCTGCCACGATTTTTTGCATGTAGTTCAGTGAAAATTCAATGTATTCACGGTGTGCTAATGCCCCACCCCAACTATCAAAGATTTGTACGGCTTGCGCACCTGCATCAATCTGCGCATTAAGATATTCAGTCACCGCCACAGCCAAACGGTCTAATAAGGCATGCAACACTTCAGGTTGTGCATACATCATTTGTTTCGTAAAACGGAAATCTTTGCTTGAACCGCCTTCCACCATATAGGTTGCCAGTGTCCAAGGACTGCCTGAGAAACCAATCAATGGGACTTGTCCGCCCAATGCTGAACGAATCGTAGTCACTGCATTCATGACATAATCTAGGTCAGATTTGGCATTAAACTTAGGTAAATTCAGTACATCTTGTTCGGTACGTACAGTTTTATGAAACTTCGGACCTTCACCTGCCTCAAAATACAGTCCCAAACCCAACGCATCAGGTACTGTCAAAATGTCTGAAAACAAAATGGCTGCGTCTAAATCATAACGACGCAAAGGTTGTAAAGTAACTTCACAAGCAAATTCTGTATTTTTACAAAGGGATAGGAAATCACCTGCTTTGGCACGTGTTTCACGATACTCTGGTAAATAACGGCCAGCCTGACGCATCATCCAAACCGGAGTTGCATCTACCGGTTCACGTAATAAGGCGCGCAAGAAACGATCATTTTTTAAGGTCGTCATTCACTTTCCCAACTTAATTCGATATTCGCATCATCATATCAAAAAGGTTGTAAATATAATAACTTCTCAAGCATTTAAAAACCGATCATGTTGAGTGCCAAAAATGATATTTACACAAAACAACTACTGCATCTCCACTTTTTTTCTGTAATACTTAGCCAGTTTTTAATACACAGTAAATGAATAATTCTTAAGGTTGAATTACATGTTCGTTCGCACCATGCTCGCACTGAGCCTAAGTTGCATATTTGCTGGTACAGCTATTGCCGCATCTACTGCTGAACAACCATTAACGCCAAAAAAAGTGACTAATGTTGCAGTTCAGGATCCCATTGATCCGTTAGCGACTGAAGCTTCATCTGCAACTAGCCAGATTAGCGCTCAAGAACAAGAAGATCTGAACCAAGCATCGCAAACTTTAGACAGCCTGCAACAATCAGAAGATGTCAAAGCCGATATCGGTGCTGCACCTGCTACAGCGACTGCTACAACTCCAACATCAACTTCGCCTGCTGCCAAAGTTGCTTGGGGTTTAAATGACCTAAATAATGCACAGTGGTATGACAACATTGGTAAAGGTCAGTTCCCTGTTTATGCACGTGCACATGTCATGCTCAATAATGCACATGCTTCACCGGGTGCAATTGATGGTACCAGTGGTAAAAATACCCTAAAGGCGATCGCTTCATTCCAACAAATGAATGGGTTGAAACCTACAGGAACGTTAACCAAAGAAACTTGGGATGCGCTGATTACAAAACAAGGTTCTAAACCTGCATTTATTGAATACACGTTGACTGATGCAGACTTGAAAGGTCCTTATGCAGCATCAATTCCACACGACTATGCATTACAAGCAAAAATGAAAGGCTTGTACTACACACGTGTGACTGAAATGTTGGGTGAAAAATTCCACATGGACGAAGACTTTTTGAAAAAGTTGAATCCAAAAGCGACATTTAAAAAAGCTGGTGAAAAAATCTTAGTTGCGAATATTCGTAACGAAGTTCCTGAAGATATTCACCTGATCGTTGCACATAAAGGCGCGAAACAACTTTACTTGTTTAATAGCCGCAACCAAATGATCGGTTCATTCCCGGCAACGATTGGTAGTTCAGATACACCATCGCCTACAGGTACATATAAAGTAACAGGTGTTGCACCAAACCCTTGGTACAGCTACTCACCTTCTAACTTTGTTCAAGGCAACAACAGAAAACCATTGTCTTTACCACCTGGTCCAAATGGTCCTGTTGGTAATATCTGGATTGGTTTGAGCAAAAAATCATTTGGTATACACGGTACTCCGAACCCATCTGCTATCTCTAAAACTGCGTCACACGGTTGTATTCGTTTGACCAACTGGGATGCAAATGACTTAGGTAAGAAAGTGAAATCTGGTGTGACTGTTAAATTTTTAGAATAATTTTAGTCATATTTAAAAAGCCTGCTTCGTGCAGGCTTTTTTTATAGTTGCGCCTTTATGCATAACAAAAGACTCAATCTTGGCTGAGCGTTGCAAAAATAGGATGAATTGTCGCTAAAAAACTATATATCCCTATTTAGTTCAATCCTAAAATAGGCATATGTTCAATAATTAAGATAAGGATGAATGCCATGAATGCTTTTTTACATCCAAGTGAAAACCGTGGTCACGTAAAAATGGGCTGGCTTGAGTCTAAACACAGCTTTTCTTTTGGTAACTGGTATAACCCGAAATACATGGGCGTTAGTGCGCTTCGTGTAATTAATGATGACTTAATTGCAGCACATGAAGGTTTTGGTCAACACCCACATGACAACATGGAAATTTTGACCTGTGTGTTAAAAGGTACAATTACCCATAAAGACAGCATGGGCAACCATGGTGGCATTTCTGCGGGTGAATGGCAGCTGATGAGTGCAGGTACAGGTGTGCGTCATAGCGAAATGAACCAAGGTGATGAAGATGTGCATTTACTACAAATTTGGATCGTTCCAAATGAACGTGATGCTGAACCGACCTATCAACAAATTAAATGTGATCCACGTGATCAACCCAACCAATGGCATTTAATTGTCGGTCCAAATGACAATGCAGCTATGCATATTCGTCAGCAAGCGGAAGTTAAATCTGCATTTTTGACGAAAGGTCAATCTTTAGAGATCCATGCAACGCAGCATATCAACTATATTCATGTTATTTCAGGTTCAGTGCAAATTGCTGAACATAAAGTTGAAGCTGGTGGTGCAATTGCGTTCTTAGAAGATAGCCAAATTGAAGCGCTTGAAGATGCTCAAGTGATTTGGTTTGATTTACCCGAAGTTAAATAATTAAAAGCCCTCAAATGTGAGGGTTTTTTTTATGCAGCTTGGCTAAGGCGTTCACTGCGTTTATATAACCATATCAATACTAAAGACGGAATAATAAATCCAGCAGCAAGCATGGCTATATGTTTTATTGGAAATGTGCATGGTGACATTTGTAGTGCCAGTAAAGCGAAGAAACTGAGCTGCCAAGTTATGTTTTCACCTTTTTGAGCATGCTTTTTATATTCATAAGCCAATATATGGCAGCAAATCCAATGTCAAAGACCTAAGATCAAGTACCCCATTCCCCCATAAGTCTAAACCAAAGACAATTTTGCAAAAATATAAGTTCATATCTGCATAATACTGAAGGATATCGTCGAAAAATGCAGAAAACATGACAAGACTCTAATTGTCGCAATATGCTTATCTTTAGCCCCAAATATGTATTTTAAAGAATAAAGCAAATTACCTCCCTCACGAGAGAGTGATCCAAATCTATAAAAGTTAAATTAAAATATAAGTATGGAAATGTTTGAAGATTTGAATTTACTTGTAAAAGGCGAAATTACCCGTTTACCTTATAAAAATTAGTAACACAAAATGCCATTAAATCATCTGACCTTGCGTACCAAAGCCTGAATAAAGTTTTTGCTATAGCCATGCTCTGCAATAGCAGCAAGCCATTATCGAGGAGATTTTGACAATTTTCTAAATTTTGATCTGCTTAGGACATGGTTTAACTAAGATAAACTGAGAGTTAAATGAACAGATGCTCAGTTAATTCATAAACGATTTTTTTTATTTTTAGTAAATCTTAAATTTAATACGCCATAGCCCTGATTTAATTTAAAACAAAGACATAAAATATGAAGATTAAATACATCTGAATGCATCTTAAGTGTTCCAATAAAAAACCTCGATCAAAGCCATTTTGCTTTAACAGAGGTTTTAGCTTGTTGGATATCGATCAGAAGTTAAAGCCAATATTTAAATTGACGCGATACAGCCATTTATCGCTATTTTCAGATGTTGCTGAAGTAAAGCCTGTGCCATTGGTTGCCCCACCAATAATATTGGCATTTTTGCCCCAAGTATAATCTGCCCACACCATAAATGGTGTAGCGATAAACATTGCACCTGTGGTATTCATTTGCGAAGCTGACCAGTCACTGCGTTCTTTGTCTAAATAACTGTAGTCATTGTAAAAACGAATGGCTTTTAATTTCCCCATATTTTGCACAGGTAAGGTATAGGCAATATTTAAACTTGAAACCGTCCCTTCAGAGGCAATGAAATACGCAGGTGTTAAGCCATTCGCCCCCATTAAGGTCATATCATCATTTACACCTTCTGGGTTTTCAGCATCATATTGATAATGAATCACGGAGGACTGTACATTCCAGCGCTGATAATTACTGTTGCTATGCAAACCAGCTGCATAGTAGCTGCCATTTTTTTGCGTGGTTTTATTGTGTAATTGCGCAGCCGCACCTGAAAGTCCAATTTCATGTTTACCCACTTGATTATTGCCAAATTTACGCACAATACGAGTATTCAACTGATTCTGTTTTTCATTTTGATAAGCGGCTTGAAATGGCAAGTGATTTTCAGAAAGATCGTCATAAGTTGCCGACTCCGGTGAATAACGTAGATTGGTTTCTAGCATGCGCGGGTAGTAACCGACTTTGATATCCCACTCTGGATTATTGTAATTCCAGTTTAAGCCCGGCGCAGCGTTATTGCCATAACCGAGAAAGAACGGAATATGATAGGTCCAGCCATTTTGTGGATAGGGATAGAGTGCAAATGGTTTATACACAAAACCAGCTTCAATACTGTTGTTTTTATTCAGGTTGTAACCGACATATGCCTTTTCAATGGACGTCATTTCCTGATCTTGAATCAAATAACTAGCATTTAAATAAGCATCATCCGACTTACCTTTTAAATCTAAACGGAAAATATCGAAATCTAATTTTCCAAAACCACGTTTATCACTGGCATCCCATTGTTCATAACGATGATTGAAACGAACTACACCCCCAACTTTAAAACTATGCGCCCCGTCTTCACTTTTCCACTCTAGCGGATCATCTTTAGCTTGTGTTGTTGCGAAGCTATTACAAAGCAAGAGCATCGCAGCCAATACAACCTTAGGATTGAGAAAAATATTATTATTCATGGTGATTTCCTTATACCTTAAAGTTTTATATATAAAACTTTGTTTGATTTGAATTTTGGCTAAAAAAATTATGCAATGTCTTGCAAATTTTCACTGACCTTCACTTCGGTAATTAAATTTTCAAAAGAGAAAACTTGCTGTAATTCTTGCTCTGTCATCAATCCTTGTGACAGTACAACCTCTTGAATGGTTTTATTTTCTGCAATACATTGCTTACCAATCGCATCACAGCGCTCATGTCCTAATATCGGATCAAGTAAGGTCACGATGCCCACACTACGCATCACCATGTCATAGGCTTGTTGTTCATTCACCTGAATGCCTGCAAAACATTTTTCATCCAAGGTATGAATGCCTTCCACCAATAATTGAATCGACTCGTTGAGTGACAATGCAATAACCGGCTCCATGACATTTAACTGAAGTTGCCCTGCCTCTGCTGCCATGGTGATGGTTAAATCATTGCCCATGACCTTAAAGGCGATTTGGTTCACGACTTCAGGAATAACTGGATTGACTTTGGCTGGCATGATCGATGAACCTGCCTGCAGTTCTGGCAGTCGGATTTCAGCCAAACCTGTACGTGGCCCTGAACTCAATAAACGTAAGTCATTACAAATTTTTGATAGCTTACAAGCCAAGCGTTTCAAGGTACTTGAAATAATAATAAATACGCCGCAATCACTGGTCGCTTCGATATAATCTTCCGCGCCTTTAAACGATAAACCAGTCAATTTGCTGAGGTTTTCGGTAATACGATGGGCGTATCCGACTGGGGAATTCACACCTGTACCAATCGCTGTTGCGCCCAGATTAATTTCCAAGAGCAACTGACGCATCTGATCAATCAAACGTAGATCTTCATTTAATAATGTGGCAAAGGCACTGAACTCTTGCCCAACTGTCATCGGCACCGCATCTTGCAATTGGGTACGGCCCATTTTTAAGGCAAATTTATATTCGTCTGCTTTGAGTCGAATAGTACTTACTAAGCCTGTCAGTCCTTGTAATAAATCATCCAAGCGTTGATACAAACTGATTCGTAACGCTGTCGGATAAACATCATTGGTCGATTGTGATTTATTTACATGATCGTTGGGATGTAACTCACGATAATTGCCTTTGTTCAGTCCCAAGAACTCCAAACCAATATTGGCAATCACCTCGTTACAGTTCATGTTGACCGAGGTACCTGCTCCTCCCTGATAAACATCAATGGGAAAGGATTCCGCCCATTTTTCAGGATGTTCAATCAATTGATCTGCACCGTATTCGATGGCAGCAAGTTGCTGTGCGGTAATACGCCGAAAATTAAAGTTGGTTTGAGCTGCCGCTTTTTTAACAAAACCTAAGGCACGAATAAAGTGCGGTAACTGTCCAATTTTCACATTGGAGATTTGAAAATTTTCGATGGCTCTGAGGGTATGAATACCATAATACGCATCTACAGGAACTTCTTTCGCTCCTAATAAATCATGCTCTATCCTTGTTTGCATTTGCTCGCACCTATATGGCCTGAATTGGGTTCATTCTGATTCAAACTTTGTGCAATCCTCCCTTTTTGGAAAATTGCACCCTCTATGCTTCGTTATGGCTTAAAACGCTTTATCTTAATTAGTAAAGTTTTTTCTGCGGTGGACCTGCAAATTTCAATGGACCAATGGCGTTCATATCCAGTTCAATCACTGCTGGGCCATTCAGATCAATAGCTTCTTGAATCGCAGTTTTGAACTCGTCTGCACTACCTACTTTCCAGCTCTTCACACCCATCGACTCACCCAATAAACGGTAGTCTGGAGTGTGCAATTCATTGAAGTACTGACGACCGCCAAAGTAGTTATTTTGAATGCCGCGCATCACGCCATAACCACCATCGTTCATAATCATTAACACCATGTCGGTGTTTTCTTGTGCCATAGTGGCAATTTCACCAATACCGAGCATCAATCCGCCATCACCCACTAAGCCCACCACTTTTTTGTCTGGGTTGGCAATCGATGAACCAATCGCGTGTGCAAGGCCCAGACCAATCGCACCTGCAAGTGAATGGATGTTTTTATTAGGGCTTTGTACAGGGAACAAACGGCTGCCCCATGTGCTGCCTGACATGGTGATGTCACGTACAAAAATACCGTCTTCTGGTAATGCAGCGCGCAAGTGGTCGCAAATCAATGCGTATTGATCCATTTGCGTACGCAGTGCATCTACCGCATGTTCACGCGCAGCCTTAACATCTGCATCATATGCAGCATCAATTTTGCTTAGACCATTCAATGCGCTAATGACACGTGCAAAAGTATCTTTGGTATCTGCACATACAAATTGTGAAATCTTGTAGTTACGTTGCTGTGCAACTGGGTTGGCATCAATTTGGATGATGTTTTCAGGGAATTCAACTGAGTAAGTCTTGGTTTCATTACTGCGCAAACGTGAACCTGCAACAATCAATAAGTCCGCCTCTTTCATCAGCTTTTCAACGGCTACAGAGTTATGGAATGCACGTAAACTGCGTGGATGATCATCTGCCAATACACCGCGTGCATGAGTAGAAGACACGACTGGAATACCCAAGTCAGCCAGCGCTTTCACTTCTTCTACTGCATTTAAAGTACCGCCGCCAATCCAAATTAGTGGACGCTTCGCCTTTTTCAATGCATCTGCAATCATGTTAATTTCAGCATTTTCCGCTTGCGGCAGTTGCATGGCTTTTACTGGGCCAAGATTGGCTGGCAAATCAATTTCAGCCGCTTGCACATCAATTGGAATTTCTACACTGACTGGCCCCATAGGCACAGTCGTCGCAACGCGAATCGCTTCACGAATAACACCAACAGCATTGTCTGGGCTGGTAATACGAAAAGCCGCTTTGCTTGATGCTTTTAAGAAAGTCAGTTGATCTTTAGTTTCATGAATAAAGCTTGCATCGCGATCTAAATATTCACGTTCCACTTGACCGGTTAAATGCAACACTGGACTGCCTGCATTCATTGCTTCAATCAGTGAACCCACAGCATTACCTGCACCAGCACCAGTACTGGTCAAAGCTACACCTAAACCTTTAAAGCGTGCATGTGCGTCTGCCATAGTGACAGAACCTGCTTCACCACGCGCTGCGACAAAGCGCATTTTTTCACGGCGGCCTACGGCATCTGCAATAGGCAAGTTGTGAATAGAAATCACGCCATACATGCTGTCTACATTATGCTGTTCTAAAACTCGAACGATTGCTTCGCCTACATTTACACGTTCAGTCATTGTTCTTTCCTTAAATTCTTGAATTTTTGATTACTAATTTTTTGAGTCTGCTAGTCCGACCATGGATTGGCTTGCTCGTTTAAACCTAGATAAATACTTTTTTGCTGCATATAAGACAGGATACCGAGACGGCCTTTTTCACGGCCAATTCCACTGTCTTTAAAACCACCAAAAGGTGCGCTGATGGAGAATTTTTTATAGGTGTTAATCCACACCGTACCGACTTCCAGCAAACGGGCAATTTTCCATGCTTTACGGTAGCTTTCTGTCCAAATCCCTGCCGCTAAACCAAAACAGCTATCGTTGGCTTGCTCGAATAAATCTTTTTCATTGTCGTATGGCATAACGACCAACACAGGGCCAAAAATTTCTTCTTGGCAGGTTTGCGCGCTGTTGCTCAAACCCGTGATGATCGTCGGTTTGTAGAAACTGCCTTTGGCAAATTCACCTTCAGTGATCGCTTCACCACCCGTAACAACCGTACCGCCTTCAGCTTTGGCTAATTCCACATACCGATGCACAGATTCCAAATGCTTTTGGTTAATGAGTGAACCCATATGTACATTTGGCTGTTCAGGATGGCCCACGCGTAAACCTTCAGTGATTTCCACTAATCGCTTTAAAAATTCGTCATAAATGGAAGCGTGAATAAACAAACGCGAACCCGCAATACACGCCTGACCTGCTGAACTGAAAATACCATAAGCAATACCTTTGGCTGCAATTTCAATATCTGCATCTGGCAGTACAATTGTTGGCGATTTTCCGCCTAACTCTAAAGACGTGGTAATCAGCTTTTCAGCAGCAATATGCGCCAAGTGACGGCCAGTAGATGTACCGCCCGTAAAAGAAATTTTGCGTACTAAAGGATGTTGGGCAATAGCATCACCAATCACTGAGCCGCGTCCAACCAACACACTCAAAATGCCTTTTGGTAAGCCTGCTTCTTCAAAGATTTTTGCCAACTCCAAAGCAATTAATGATGTCGCTTCAGCTGGTTTTAAAATCACCGCGTTACCTGCTGCAATAGCGGGTGCCAATTTTTGCACTTCACTGGCAATTGGCGAATTCCAAGGGGTAATCGCTGCCACTACACCCACAGGCTCATGCACGCTCATGGTCAAAAAGTCAGATGCACGCTGCGTGGTCAATTCTTCATTAAATGTTTCGCAAGCTGCGGCATTAAAGCGCGCCGTTGCTGCTGCACTCATCACCAAAGCACGTGTTTCGGCTAAAGGCTTCCCGTTGTCACGAGTTTGCAATTTAGATAATTCATCTGCGCGGGCTTCAATAATATCGGCGACACGGTACAAAATTTTTGCGCGCTCATGCGGCAAAGAATTGCGCCACGCTGGCTTACGCCAAGCTTGATCAGCCTTTGTAATCGCTTCTTCAACATCGTCCAACGTTGCGGTAGAAATTTCCGCATTGACTGAATTGTCTGCTGGAAAAACACTTTGAATTACGTTGCCGCGGCCTAAACGCCATTCACCTGCAATATAAATTTCTTTAACCATGGCACTCACCAAATTCCTTTTAAATCTGAATCGCATCTACGCTGTTGCGGCATGCACGGATCACGCTCAATGCTGCCAATGTTGATGTTTTGGGATTGCTCTCCAAAGGCACACCAATCATTTCAATACTCATTTGACCAAACCGCCCTTGGGCAATAATGGTATGTTTGTTTTGGTTAATATGTGGATCGACCGTTAGCTCAACCATGGTTTCATCCATGCCGATACCCGCCAATGCAATGGTGGCAGCCACGTTGGCATTGGCTGGAAAATGCAATGCCGCTTCACGCGCAGTACCGGTATAAAAAACGGTGGCTTCAGTCACTTGATCTAAATCAATGAGCTTTTCTGCATAACTGCCACGCCAACTGTTTGGACTTTTGCAGCCTTTATAAGTGACCTTTTCCAATCCACCTTCTTTGGCCGCTGAAATGCCGTCAATTCCTGCAATCGCACCTGCCAGTAAGTGAATGTGTGCACCCGAATGTTCAGCGGTATTTTGCAACTCTTCAAAGAAAGCGCTGTCAGCCAAAGTGCCCACAGAGATCAGGCCAATGTTCCAGCCTTTTGCTAAAACTTTCGTGGCATGTTCTTTCACCGCAGCTTGGCCTGCCACTTCAATCACATAGTCGGGCGTGCCATCACAATCGTCGATATCGGAAATGACCTGCACATCTGCGGCAAGCGCGTCCTGTACACTGGCAATACTGCGCTCTGGTACCACCACCCATTTCAATTTAAGGTCTTTGGGCAAATGGCTGCGAACCTCATTGGCCATTGCGCCAAAACCAATCATCATCAGCTGTTTCATATGCCCACCTTATAAATGCTTGTTAAAGCCGCCAGAAACATCGATTGCGGAACCTGTGGTATATGACGCCATTGGCGATGCCAAGAAAACCAAAGCGCGCGCGGGCTCTTCAGGTTTGCCTAATCTCTCCATTGGAATACCTCGTTTTTTAGCGATATTGCCAATCCATTCTTCCCACGTTTGATTTTGATCAGAACGGGCTGCAAAACGGCGTTTCCACTGTGCAGATTCCACCATGCCCAATAGGATTGAGTTGACACGAATACCGTATTGAGAAAATTCATGCGCCAATGAATGGGTTAAATTCAACAATGCTGCACGTGCAGATGAGGTCGCTATCATGTGCGGTTCAGGCTGCAACGCTAGTAATGAATTGACATTGGTAATCGATGCACACTCTGACTGCTGCAATGCCGGCAAAAATGCGCGGATAGGATGCAGCACACTGAAATATTTCAATTCAACTTCTTTCAGCCAATCTTCATCCGCAGTATTTTCGAAGTTTGAAACACGACCTTGGCCTGCGTTATTAATTAAAATATCCACGCCACCAAATTCTTTTTGAACTTGATCTGCAAATTTTTTCACATCAACTTTATCTAAAACGTTGCAAGTTGAGGTAAAGACTTTGGCATTTGGGTACCGTGATAAAACCTGTGCTTTTGACTCATTCAAACGCTGTTCGTCACGACCACACCAAGCAACTTGTGCGCCTTCGGCTACCAAAAGCTCAACCGTTGCCAAGCCAATACCAGACGAGCCACCGGTGACTACTGCTTTTTTGCCTTCTAATTGGAAGCTCATTTTCCTATCTCACATCCGTGCGTCATGTAGCGACAATAAAATTTGGTTAAATTGCGCTGCTTGATCCAAATAACTCAAGTGGCCTGCAGCGGCAATTTCGTAGCATGGATTCAACTGAAACTGATCCGCCAATGCTTGAATATCCTGTGGAGGCGTTATGCCATCCGCCATGCCTTTAATCACATGAATATTGTACTGTTCTGGGTTTAAATAACTTTGAATCGCGTCATAGGCCAAAAGATACGATGCATCAGTAAAGCCTTCTAATTGAATGTTTTGCATCACTGTTTCAATCAGCGCTAATGCCTCTGCTGAAGCATTAGCAACCAAATGCGGCCCACGTGATTGCGCCATGCCTGATGCGCCTAAGGTCTGCAGCATTTTTGGACGCTTTTCAAAGACATCCTGCTGCTTTTGTGCATCACTACCTTTATAACCCTGCGCTGCATTGGCAAGGACCACTGCATCTACCATGTCTGGATAGCGTGCATTAAAGGCTGCTGCCTGCATTGCACCTAAAGAATGACCGACCAAAATCATTTTGTTTTGATCCGGAGCTGATCCTAAGTTCAGGCCTAATGCAGTCAACATGCCTTTTAAACGCTGTGCATAATCTTCTGCATTCGGCTGTTCTGCAGCTAAAGGATCTGACTGGCCATAACCCGGTGCATCCCATGCAATCACATGAAAATGATGACTCAAATCTTGCAACTGCTTGACCCATGAACCTGAACCCGAACTGATGCCATGCAGCAAGACCAGAACTTTGCCTGCGCCTGCCTCACGGTAAGATTGCTGTACACCGTCAAACTGAACGGTTTTTAATTCAAACTGTGCCAATTGCTCAACTAAAGTCATCTCTTTTCTTCCTAAAATTAACGCTTGATTTGAGACAGAGGGTGTTCAGGCGGATAGTTCGGAATCGTCGGCTTGCCAGTACCTAGCATTACGCACATTAGGGCATCTTCACTTCCTGGGTTAAATAAGCCGCGGTAAATCCCCGGTGGAATTGAAATCAAGTCACGTTCTTTTAAGCGGGTTGAAAACTTCTCGCCTTCATGTTCGATAAAAAGATCAATTTCACCACGCAGCATAAAGAACACTTCTTCTACATCGTGATGAATATGCAACGGACCTTCGCACTGCGGTGGCAAGACCATAGTTGAAAAGGTAAAGTTTTCTGCAGGCACCGTATTTCCATCATTTGCTACACCTGTTGCACCTGTCCCCATATAACGCATTTGCGCACGGCGGTATTTTGGGTCGTAATCTGCTTGGAATTTGAGTGCATCATAATCGTATTGACGCGTTTCAAAGCGAGCGATGCGTCCGCCAATCCATTCTTCTAATGTTTGACCTTCAGGCTGTTTCCAAGATTCAAATTGCTGTACAGACATGATTCTCTCCTTATTTCAGCTCACTGCGATTTCATAAAAGTGGAGCTGGATCTGATCTAAATTGTTCTTACCGTCAGCACCAGTTGCTTTAAGCGTCATGACGGTCATGTATATCGGTTAAATAAAAGTAAGGGCTGATTTCTTGGCTTTAACTTTGGCTCAAGCCTTAATAACGTTTCAGCAATGGCGCGAGGAAGAAGGAACCGATCACGGCGACTGCTGCCAAGAAGGTAATGCCAATATTGAAACTACCGGTTTGCATTACGATCGCACCAATTAATACCGGTGCCGCTGCACTGGCAAAGTTACCAAGACCATTGAAAATACCGCCTGCTGTTGCGCCTACATCTGCTGTAGTAATACGTGCTAACAGTGCAAATACTGCTGCTACACCGAAGCCCCATGCCATAGCACTTAGAGACATCGCTAGAATCACCATCACAGGATCAGTTGCAATCACCATGGCATACATGAATATCCCTGCAATCAGTAAGCCACCGCTCACTTGAATCGCACGTTTGCCCATTTTGTCCGAAAGGAATGCACCAGCGACTTCACCCACTAACATCGCAATGAATGGAAGACTTGAGTAGGCACCGAATTCTTTTAAGTTAAAGCCTTTGTCTTGAATTAAGTACGAAGGCACCCAGCTGTTTAAACCCCAGAGGTAAGTCATCAATGCAATGTTAAAGATGCACAGTAACCAGAATGAACCGTTGCTTAGCAAAGTCTTGGTATGCGCCACATGGGTACGGAAATTTACGCGTTTACCAACACCTTCCAAATCCACTGTGCGTTTCAACTGTAGGTTACGTAGGCCATACACAATCAGTATCAATACAATGAAGGTCAATGCCCCCATAACAAAGAACGTGGTGTGCCAGTCATAGTGCGCCAAAACAAATGCAGTAATCGGAAAGCCTAGGAATGCGCCAATGGGAGTTCCGAGGAGGAACATTGTCGAAGCACGCGCTTGCTGACGGTCGGTATAGGTTTGTTTCACAATGGTATAAGCCAAAGCAAACAATGGGCCTTCTGCTAAACCGAGCAGAACGCGCAGCGTCATCATCGTAGAATAATCTGTGGTGAAACCCATCAAAAACATCAATAGGCCCCAAGAGGTCACACTCCAAAACAGCATTTTTTTAGGACAGAAAATATCGCCTAAAAAGCTCAGGAACATTGACGAAAAACCGTAAGCCAGCAAAAAGCTCGTCATCAGCCAGCCTAGTTTTGCCTTGTCCTGTGCAATGCCCATCGCATTTTGGAAGGTTGCATCTGAAAACAAGACTGCAATACTGATTTTGTCAAAGAAAGCCAGTACCACGCAGATCATTAAAATGATCGCTGGGGTCCAATGCTTTAATCCTGTTTTTGCATCATTATCCATGGGTAAATCCTTTCATTCATGGGCTAATATTTTTTAAACGCTTATTTCAATTTCATTAAATTAAAGTGTGGATCTTGCAATTGAGCTGGATCCAATTCGCGCTGGCTGGCCATCCATCGTTTTGCCAGTTTGATTAATTTTGAATCATTCACTGCGATCATATTCAGCAGCTGTTGATTTGCATCTAAATAGAAAAAACTGATTTGCGTTTCTGTAGTTTTACGAATCACCACCTGATGAGTTTTTTCAGGCTGATAAGTCCCTAAAATCTGAATGTTGCATTGATACTGATCTGACCATAACCAAGGTATATCCTGATAGGCTGTCATCTCACCCAACATTGATTTTGCTGCAGAAATAGCCTGATTTTGCGCATTCGCCCAAGACTGAATGCAGTAACCGAGTGATGGATGAATAGCCACATCACCTGCAGCATAGATATCTACATCTGAGGTTTGTCCATATTCATTTACCACAATGCCGTCTTTAACTTCGAGTTCAGCTAAAGTAGCCAATTCTTTTGCAATTTCTGCACCTGCGCCGACCACCACACAATCAAACTGTTTTAATTTAATGTCTGCATCAAATACTTCAACATGATGATCTGCAGTTTCAATCAAATGCAATTTGGTCGCATTTAAATGAATCGCTGTACCATTGCTTTCATGCAAGTGCTTGAGAAAATCAGAGACTTCTGGGCTGACACTGCGTGCGCAAAGGCGTGAACCGTATTCAAAAATTTCGACCTGCTTGCCCTGCTTACGCGCAGTCGCAGCAATTTCTAGACCAATCCAACCACCGCCAATCACGGCAATATGTTCAGCAGCTTTAAATTTTTCTGTCAGCTTTTGGCAGTCTTGAATATCACGCAGGGTGTATACATTCTGCATGCTCGACCAAGCTGAAACAGGAATACGCGCTCGGCTTCCTGTCGCAATTAGTAATTTGTCATAAGGCAAAACTTTGCCGCTTTCCAAATGAACGGTTTTATCCGCTTTATCCAGTTTGACCGCATGATCTGGCTTATGCCAAGTCACTGAAAAATCATTCACCTGCTCCTGAGAAAACAGATTCAAGCTTTCTACTTCTGCTTCTTGTGACAGCACTTGCTTTGACAATGGTGGACGTTCATAGAACACCTGCTCTTCATTTGAAACTACGTGAATTTCACCGTCAAAGCCTTGACCACGTAAAGTATGTACTGCCCATCCTGCAGCTTGGCCTGCACCGACAATCACTATTCTGTTCATGCTGATCTCCTTATCACCATTTACCTTAGGCAGGCTTTACTTGACGGCGGGTTTCATGGTCCAAACCACCTTCAATTGCCCATTCGGTAAATAATTCCAAGCTGTGCTCTTCTACACGCGGCTGCCATGCTTCAGTTAGGTAATCATCATTGGTGTAGTACTCAAACGCACCACCCAATGGAGAATTCACATACCAAAAATATGCAGATGAAATCGGGTGGCGACCCGGACCAATAAAGGTTGACCAGTCTTGACGATTCATACTTAAACCGCCGCCAATGACTTCATGAATATCACGGACCACAAATGCGACATGGTTCAAGCCCGCTGGTTTATTCGGCACGGACAATAAGAACAAATCATGATGGAAACCTTCGCCGCGGCAGCGTAAGAATGCACCGCGCTTACGGTAAGCATCGGATAAATGGAAGCCAACTTTCTCAATATAAAATGCTTGTGTCGTTTCCAAATCTGGTGTGAAAAACACCACATGACCAATGGCTACCGGTTCTGCTTTTTCATACACAGGACTAGCTGCATTCACACGCTGTATATTGCCAAATTGGTTAATGCCTTCTGTTTTTGCTTCTGGCAATGCATGCGTTATGCTTTTTTCAAACACAATGGTCATGCCGTTAGGATCGCGGCACTGCACATGCGATGCTGAACTTGCAAAACCCGGCTCATTGGCTAAATTTGCTTTTAAACTGTCAAAATCTTGATCATTTTCAACACCCCATGTTACTTCACGTAGTGTTGAACCGGCTTCAATGGCTGGCGGTAAACGTGCATCAGAAGTATCAAAAAGATACAGTTTGCTGCCATTTTGCGTTTGATATAAATCTGTACCATCAATATCTGTTGCCACCGACTTTAAGCCAAAATCAGCTAAAAATGTCTTTGCCTCTTGGCGGTTTTCGACACCAAATTTAAGGACTTCAATTCCTGTAATCATGTCTTGCTCCTTAATTAAATACGAAACCGCCATTCACAGGAATATTCTGTCCGGTCACAAAAGATGATAAATCTGAAAGCAGATAAATCGCTGTGCCGTTCACATCCTGCGGAAGTTGTTGACGCTGTATTGCTCTTCCATTCACATACAAATCATGGCGTGATTGCGGGACATATTCTGTGGCTTCGACTAGTGTTAAACCTGGGCTGATGGTATTCACACAGATATTATCTGCGCCTAACTCACTTGCCATTGAACGGGTCATCGAAATAATGGCGCCTTTACTTGCAACATAAGCCATCAGCTTTGGTGCGCCCCACAGCGCTGTATCGGAAGCAATATTGATAATTTTGCCCTGCCCTGACGCTTTTAAATGTGGTACGCAAGCTTGAGAAACCAACCAAGTGCCTTTAACATTGACCGTCATCACACGGTCCCAAAGCGCTTCGTCATAGCTCATCATGTCGACACCGCCCACCCCTGTCGCCAAAGCAGCACAGTTGATCAAGCCATCCAATCCACCTAAAACACCTACGGCAATTTGTACGGCATTTTGAATCGAATTTTTATCGCTCAAATCAATCATGACAGATGAGACTTTTAAGCCATTTTTCGCCAAGCTTTGCGCTTCATCATGCACTTGATCGGCCAAGATATCAGCCATCACCACCGCAGCGCCTGCTTCAGCAGCCGCTTGGGCGAAATCAAGTCCTAGGCCGCGCGCAGCTCCGGTAACCAAGATGCGCTTGCCGGCTAAAATCTGCACATTAGCCATTTGACGCTTCCTTCATTTCAATGCGATTTTCATCTTTCACTTCACGCAGCGCTAAGATTTTTTTGATTTGCTTTTCCGCCTCTTTTTTCATCAGGCGGCGTAAGCGAGATAAGCCTACATCGTGCTGATAAAGGAATTCGTGTTGACGTGCATTGGGCGCCATGTTTTCTAAGATAATGCGGTCTTGTTCCAGTACATCCCAGTGCAATTGCTCAAGATGGTTACGGTACAAGAAGCGCCATACATTACGCTGCCAGCCAGAGACTTTACGGCAGCGCCAGAAAAATACGCGCGTGTTGTCGGCATCAATTGGAGTTGCAAAACCGACAATCCAAAACTCACCACCCGGACCAAAAGACTTACGGTAAGGAATCGATAAACGCAACCATGCTGCACCCGTTTGACCATATTCAACCCAGTCAAAGTTCACACCAGTTTGGCCTTCTTTTTCAAAGACAAAACCATCTTGGGTTGCGCGGTGCTTCATTTCTGCTGTACGTTCACCTTCCGCCATCGAGTGCGATGTGCAATGAAGGTATGTGCCGTGCATCGGGTCCATCACGTTATCAATGGCATATTGATGATTCACTTTCCAATCCGCCATACATAAGAATGAGCTCCACTCATCACTTGATAGCTGATCGGGCAAATTAAGTTCCGCAGGCGCTTCTGCAGCATCAAGACCAAACCAAATAAAGATTGCATCATTCATTTCTTTGACTTGATATGATTTTACGCAGTCGCTGCCTTTGAGCGGGCAATCATGGACTGCTGGCACATCTTCCACCACGCCGTCATGACGCACTTCTACACCGTGATACCAGCAAGCAACCCGATTACCCAAATTCCAGCCTAGTGATAAACGTGCGCCGCGGTGTGGACAGCGATCTTCTAGTGCATGCACCGCGCCTTGTTCATCTCGCCAGACCACAATATTTTCGCCTAAACGAGTAATCCCAACTGGATTTGAGCCCACTTCCCAACTTGCTAAGACTGGATACCATTGATCACGCAGGCCAAGATCCAAATATTGTTCTAAATTAATTTCTGCAGTCATGATGAAATCCTTTTCTTAATAGCCTAGACGCTGCATTTCTTTCGAGAAGCTCTCAGTGGTCCAAACCTCTCCTGCTACTGTTCTAAACCCTTGCTGATTCAGTGCATCGGTTAATGCATCCAGTTCTGTCACATCGTTATTGAAGGCTTGAATTAAATGCTGCACAAAATCCAATTCATATTGGCTCGGCGCGCGGCTGCGGTTTTGCCAAACCAAATGTTCAACCTGACCCGGAATTTGAATATTGTTAATGCCTGCGTCATTCGAAGGCGTTGCGTTAATCCATTTAGCTAGCTTTTCGTTAAATGCTTTCATGTGAATATTTCCTTTTCTTCCTTCAGCCTTAGAGTTGAATTTGAACTTCACCGTTTTCAACGCGTACTGGGTAAGTACATAAATCTCTGCAACCAGGGCCACTTTCCAAAGCCCCTGTTTCCAAGTTGAAAATCGCTTCATGCAGCGGGCATTCAACTGTCAGTCCTTCAATGAAGCCTTCTGTCAGTAACGCAAATGCATGCGGGCATACATTTTCAACCGCGAAATAATTTTCTTCGATAAGAAAGACACCGATCTTTTTGTCTTCGACTTCAACCGCTTTTGGCTCTTCATCAGCGACTTCATTCACTTTGCAAACAGATATCCAGTTCATATGCTCATCTTCCATGTTTTATATGCAAAACAATATTTAATATTTGAAACATTGATAATAGGATAATGCGTGAGCAATTTAATTGTCAATTTTTATAAATTTATATATTTCATCAAGATAGTTAAAAAACACATTTTGCAATGTTTTATTTACAAATAAATGTTTTATATATAAACATTGCGATCTCATTTTTAGGCCGCTAAAATAGCCCCAATAGGTTATTTATTTTTATATAAACTTGATCAAAGATGAGCTTGGCAAATGAATTCAATTAATAACGATGCCTCTTTAGAGAAAGAAACTGAATCTTCCAATGACGAGCGCTATTTAGTCCCAGGCTTAATTCGTGGCTTGGCCATTTTAAAATTATTCGATCAACATCATCAGGAAATGACCATTTCTGAAATCGCGGAAAAAATAGATGTAAACCGTTCCAGCGCTTTTCGTTTAATTCACACCTTAGAGCACTGCGGCTACCTGCGAAAAATGTCGCAAAAAACCTATGCGCTCAACAGCAATGTGATGGAACTGGGCTTTAACAGCTTATCTAAATCATCACTGACCGATTTGGCTGCGCCGATCATGCGCGAACTGCGTGACCGAATTAAAATTGCGGTGCATTTATCGGTTTTAGAAGGCACAGATATTGTTTTCGTCAGCAATGTTCAGTCCAATGGTCCATTTACCAGTACCGTGCATATCGGCACACGCTGGCCTGCACATGCAACGGTGATTGGTCAATTGATTTTGTCGCAACTTTCGGAAGCTGAAGTCATCAAGCGTTATGAAAATATTCAAGATTGGAAAATATTTTCGGAACGTACACCGCGTAATATTGAGGCTTTATTAGAACGACTACGTGAAGTACGCAATCAGCCATTTATGGTGAGCTGGGGACATTTCAATACAGATATGGCCGCTTGTGCTGCGCCTATATATAGTCAGGCAAGTGGGAAAATGAGCGCTATTTTGTCGGTCAGTTGCCCTTTGAGCACCTATACAGAAGCTCAATTCCGTGGAGAAGTTGCCAATACCGTCATAGAATGTGCCGATAAAATTTCAAAATTCATTTACGTCTAAATAGATGGAATCACTTTAAACATCTCGAAATCAAGCATTTTGAGATGTTTTTAAATGACGCTCAGTAGCTCAACATTTAGATAAAATTCATCAATCAATGGTGACTTTATATTGTTGTATTGCCGATACAGTCTACAGTTTCTGTCTTAAGTTTCCACGCGATAAAAATGATTTTGCATAAAGACGCCAAACATAGAAGCAAATAATTGCCGATCTTGTTCAGCTTGAAAGATGCCCCCGAAATAGTCCCGATCTGTGGTTAAAATTAAATCTAAGAATGTTGCCTGCTTGGGAACGGCACCCTTTCTTTGGCAATATGCAAAATATGCACTGACATCTTCAAATAAAATCCACCACTCATGTGGACTTCCAATCTGAACGCCACCTAATGAATGCTCTAGATCAAACATCGCATTAAGCAGATATTGAAAATTTTGCTTTGAACTTTGAAATTGAAATCTCGGATAATCTGTTGTTAGATTTAAATCGATCAAATGTAAATGGACGCTCCGAGCACGCTCTAATCTACTTTTAACTTTTAAATATTGTTGATAACGACGTCGATCTTTTGCTGTGACCAAAGTTAAGCGAGACAAATCCATATTGTCGTGTAAATCACTGAGTTTTACTTCACACGCAATTGCATTTTTAGCAGTACGCTGCGCAGCTTGAAATCGGTTCTCACCGGCTGTTTTAGTCAGTGCTAGTATCGCGTCGATAATATGGGCTTGAAAACCCATAGCACGAAGCTCATCCGTCGTTGTCGCAGTATCTTCTAAAATGTCATGTAATACAGCGACGATTTTAGCATCGGGATGTTGCACATTTTGCATCACACGAAGTGGATGCTGAATATAAGCTTGACCCGCTTTATCGACTTGTTCGAAATGGCGTTCAGTCGCCAATGAAATCGCGTTTTCTAAAGTTGAAATAAAGAATCTCCCCTTCGTGGTCTTTTTTATTTTTCTCCATCATATTAACCAATGAATACATCTATTTATAGCTCTAAGTACGCCCCTAACGACACAGATTGACTCGTAAAATACATATCTACCGTGAATTATCGTGAGCTAGATCTTTTGCAAATAGTTCTATGCCATTCGCGCCAACATTTCCAAAGTAATTTTTTTCACCTCTTCTTTACTTTGCTGAATATGGCTGCGCATTTTCTCTAATGCCGCTGTCACATTATGCCCAAGGATCAATTGTAAAATCTGTTGATGCTCTGCATAAGTGGCTTCAATTCGATAATCTTTAGAAAAATCTAAACGGCGAATAATACGGATTTTTTCACTGACGTCTCGATGCACCTTTGCCATTTCACTATTACCGATTGCTTCAAGCAATTGGCAGTGAAATGCTTCATCTTGCATCGATAAAGTTTTTAAATCATGCAAAAACTGCTCAGGCGGAATACACCACACATTTACTAAGTCCTGTAAAGCCTGTTTGAGCTGCTCTGATTCCATTTTACAGAGCTGCTCAATGGCATAGCATTCCAGCAAAATCCGTAAATCGTACAGTTCTTCGTAGGCTTTAAAATTGAGTGGCTTCACTTCCCAACCGCTGCGAAAATGCACCCTTACATAACCATCTTGCTGTAAACGGTATAAAGCCTGCCGTACGGGTGTACGGCTGACTTCATACAATTCTGCAATTTCAGATTCGGTAAAACGTGCACCAGGTTTGAGCTGAAAATCAAAGATATCGTTTTTTATTTTTTGGAAAACCAGCTCAGACAAGTTGTCTGAGCTTTTCCCAACAATAGCTGAGCTCATGTTTATTCCATATAAACTAGCGGTTCACCGCTATGTACCGTTTGTCCTGCACGGCAAATAATCGCTTTCACGATACCATCATCATCGGCATAGACTGGAAGCTCCATTTTCATCGCTTCAATAATGGCTACAGTCTCACCTTTCTTCACAGACTGTCCAGCTTCGACAAAAATTTTCCAAATGTTGCCGGTCATCGATGCATTTAAAGCTGCATACTGGCTATAGTCGGTATCATCTTGCAGGATTTCCATTTCCGCAGGTGCATCAAACTCATCTTTCCAGCGTTCAACTTCAGTTGTAAATGCCTGCTGCTGCTGTGCTTTAAATTCGGCAATACTGTCCTTCTCTGTTTCCAAAAAGGCTTGATAGGCTGCAAAATCAAATTCAGTTTCTTCAATTTTGATTTCCGCCACACCATTGGCAAAGTCGGCACGGAATTGATCCAGTTCAGCTTCGGTTACTTCATAATATTTAATTTGATCAAAGAAGCGTAAGAACCATTGCTGATCGCCAAACTGTTTGTTCTTTTTAAACTTATTCCAAATAGGCAGTGTACGGCCAATCAACTGATAACCGCCCGGTGAGTCCATGCCATAGATACACATGTACATACCGCCAATACCCACTGTGCCTTCTGCAGTAAAAGTACGTGCAGGGTTATATTTCGAGCTGAGCAAACGATGACGCGGATCAATTGGCACTGCACAAGGTGCAGTTAAATACACATCGCCCAAACCTAAAATTAAGTAATTTGCATCAAAAAGAATGTCTTTGACTTGCTCACGACTGTCTAAGCCATTAATGCGCTGAATGAAATCGACGTTATTTGGCAACCAAGGCGCTTTGGCACAGACACTTTCTTGATAACGTTCCACAGCACCTAAAGTGGCCGAGTCCTCAAATGCCATCGGCAAGTGAATAATACGGGATGGAATCTTGATTTGGCTCAAATCTCCCATCTCATTTTCGAGTCCTAATAAGAACTGGATTAAATTCGCTTGGCTGAAACGCAATCCATCATATTTAATTTGCAGTGAACGTACACCTGGTGAAAGCTCTAAGATTCCATCAATATTCGCTTCACGAATGAGCTGCATCAGTCTATAAACACGTAAGCGCAATGCAAGATCGAGGACATTTTCGCCATATTCCAACAAGATATAACTGTCACCTGCCTGACGATAGACCGCTTTTGGCGCATGTGCATCCGCTTCACGCACAGCCAATATCCCTTCAGGCTTGCATTCAAAATTGACCAACGCTGACTTTTCAGGTGCTTGAGCAAAGTTTTGGATATCGGCAATTTGCTGAACTTCCAATGCATTGGCTTGTTCAACACTCATCGGATAGAAACTAATACTGTCATCTGCCTTAAGTTGACCAATTTTCCAAAGTTCAGCTTTGGCAATCGTCACTGGGCAAACAAAGCCACCGAGGCTTGGGCCATCTTTAGCCAAAATCACAGGGAAATCACCGGTGAAGTTAATCGCCCCAATAGCATATTCACAGTCATGCACATTGGATGGATGCAAACCTGCTTCACCACCATTTTCACGTGCCCAGCTTGGGGTTGGGCCTGTTAAGCGAATGCCTAAACGGTTTGAGTTAAAGTGTACATTCCATGTTGAAGCAAAAAATTCTTCAATATATTCAGGTTTAAAGAAATCTGGTGCGCCATGCGGGCCATAGAGCACACCAATTTTCCATTCTTTGCCATAGCTTGGAATACGGTCTGCAGCTAAAGCTTGCGGTGCTGCTGTTGCAATTTCCAATCCATCTAAAGGCAAGCTTGGATTGACCATTTTAATCATGTCACCTGCACGCAGCACTCGCCCTGCATGACCGCCAAAATTACCCAATGCAAAGGTTGAGCGGCTGCCTAGATATTCAGGTACATTTAGCCCGTTACGGATCGCAAGATAAGTACGGCAACCCGACTCAACTTGTCCAAGTACTAATGTTTGCCCTGCTTTGATGCTGATCGGTTGCCAAAAATCGACATTCACACCATCTAGAGTCGCGCTACATGGCGCACCTGCAAGGGCTACAATGTTGTCTGCATGAAATTTTAGACTCGGCCCTTGTAAGGTAAACTCAAAGCCTGCTGCCGATTTTGGATTACCGACAATTTGATTGGCCAACTGAAATGCATAATCATCCATCGGGCCTGATGGCGGTACACCAATATCCCAATAGCCCACACGCCCCGGATAGTCTTGAATCGTACTTTGCGTGCCCGGTTGCAGCACCTCAATCACATTTGGCACATATTTAAAATCATCCAGCAGACGTGTCCAGATTTGCATATTTTCAAAGCGTGCATCTGAAACTACGGTATGTGCATAGTCTAAGTTGGTGCTGATGCCATTCAAACGGGTTTCCGCCAAGGCTATTTTTAACTTAGCAATCGCACTGTCTCGATCTGCAGCATGCACAATAATTTTGGCAATCATCGGGTCAAAATATTGTGAAATTTCAGTGCCTGTAGACACCCAAGTATCCACACGAATGTCTTCTGGGAAATATACATCCGTGAGTACACCAGGACTTGGCTGGAAGTTTTTCACTGGGTCTTCCGCATAAATGCGCACTTCAATGGCAGCGCCATTGGGCTGAATATTGCTAAGTTTTTCCCAGTCCAAAGCATCACCTGCCGCCACTTTCAGCATGCATTCAATCAGATCTAAACCCGTCACCATTTCAGTGACTGGATGTTCAACCTGCAAACGGGTATTCACTTCAAGGAAATACACTTCATCACGGGCAGCATCATAGATAAACTCAACCGTGCCTGCGCTACGGTATTTCACCAATTGACCGAGCTCTACAGCAGCACGGTGCAATTTTTGACGGGTTGCTTCTGGTAAATGCGGTGCCGGTGTTTCCTCAACAACTTTTTGGTTACGGCGCTGCAATGAACAGTCACGCTCACCAAAGGCAACGACTTGCCCCAAACCATCACCAAAAATTTGTACTTCGACATGACGGGCTTTATCGACAAAACGTTCGAGGAACACGCCCGCATCTTTAAAGAACTGCTCGCCTAGACGCTTTACACTTTCATACGCGTCTTTTAATGATTGCTCATCATCACAGCGGGTTAAACCAATCCCGCCACCGCCTGCGGTACTTTTCAGCATGATGGGATAGCCAATCTCTGCAGCAGATGCGAGTGCTTCATCCAAACTTGCCAATAAACCTGTGCCCGGTGTCATGGGTACATTGGCTGCCGCAGCCAATTCACGTGCACGATGCTTCAAACCAAACTCTAAAATTTGTTCAGCCGTTGGCCCCATAAAGGCAATGTTATTTTCTTCACATGTACGGGCAAAGTCAGCACTCTCTGACAAAAAACCATAACCGGGAAATATTGCTTCAGCGCCAGTTTGTTTGGCTGCTTGAATCAATTTTTCAATACTTAAATAAGTCTCTGCAGGTTTGATGCCCTCAAGTGAAACCGCCACATCTGCATCTAAGACATGCTGTGCATAACGGTCTGTCTCTGAATATACGGCAACCGACTGAACACCGAGTTTCTTTAATGTACGAATCGCACGAACAGCAATTTCACCACGGTTTGCAATTAAAACTGTTTTAAACATGATTATTTCCCCGAATTTTTTAATTTGATTTTGCTGTTGTTGCTTGCAGTGATTGGATATAGGCGCGCCAGCCGCCAAATTCACTGATATTTTTTGCACCGTTTAAGCCATAAGGTTCACAAATAAAGCCTTTCACCCAACGTCCATCGGCAAGCTCGATATTGCCCATACCCAGTGGTGTTGGAATTTCGGCGACAAATTCACCAAAGCGTGCTTTTGGAATATCCCAAAGCTCGACAATAATTTTTTGACCCGATTCCTGACGTGCTAAACCTGGTTTCGGCGGTACAGTGCCCGACAGTGCATAAAGGGCGTAATCGGCAGAAGTGGTTGTGGTTTCAACATGCACGGCTTGGCGTGTTGTCAGTTGGAAATTGAGTGGCATGCCTGTGAGATGTGCGCCTACGACTGCAACTCGAAAATGTTGTGCGGATGGTGCAGACATGACTGAATTTGCTTCAGGAAATGTTTTAGCTACTGCACCGAGTGGTAATTTCAAATGCTTTTGCCATTTTTCGGCAAAATCTGCTAAAGCCGTATCGTGCCAAGCCGGTGCAATGAATGTGATTCCAAAAGGCAGCCCGTCGGCACGAAAGCCTGCAGGTACAGCGATGGCACTGAGGTCTGCTAAATTGGTAAAGTTGGTATAGGTGCCAAAGTGGCTATTATTTTCAATTGGCGCTTCAGCCATTTCTGCAAGTGTGTGAATGGTTGGCGAGCTTGGCACCACTAAGGCATCAAATTGCGCTAAGGTTTGCTGAATGTCTCGAGCCAATTCTTGCTTTAAATATTCGGCATTATAAGCATCAACCGCAGTGTACTGCTGGCCTTTTTGAATAATTTCTAAAACTGTTGGATCAAAGTCGTGTACCGATGTTTCTAATAAGTCTGCAACTGCAGCAGTACGCTCTGCAACCCATGACCCTTGGTAAAGTTGGCTCGCCAATTGACCAAAAGCACTGAAATCAATTTCAGTCAGTTCTGCACCTAAGTTTTTTAATTCAATTAATGCTTGCTGAAATGCAACAGCAGATTGAGCATCGCCAAAAAAATCTAATTGTTTTGGAATGGCTAAATTTAATTGTGCGCTGAACTTTGCAGGCGCTGTAGCAGGATTCACACGTGAATAACTGTCGGTTACATCAAAACCTTCCATAACTTCTGCCACTGCAGTTGCATCAACGACAGTTAAAGCAAAAATTGAAATGCAATCTAAGCTTTTACACGCAGGCAGTAAGCCAGTATTTGAAAAGCGACCTTTGGTCGGCTTTAAGCCAACAATATTATTAAATGCTGCGGGTATACGCCCTGAGCCTGCTGTATCTGTACCGAGCGCAATCGGGACTAAACCGCGCGCCACCACACTGCCTGAACCTGAGCTTGAACCACCGCTTACATAGTCAGGATTAAAAGTATTTGGTACTGCACCAAATGGCGAACGTGTACCCACTAAACCAGTAGCGAATTGATCTAAATTGGTTTTGCCTACAATAATCGCACCCGCTTGTTTTAAGCGTTGCACCACATAAGCATCTTCAGTTTTTATGTCCGTAAATAATTTAAACGCAGCCGTTGACGCAAAGCCCACCACATCAATATTGTCTTTCACTGCAATAGGCACACCAAATAAAGGTAAGGCCCCAGCATTTTCGATTTGTTTTAAAGCGTCAATCTGTGCAGTTAATTGTTCTATAGAGGCAATTGAAATCCATGCTGGATCTGCATGGTCAAATTGCTCAACCAAGGCATATAAGTCTTCCAATTGAATTGTGTTATTCGCGTAGCCCGCTTTCCATTCTGCTAAAGTCCAACCTAAAGTTTTTATTGGGTTCATTGATGTGCTCATTCTTGTATCCAAGTTTGAATACTGTATTGCACACATCATGCCAAAATTAATTTTTTATTATTTTTCAATATCTTATTATAAAAACACCAATCATTTCCCTATTTTATTTAGGCAATATAAAACGATAAGTGTTCTATTAAGTTTCCAAGCTCCACTATTTTGGTGCATGACTTTTATAATCGTGTTTTCAATAGATTCTTTTCATTTAGATGCAGATCTAAATACAGTGAAATTACTATTGCCACTATTTATAAGCTTTCAATTTAAAGTTTTGTATCACTTTTAACTTTCAATATAAAGATTGAGAAATATTTTGAAATTTATGTGTTTGGAAAAAGATACATCAATATTGTTTTTTGAAATTGATTGGGATGAATAGAAATAGAGATATAAAAAAAGCAGTTGATTTGCAAAATTTAGTTAAACAATCAAAACTAAAAAATGGTGCGCTCAGCGGGACTCGAACCCACGCCACAGGCTTCGGAGACCTGTACTCTATCCAGTTGAGCTATGAGCGCTTATTTTGGATTGCGCACATCATAACAAAAAAAACTGTAAGGTAAAGCAACTATATAGATGTTAGGCTTTTTTCTGCTTAAGCTTTATACAACGTTCTATTTTTAAAATGCAGAATTCCATACGATTTACTTGGTTTATTTGCCCCGATATCGCACAATACTCACACTATTTATAGAGTGAATTATTTATGACTGATGCACTAACGTTAAAGCAGCTGTCAAAAACCTATAAAAACGGGTTTCAGGCGCTTAAAGGTATTGATTTAACAGTACCCGAAGGTGAATTTTATGCACTGTTAGGTCCCAATGGTGCAGGAAAATCTACCACGATTAGTATTATCAGTTCACTTACCCGTAAAACTTCAGGTTCTGTTGAAATCTTTGGCCATAATTTAGATACCCATCCCTCGCATGCAAAGCAGTGTTTGGGCGTTGTCCCTCAAGAATTTAACTTTGGTCAATTTGAAAAAACATTTGATATTTTAGTGACTCAAGCTGGCTATTACGGCATTCCCAAAAAGATTGCAGAAAAACGTGCCGAGGAATATTTAGAAAAACTTGGTCTTTGGGAAAAACGTAGTACCCAAGCACGTATGCTATCAGGTGGTATGAAACGCCGTTTAATGATCGCTCGTGCCATGATGCATGAACCTAAACTGCTGATTTTAGATGAACCGACTGCTGGTGTTGATATTGAGCTACGCCGTTCGATGTGGGATTTCCTCACAGAAATGAACGAAAAAGGTACGTCTATTATTTTAACGACACACTATTTAGAAGAAGCAGAAATGTTGTGCCGTCGAATCGCAATTATTGACCGTGGTGTGATTAAAGAAGACACCAGCATGAAAGGTTTCCTTAGTCAGCTGAATGAAGAAACCTTTATTTTCGATTTAGCCGAACCCATTGAACCGATCCATATTGAAATTATTGGTGTTCGTTTCAACTTAGTAGATCCTGTCACCTTAGAAGTCACTATGGATAAAGGCCATACCTTGAATGATTTATTCCAACTCATGGAATCTCAAGGTATTCAAGTTCGAAGTATGCGTAATAAATCTAACCGACTAGAAGAACTATTTGTCCGTATGGTCGAAAAAAATCTTGAAGGTGCAGCACAATGAATTTTAACCAACTGTGTATTGCCCTCTACACCTTAGTGTATAAAGAAATTCGCCGTTTCATGCGTATTTGGCCGCAAACCCTTCTCCCACCGGCAATCACCATGAGTTTGTACTTTGTGATTTTCGGTAATTTAGTCGGTTCACGCATTGGGCAAATGGGTGGTTTTAGCTATATGCAGTTCATCGTGCCCGGCTTAATTATGATGGCGGTCATTACCAACAGCTATGCCAATGTGTCATCCAGTTTCTTTAGTGCAAAATTTCAAAAAAGCATCGAAGAATTAATCATGAGTCCAGTGCCGTTACACATGGTGCTTTGGGGTTATGTGATCGGTGGTGTTTGCCGTGGTGTTTTAGTCGGTTTTATTGTCACTGTGATGAGCCTATTTTTTACTGAATTACACCTGACCAATATCTTCGTAACTATATATACAGTTCTCATTACTTCGCTGCTGTTTTCTCTTGGCGGATTTATTAATGCTGTTTATGCAAAATCTTTTGACGACATTTCGATTATCCCGACTTTCGTCCTGACTCCGCTGACTTATTTAGGCGGTGTTTTCTATGCCATCTCATCACTGAGTCCTTTTTGGCAAAATCTCTCTTTAATCAACCCTGTCGTGTATATGGTCAATGCTTTCCGCTACGGTATTTTGGGCCATAGCGATGTGAATGTCGGCATTTCACTGACAGTTATTACTGCATGTTGCGTTGTACTTTATGGCGTGGCGTATCATTTACTTTCTCGTGGTTCAGGAATGCGTGAATAATGAGTGTAGAACAATCCCTTTTAGGTAAAGACACCAACTACCCAACAGAATATCAACCCGATATTCTGTTTCCGATTGCACGTGCCACTGCACGTGAACAATATGCCCATGTGGAAGGCATACGCCAAGGTAAAGACTGGTGGCATGTTTTTGAAATTTCTTGGTTAAATGCTTCTGGTGTGCCTCAAGTCGCTATTGGCCGTTTAACTTTGCCTGCAAGTTCAGACAACCTCATCGAATCGAAATCTTTAAAGCTCTACTTTAATAGTATGAACTTTACCAAATTTGATTCTCAGGCAGCGTTTAAAGCAACCGTTGAAAAAGACTTATCTGCTGCAGCCAATGCCGCTGTGACTATTGATCTATTTCATGTTGATGAAGTTGAAATTTCAAAACCGCAAGGCATCTGTATTGATGAGTTAGAACCCACCCAGTTAGAAAATCATCCAAATGCAGCTTTACTCGCTTTAGATGAAGATGCAGCGCAAGAAGAAGTTGAAATTCAACTTTATTCACATTTATTAAGAAGTAACTGTCCAGTCACGGGTCAACCTGATTGGGGAACGGTATTTATACGGTATAAAGGTACTAAGCCTTGTTATCGTAGTATTCTGGCTTATATTATTTCTTACCGTCAGCATAATGGTTTCCACGAACAATGTGTGGAGCAAATGTTTGCCGATATTTGGCAACATTTAAAACCAAGTGAGCTGATGGTATATGCTGCCTATACACGCCGTGGTGGATTGGATATCAACCCTTGTCGTGTATCGGATTTAACATGGATGCCTCGCCCCATTCGATTGGCGCGACAATAAAAAAATTGAGGTTAGTGATGCCATTTTTTGGTTTTATTCCTTCTGAGGAACTTCTAAGCAGTATCCAAAATGGTCACGCGAAAAAAAATTCGAGTGAACCCCTTTATCCTTTACGTGATAAAACAGCTTTGCTGATTAATGAAGAAATCATTGGTGCAACTATATTAGCTCCTGTTCATCTGTTTCCTGCAAGCGACAAGCGCGACACAGCAGAAAAACTGGCAGGCTATGTCAAATCAACAGTCGCTGTATTGTTAAAGCAGCTATTGGGTAAATCTCCGAATGATGTGGTGAAACAATCCATTGAATTTTCAGAACGAAGTTTATTTCAGGACACAGCCGGCGCTCATCGTGTAGGTCTGAGCTTAGATGCTGGACTAGTCACTAACCTTAAGAACAGTTATGCCGAAATTAAATCGGGTGTAGATATCAATAAAGCTGCTTTTGGTGAACTGTATAAACAGTTTGCCGAAGCTGCAGTGCGTCATTTTATGAATGACTTTAATAAAACACTCGATTTAGGCATGATTAAACGTAAAGCAGCCGATATCGGTTCTTCTGCAGTAATTAAAGCTATTCATATTGCAATTGATAAGATTTTCCCAAATCTAACTAAAGAAGAGCTAGGTGCCCTTGCAGAAGCACATGATGCGATGTTTAACAAATAAATCTCGCTTTTCGTCAAAACCTAGCTTTGGCTAGGTTTTTTTATGGCTAAACGCATAAAATCGAATCCCGATACAATGACTATATAGTCATGCAAACACAGTTCTAGAATTGAACAGATTTTTATTAAAAGAAAGACAGTACATTGATATTCACAATTTTTAAAAATCTACAAAGAACAGGAAGAACCTGAATATAGATCATATTTTAATGTGAGCCGTCATTTTGGTTTAAATTTCAATGCGTCCATTTTAATATTCAATCTCTTTCTTTTTTATCATTCAGTCTATATTTCTACTATATATAGCGACGTTTTCAACAGCATTGAAGCGTTAGCGAAAAAAACTATGTAATGAATAAACCACTGCTTGCATATGGGTGTTTTAGACCGGTACTTTTCTAATCAAGCCTCTTCGTTTTTGGATTTTACTTTGCAAAATTTGTAGCTTCTAAACAATATTTCGCAACACAATAAAGGTTATTCGTTCTGCGTTTTTATGACGCATGAGTTTTAGAGTCATCTTTATTTCAAATGATTTGTGAATATTTGCAAGTTATGTAAATGAATATGTCACTTTTCAATATGTTAACTGCGAAAAAAACCTTTGCTTTGTCTTTTTTTGTATATCTATTTATGAAAGCATGCACTGTCAGTGGTATCTTAGTTGCTATTGGTAACCTTTACCTTTAATTAGCTATGAAACCAGAAGGTCATCACAATTTTCAGGACCTTTACCCCCTCGAAATTTTGTTCATACTCATCGCTAAAGCAACTGGAAATTTTTTATTTATGCTAAATCGAAATTTTTATAAAAAACTATCACATATTGCCATTATGGCCGGTTCACTTTCACTGACCAGTTTTTGTCAGGCCAACGACTTCCAATCTCATCCGGCATATGCAAGCTTTAAACAAAATGCAATGCAAACCTATGGTCTGAGTGAAAATCAAATTGATTGGGCAATGCAAGGTAGTAAAAACCTACCCAATATTATTAGCATTATGAATCGACCCGGCGAATCAAAGCCTTGGTATCAATATAAAACCAATTTTTTAGCTGAAAGTACAATTCAACGCGGCGTTCGCTTCAAAAATCAATATGCCGACACTTTAAATCGTGCAGAACAACAATTTGGTGTGCCTCAATCCGTGATTTTAGGCATTTTGGGTGTTGAAACAGGCTACGGCAGCAATAAAGGTAATTTTATTACCCGTGATGCTTTGGCGACCCTTGGTTTTGGCTATGAACGCCGTGCGCAATATTTCCAAGATGAACTTGCTGCACTGATTGCTTGGTCATATAAAGATGGTGTTCCAACCAACTCTGTCGTCGGTTCATATGCAGGTGCTGTGGGTTATCCTCAATTTATGCCAAGTAACATTCCAAAATTTGGTGTGGACTACGATGGCAATGGTCATGTTGACCTGCGTAATTCGGCTGTCGATGCCATTGGTTCAATTGCAAATTATCTAGCAAATTATGGTTGGCAGCGTAATCAACCGATTGCTTTTGCTGCTCGCTATAGCGGAAACAACCCAGATGCTATTATTGCAAAGGATTTAAACCAGCCAACACCCTATGGTGTACTCAAGGCTCAAGGTGTAACCCCTATGAATCCATTGGTAAAAATCGATGATCTCGATTTAGTCAATGTCATCCAATTGCAAGATAGTTATGGACCAATTTATTACATCACTTATCCAAATTTTCAGGTCATTACAACCTATAACAAAAGCCGTATGTATGCGACTGCACTATGGCTTTTAGGCACTGAAGTTACCAGTCGATAAGACTGGTTTTTTCTTATAAAGCAAAAAAGTCAACAAATATTTTCACCAAAATGAGCATTTATTCGACATTTTACACACCTTGTTACATTATTGATTATTTTTTAACCAACTATTGTTAATTTTTTAGACATTTTCAAAGTATTTTAATTAAACACTAGACAGCCTATTGATGGCATGAATATTATCCATCTCGTTAAATATAGTTGCAAAAGTGAAATATCAGACGTGTTTACATGGATATCAGCGACTTAGTTGAACCAGTAAATATGCCATTGGGAGATAAACAATGCAGTCATCAATTATTAAATATGCCTTAGCGGTTGCCACGGCAGTTGCGCTAAGTCAGTCACAAGCTGAGATGGTTCAGTCATCATCATTCAATCATGATAATGGCAACTCTCGTCTTGCAGCTCGTGTATTGAATAAAGAAGCTCAAAGCTTCAATTCAAACTTTACGAATTTAAGTAGCCTTTCAATCACTGAGCGTTCTGGCGATAAAATTCGTCGTCAAACAATCGCTGCTAAAATCGAAATTCCTGAAGATGAGCCTTCAGTGATTGAAAAGTTAAATACTGTTGCATCGAATACTGTTCGTAAGTTCACTCAAACAGGTACTGCTTCTTGGTACGGTCGTCAATTCCACGGTCGTAAAACAGCAAGCGGTGAAACGTTTGACATGAACGCACTTACAGCAGCACATCGTAGCCTGCCACTTAATTGCTTTATTCGTGTTACGAATCGCAATAATGGTAAAAGCGTCGTGGTGAAAGTAAATGACCGTGGTCCATTCCATGGTAACCGTGTTCTTGATTTATCTTATGGTGCTGCTAAGCAATTAGGTATTACCAGTGCGGGTACTGCAAATGTGAGCATTGAGCGCGTAGACGGTCCAAATTCTTAATTCTCCAATGAAGTGACTGCATTTAACAGACCACGCCTAGCGTGGTTTTTTTATTTGTAGCCTCTTAGCCTTTCAAATCATCAGTAATCCTGATTTTGACCCTTCCTCCATTCTTGTTTATATTGGAGTCCTTCCCCATGATTAAGGACTATCATGAAAACAATCAACGAATGGTTTGATGAATACAGCGAAAGTCATCAAAATAAAACCAATAAAATGATTCACTGGATTTGCGTACCCACGATTTATTTTTCAATCGTTGGCATATTGGCGCATTTTAGCGCGCTACTTACTGCTGTCTTACTTGCTTTAGCATTTATCTTTTACGCACGTTTAGACATTGTCCTTGCTGTTGCAATGGCCGCGTTAACATTAATCATGGCATGGCTAATTTGGGTGTTACCAGTTGGATATGGCTTTTATATCGCGCTCTTTATATTCGCATGGATTGGTCAATTTTATGGCCATAAAATTGAAGGTAAAAAGCCCTCTTTTTTCAAAGATCTCCAATTCCTCCTCATTGGCCCTATTTGGTGTTTAGATACATTTGCAGGAAAAGTACTTAGTAATTGGAAAACACGCCATAAATCGCAAATAAAGAGCATTTAGAGCACGATTAATTTCATAGATCTCTTTTTCACTTCTTCCACATCGGTTTTCTTCATATTCGATGCTTAAAACCCTATTGTTTATAGGTGTATTTATCTCTGGTATTTCCAATCATTTTTTCTATTTATACGACCAAAAAGCCAGTGTTTAAACACTGGCTTTTACTCAATATGGTTAATCCAATTTTATGTTGATAGCTTCATCTGAATCATGATCATTTAAATGACTAAAGTTAAAAATGACTACGTGATTTTTATTGATAGGTTTTACCTTGATGCTTTAACCAACCATCCTGATGACGTCCATTCGGATCGTGATGTGTCCAGTGCATCACACCCCCCTGATCTGAATATTCATATTCACCATAAAATTGAACTGTATCGCCTTTTTGCAAATCATCAATTCGTGGAGCAAGATCGATATTATGCGCGACCAAAAGCGTTTGACCATTATTTAAGGTCAAAATGAACTTTTGATGGCGACTACCTTCATTATCATCTCGAAGTACCGCTTTCACTCGACCTGTACCCTCAACCTGAACATTACTGAGTTTATTTTTAAATGCATGCGCAATAACATCTTCAGCACTCTGCCCTTTTTGTTGAGCATCTACAGGTTGTACTGATTCTATTTGTGGCTGTGCGTTTTGTTCCGCTGTCGTCTGAACTGGTGCAGATTTTTGTTGTTGTAAATCGATTCCGAAATAAGCGGCTGTAAGCGCAACAATAATTCCGCCGATGGTTAAATTTGTTTTGTTTGCCATAAGATAGTTTAAATCTAAATTTTCAACTCATTATAGTCATTAATATGGATAAAAATAGAATCTATGCACAAGAATGCACACAATATAAAGTTTAAATAGCTTTGAAATCAGTAAAGCTACAGCCATAAAAAAAGCCCTCAAAAACGAGGGCTTTTTTCTACAAATAATCAGAGATTATTTTGCAGCAGCTTGAGCAGCAGCAACTTCTTCAGCGAAAGAAAGTTCAGCTTTTTTCTCAATACCTTCACCAACTTCGAAACGTACGAAGTTAGCAACAGTAGTACCAGTTGCTTTAAGAACTTCTGCAACTTTCTTATCGTTGTCGATAACGTACATTTGGTTCTCAAGAACAACTTCGTTCAAGTATTTCTGAACTGAACCAGTTACCATTTTTTCAACGATGTTTGCTGGTTTACCAGATTCAATTGCTTTCGCTTCAGCAATTTCTTTTTCTTTAGCGATAAGTTCAGCAGATACGCCAGCTTCGTTTACAGCAACTGGGTTAAATGCAGCGATGTGCATAGCCAAACCTTTACCAGTTTCAGCATCACCAGCATATGCAACTACAACACCGATTTTTAAACCGTGTTTGTAAACTGCAAGGTTGTCGCCTTCAACGATTTGAGCACGACGTACTTGGATGTTTTCACCGATTTTTTGAACAAGCGCGATACGAGCTTCTTCAACAGTAGCACCATCTTCAAGTTTCAATTCAGCAATTTGAGCAACGTCAGTTACACCAGCAGCAAGCGCAGCAGCAGCAACTTTAGCAGAGAAACCAGCAAAGTTTTCGTCTTTAGCAACGAAGTCAGTTTGACAGTTAACTTCTAAAAGGATTGCTTTATTACCTTCTTGAGCGATAGTGATCGCGCCGTCAGCAGCAATGTTACCTGCTTTTTTAGCAGCTTTAGCTTGACCAGATTTACGAAGGTTGTCGATCGCTAATTCGATGTCACCGCCCGCTTCTGTTAATGCTTTTTTACATTCCATCATTGCAAGACCAGTACGATCGCGCAATTCTTTAACCATGCTTGCTGTAACTGCAGTCATGTTAATCTCCTAAATACGGTAGAAAATGAATTCTTTTTTAGAACAGAAACGGCCCAGAGCTGTCTCTTGGGCCGTCTGCATACATGACGCTTACTTTGCCACCATCACGTGTCGCAAAAATGACAAGCTTACGTCAAACGCATTAAGCCTCAGAAGCAGGAGCTTCTTCGCCTTTAGCTTGTGCATTTGCTTGTGATTGAGCATATTCTTTACCAGCAAGAATCGCATCAGCCATAGCAGAAGCGTAAAGAGTAACTGCACGGATCGCATCGTCGTTACCAGGGATAACGTAGTCTACGTTGTCTGGGTTAGAGTTTGTATCAACGATACCGATTACAGGAATACCAAGGTTTTTAGCTTCTTTAATTGCAATTGCTTCGTGATCAACATCGATTACGAATAATGCGTCAGGTAAACCACCCATGTTTTTAACGCCGCCAAGAGCGCGTTCAAGTTTTTCCATCTCACGAGTACGTTCTAAAGCTTCACGTTTAGTAAGTTTAGCGAAAGTACCGTCAGTAGATTGAGTTTGAAGGTCTTTTAGACGGTTGATTGACTGGCGAAGAGTTTTCCAGTTAGTCAACATACCACCCAACCAGCGGTGATCAACATATGGTTGACCTGCACGTTGAGCTTGTTCACGGATGATTGCAGAAGCTGCACGTTTTGTACCAACGAACAAAACTTTGTTCTTTTTGCTAGCCAAGTTGTTAGCAAAGTTCAAAGCATCATTTAACGCAGGAACAGTGTGCTCAAGGTTGATGATGTGAATTTTGTTGCGCGCGCCGAAGATGTATTCGCGCATTTTTGGATTCCAAAAACGTGTTTGGTGACCGAAGTGTGCGCCTGCTTGAAGAAGGTCGCGCATGCTTACGTTGTAATCTGCCATTTTCTTTACCTTAAAGTTTGGGTTAGGCCTCCATATACCCGCATTCTCCACCTAAAAAGGCACCCAGAGAAATGTGTCGATATATGTGCGGATTTTATTGCCCCATCGCACAAAGCTCGTGAAAGATATTCACGAAAAAGCATTTGATAAAATGGGCGGCTATTTATACCATAGTCACATACAAATTTCCAAAAGTTTTTAGAGATCATGAACAGTACTTACGAAGCTCCACGTCGATTAATTAAAACGCCTGACGAAATTGAAAAAATGCGCGTCGCGGGTCGACTGGCGGCAGAAGTTTTGGATATGATCAAACCGCATATTGTTCCAGGTGTGACTACCCTCGAACTTGATACGATTTGTCATGACTATATTGTCAATAAACAAGAAGCTATTCCTGCATGTTTAGGTTATGGCGCTGCGCCGGGTCGTCCAGCATTTCAGCACGTGATCTGCACTTCAGTGAACCATGTGGTGTGTCACGGTATTCCATCTGAAAGCAAAAAATTAAAAAAAGGTGACATCTTAAACATCGATGTCACTGTGATCAAAGATGGTTACCATGGTGATACCAACATGATGTACATCGTGGGTGGTGAAACCACTATTTTAGCGAACCGTTTATGCAAAGTTGCCCAAGAAGCCATGTACCGTGGTATGGCGGTGGTAAAACCAGGCGCAACCATGGGTGATATCGGCCATGCTATTCAACAATATGTTGAATCAGAACGTTTTGGTGTTGTACGTGAATATTGTGGTCATGGTATTGGTACCGTTTTCCATGACGAACCACAAGTTTTACACTACGGTCAACCAAATACAGGCATGATCTTAGAAGAAGGCATGACATTCACGATTGAACCAATGGTGAATGGTGGCGACTGGAAAACCAAACTTCTTGGCGATAAATGGACTGTCGTGACTAAAGATCATAGCTTGTCTGCACAGTACGAACACACGCTACTTGTAACAAAAAATGGTGTAGAAGTGCTAACTGCTCGCCCTGAAGAAGATTTATCGCGTTTTGTTCAATAAGCAAAGTATTTGAAGTATAAAATTTAATTAAAAAGGTCACACATATTGTGGCCTTTTTTATGCCTTTTTTTATCCGTGACTTTAAGATTTTTCCATAAAATTTGATTAAAAATTTAAGTAACTCAATGTAAATTTTCTTAATTATAAGGTTAGGATGGAATATCACACTTTTTTGCACATTGTTGATTTTGCCACTCCCCATTACTGTACATTTAAGCTAAGATAGTGTGCTTTTTATTTTTTAATCCCTATAAGAAGGAATACTGCCGTGGACGTACGTCTGTCTGATCGTGTAAATAGCATCAAACCGTCCCCTACACTTGCTGTTACTAACAAAGCTGCTGAATTGAAAGCTGCTGGTAAAAACGTAATTGGTTTAGGCGCAGGTGAACCGGATTTCGATACCCCACAACACATCAAAGATGCTGCAATTGCTGCTATCAACAATGGCTTCACTAAATATACAGCTGTTGACGGTACTCCAGGTCTTAAAAAAGCAATTATTGCTAAATTAAAACGCGACAATAACCTTGATTACGCTGCAAACCAAATCTTGGTTTCTTGTGGTGGTAAACAATCTTTCTTTAACTTGGCACTTGCTTTGTTAAACAAAGGTGACGAAGTAATTATCCCTGCTCCTTACTGGGTAAGCTACCCAGACATGGTGATCATTGCTGAAGGTACTCCTGTAATCGTGAAATGTGGTGAAGACCAACGTTTCAAAATTACGCCTGCTCAATTAGAAGCTGCAATCACTGACAAAACTCGTTTAGTGGTTCTAAACAGCCCTTCTAACCCAACAGGTATGATCTACACTAAAGAAGAATTGCTTGCTTTAGCTGACGTACTACGTAAATACCCAGAAGTTTTAGTTGCTTCTGATGATATGTACGAACCAATCCGTTGGGACGACGAATTCTACAACATCGCAACAGTTGCACCAGACCTTTACGACCGTGTAATCGTTCTTAACGGTGTATCTAAAGCTTATGCAATGACTGGCTGGCGTATTGGCTACGCAGCGGGCCCTGCTAAACTGATCGGTGCGATGAAAAAAATCCAATCTCAATCAACTTCAAACCCAACTTCTATTTCACAAGTTGCTGCTGAAGCTGCATTGAATGGCCCTCAAGACGTTCTTGAGCCAATGATTGAAGCATTCAAACGCCGTCACGACCTAGTTGTGAAAGGCTTGAACGACATCAACGGTATTACTTGCCTTCCTGCTGACGGTGCATTCTATGCATACGCAAACATCCGTCCTTTAATTCGTGCCAAAGGTTTAAAATCTTGCACAGAATTTTCTGCATGGTTGTTGGAAGAAACTGGTGTTGCAGTAGTTCCTGGCGATGCGTTCGGTCTTGGTGGCTACATGCGTATTTCTTATGCAACTGCAGACGAAGTACTTGTAGATGCGCTTGCACGTATTAAGAAAGCTGCTGATTCAATCGAAGGCGTAGATGCTGCGATTGCTTCAATTGCTGCTGAAAAATAATCTGCTTTTAAAAAACCCGCGAATATCGCGGGTTTTTTTTATACTCATCAAAAAAATAAATTAATACGCTTCACTTCTACACGCTTTTGATCAATTTTTTTCGCGGTTCAAACTAAATAACAAAGCTCATCCAGCCCATTTGACTTCCTTCAAATCAACTTAAATATTAAAAAACCAAACGATAAAACCTAAAACTAACCTTCATATTCAAATCTTTGGTTTGCATTCTTTTTACGTTTTCAGCTATGTTATTTAAATAAGTTCCTTTTTAGAACCCAAAACAACCACAAAACTAACCTATCCAGAGATATACCAATGAACATCAAAGAAATGACTGGACTAGAAATTTTAAAGGCAATGATGCAAGGCCAAATTCCACCTGCAAGCATTAGTGAAATTATTCCAATGCAACCCAAAAAGATTGAGCAAGATAATGTAGAGTTTGTTGTAAAAGCCGATCAGCGCCATTTAAATCCCCTTGGTGGTGTGCATGGTGGCTTTGCAGCAACAGTCTTAGATACAGTTACAGGGTGTGTCGTACACTCGGCATTAGAAGCTGGTATAGGCTATGGCACCATTGATCTCAATATAAAAATGTGTCGACCTATCCCTAAAAATCAAGATTTAACCGCAATAGGCCATTTAATTAATATCAGCAAAAATTTAGCAATTTCAGAAGGCAGAATTATGGATAACAATGGAAAGATATATGCTCATGCAACAGCGACATGCATGATTATACGTCCTTAATATTTTATTTTTCTGCTCGCAATTCAATGCGAGCAGATGATGGTTCAAACTTAAATTGCTGAATGTAAGGCGCGAATTAATTGGCCTTCGCTTAGATCAATGCGATTACTGCCCTTTTGAAAGCAGTAATATTTTAAAGCACTATCTAACTCAACACGAAGTTCCCGTTGTTCTGAAATAGACCATACTTTAGAACGATTTGAGCCTGATAACGCATTACCGGCCAATTGGTATAAATACAAATCTTGCTTGCGTTGCAAAGGCACACGACGGCCATCATCTTGATGTTCAAAACGTAAATGACATGGCGTGTTGATCAACCATTTTTCACTAAACCACAGTTGTAATAAATCACCCAATGCCAAGTCACGTCGACCCAAAGGCCAAACGTCAACGTACGCACCTTCCACAGGTGTTTGATATTGCTCTTGATTACTAATAATGGAAAGATAGTTTTCTTGATAAAAAGAAAAATTTGAAAAAATCTGAGAAATAGTCAGCGTATTCATTCGCTTTCTCCTGTTTAGCCATTTTAGTGCTGGCAAGTTGGGTTTAAATCCACACTGTTTAAACATATGTTTAAACGCTCTGTTGTTGCATTCAGACTATCAATTGAATTTTTTCTTTGCAAGCCTAAGATTCATTTTTTCTAAAAAATCCTTCTTTTTGTTCAAATAAAAAACATCTATCACGCATTTCTTCTCATATTGGTATTTTTAGCTTGACCCTCCTCAAAATCTGCTTATAATCGCATTCAGATTCTCCAATAGCTCAGTCGGTAGAGCGACGGACTGTTAATCCGCAGGTCCCTGGTTCGAGCCCAGGTTGGAGAGCCAAATTCTAAAGCCCATTTATTTAAATGGGCTTTTTTAATGCCTATGATTTACATATAATCTATAAGTCATTGTCATTAAAATAAAAAAAATGTTCATTCAAGTTGATGCTGAATCAAATAAAACTGCCTTAAAACACTACCTCACTGCATTCATTTTTCTTTTAATTATTATCAGCCCATTTGCAATTTATTTGGTGAGCTGCACACCCGAAAGTGAAATTGAGCAACATTTCAAAACACCACCCAATTTATATAATAGTGAATCTAACACCCTTCTTGACAGCAAGCTACAATGGTTGATTCCACCTCAGCAGATTCAAAATCACAATACTATTCCCGAAATATCTGAATCTGTATTGAACGATATGACAGAAGGACTATATTGGTCAAGCACACCGATTACGCTGCAAAACCACTCTGATCAGCTATATGTTCATATCGATTTTGCAGGTCAGCAACAAACACGAAAAGATCTTGAAATTTCGGTACTTCCGTTATGCATTGTTAACGAAAAAGAAACACCATGTATGAAAGCTGGATTAAATGCAAGTGGACAACTTTTTAACATCTCAACTCAAAAAAATACGCAATATCGCACATTGGAGACCAATAAATCTTGGATCTTTTATGGCCATGATTTCCAAGAAAATTATATTATTCCACCACAAGCCACTCTCAAATTTCTAGTTAAAGCCAACATCCCTGAACACTTAACCCTGCAATGGCTTCGCCTAAGCATCAGTACTAGCCCCATTGTTGAGAAACAGCAGAATTATATGCTCATGACGCAAAAGAATATGAAAATAAAATATGTACTTGCACTATTACCACTCTTCATATTCGCTTTGATGCATATTTTTCAAGGGTTTGAAAGCCTTCGTAATTTATCTATCGGCGCACTTTCAGCACTTTTATTTGTAATCAACACCATCATTTGGGATATCCACTATATGGTGATTGGTTGCCTGATTTTATGTTTTGCAAGTGTCTGTTATTGTTTTGAGAGCCGATATTATCGATTGCTTTATTTAACGGGTTATTTACTAATTGCAGGCTATTCGCAGCAATATTATGGTGGTTTTAATAAACACTTCTTCACCCAAACCAGTTTAATTTTATTGATAGGTTTATCGATGTTTTATCTTGAACCTAAAGATAGCTAAATCATTTTCATAAAAAAGCTCCGCAAATCGCAGAGCTTTTTTCTTTTAATAATCTTAAATCACATTAAAACTCAAGGTATATTTATATCGTTTTAATGTATCGCCTTTCATTTCAAAAGGCTGTTGATAGTCAATTTTCAGTAAATACTGACCACGATCTGATAGGCTAAAATTCAAGTTTCCTTCTTGATCAGTTTTAAGCGTTTTATAAACTTTTCCTTCACGGCTGTAATCCGTTGTTTGCTGCAAAATTTCAATCTGCAAACCCGCAACCGCTTTTTTCTGATCTAGCACTTTCAGTTGTACTGGCTCATTTTGCATAATGGCATTCGGATGGGTTCTAAATTGCACATCAAAACCATCATGCAAATAATTCACTACATTTGTAGACGTTACACGGCGCGATACAAAAGTTTCAATGATTTCTTGGGTTTGAATACTTTTGATTTGCGACTTTTTAGTCAACTCGGCTGTATAAATGACATTTGCATTCGCAGTTTTTTGAGGATCACGTACACCATTGATTAACGCTTTCCATTGCTTTTGATCATAAGCAAAACGCGCTGTACTTCCCTGCTTTTCACCACGAATACGATACGTGCCATCCTGCTTATTTTCTAAACTATAACTGCTGACTGTTTGAGTTTTTGCCCAATCAGCATCCGTTAAATGCAGCTTTTCACCTGACGGTGTATGTACATGGAAATTAAAATTTTTAATGGCTATTTCAGAAACAAACGGATTGTCATAAAAACCAGAAAGAATGGCACTATGATTATTAAATGTTTGATAGTTTAGAGGTGCAACATAAGGATAATGCGCTTCAGCCTGACCAACCGCACACAAAGCGATACAGAGTAAAGTGAATTGTAATTTCATATTGAATAAGTGAGCTTAAATTGTTTGATTCATAGAGATCGTTTCATTTTAGATTCACCCAAGACAATTGTAAATAATTCTTATTATCGTTTATTTTAAGTGTATAAAAAATCCCCCATTCTGGAGGATTCTTTTTATCAAGCTGCTTTGACTGGCACACCACTATGAAAGCGGAATAAATCATCTGGGCTGCTAATCAGATTTTTTTCAACTTCACGAATATGCTCAATACGCATCTGAATATCTTCTTTCGGGTTCTTTAGCTTATTGGTCATCGCCACATCCATGGCCAATGCCAAATAGTCCTCATAATGGCGTGATTCAGACTTTAGCAAATAGCGGTAGTAACGCCCCAACTCTTCATCCACATGTGGTGCAAGCGCATAGAAACGCTCACATGACCGTGCTTCAACAAATGCGCCAATCACCAAGATATCAATTAACGCTTCTGGCTCGTAAGTCCGCACTTCTTTACGTAGACCACCTGCATACCGACCAGCACTGATTGCAGTCCATTCCTGACCACGTTTTGCCATCAGTTCCAGCACTTGCTCATAGTGCAGCATTTCTTCACGTACTAGCTGTGCCAGTTTGATTTGTAAATCCGAGAAAAAACTATAACGAAACATCAAATTCATTGCTGTACTTGCTGCTTTCTTTTCACAATTGGCATGATCCTGCATCAGGATATCCAAATTATTTAAAGCTTCATCTAGCCATGCTTTTGGTGTTTCACACCCCAAGAAGCCAATGACTGGCTTCATTAGGGCATCATAATCAATATTTGACATATACTTTACTTAAAAATTAACGTGCAGATTTAATCGCAGCTTTCATTTGTTTTACAGACTGTGCCAATCCAATAAATACAGCATCAGCAATAATCGAGTGACCAATATTCAATTCATGAATTTGCGCAATGCGCGCAATCGGAGTGACATTGTCAATATTTAAGCCATGGCCAGCATTCACAATCAATCCTTTAGATGCCGCATATTCAGCACCTCGAATAATACGTTCCAGCTCTGCTTTCTGCGCTTCAGGTGTTTCAGCATCTGCATATGCACCTGTATGCAACTCAATCGTAGGCGCACCACAGGCAATCGCTGCATCAATTTGAGCAAAGTCAGCATCAATAAATAATGAAACTTCGCAACCAATCGCCGCGAGTGCTTGAGTCGCGTTTTTTACATCTTCAAAATGCCCAACCACATCTAGACCGCCTTCAGTCGTGACTTCTTCACGCTTTTCAGGAACAAAGCATACATGATGCGGCTGAATCTCTTTGGCAAATTCAACCATTTCATTGGTCACTGCCATTTCAAGGTTCATATGGGTTTTTAATACAGAACGCATACGACGTACATCATTATCTTTAATATGGCGACGATCTTCACGTAAATGCAGCGTAATCCCTTCCGCCCCCGCTTGCTCACAAATAATTGCGGCATTCACAGGATCTGGATAAGTTGTCCCACGTGCATTTCGTAGTGTTGCCACATGGTCAATATTTACACCAAGCAAAGCTGCCATAATTCTTTCCTAATGACGTTGAGTTTGATAATTCTGTATCCACAATTGACGACTTTTTAATGGACGATCGCCAAGCAAGGAAGTAATCATTTGTCGGTACAACTTAGAAAGTAATTGTAACTGTTCAGAATTAAATTCCCCACCTTTTTCATAATCACACATACTTAAAATATGTTGACCTGACAATGTTGCGCGTGAGGCTTTAATGACAGGTTGAAAACCTTCGTTTAAATGAAATTGATAATTTTCATGAGGCTGAATTTGCTGTTGATTTGCATCAATTGAAAAATCCAACGCAAAACCCAACTCTTCAAGCAGCACATGCTCAAATTGTCTAAGGATTTGCCGTAAGAATAGATCTGGGTGGGCCTGGACAGACATGCATTGAAGTTTTTCCAAGGTGTGTGCATATTGAGCAAATGTCTCAGGCATCTCAACCTCTAACGGACATAGCCTCAATAAAACTTCATTTAGATAAAATCCTGAAAAAAAAGCATCACCAAAAAAGAAAATCGGTTGATTTACAATTTCGAGTTTACTAAAGTTTTTAAGTTCGGACTTACCAGATGCTTGCAAGCAAATTGGTTGATACTGGGGAGGTGGCGTTTGCCTGAGAATACCATCAATTCGACCATGCTCCTGAGTAAACAAGTGCACAATATGACTTTTTTCACGATATTTACGATGGTGAATTAAATAACCATGCAGTATCTCATTACGCATGATTTGAAATATTAATCCTTGTCTTTCTTTTTCTTGTCTTCTTCATCTTCATCCCCATCTGGAATGACTGCACCCACAACTGCAGCAGTACCTTTAACCACGCCTTTTGTGGTTTTATAAGCGACTTTGACAGGAACAGTAACGATTTTATGAATACACCCTTGTAGAAACAAAACACATGCAACTACGGCCAATACTTTCATCATTACTCTTCCCTCAAAGTTTGTTATTTAACGATTAGATATCGCTATAACCTAAGCTTTTCAATGCACGCTCATCATCAGACCAACCGCCTTTGACTTTCACCCAAAGCGTCAACATGATCTTTTGCTCGAACATTTTTTCCATATCCACACGTGCATCCATACCGATTTTCTTCAGTTTGGCACCCTTCTCACCAATAACAATCGCTTTTTGGCCAGAGCGATCGACGAAAATCGTCGCATCAATATAGGTACACGCCGCTTTAGGACGACCAGTTTTTGGATTAACTGTTGCTTCTTCTGTTTTAAACGACTCAATTTGAACCGTTAAATCATAAGGAAGCTCTTCACCCAATTGACGCATGATTTTTTCACGAATAATTTCAGAGGCAAGGAAGCGCTCTGAACGATCCGTTAATTGCTCAAGTGAATACAGTGGTGGTTGGAATGGTAAATATTTCTCAATCGTGCTGCGCAAATGATCTAAATTTGCACCACGTAATGCTGATACAGGAACAATTTCTGCAAAATTCATTAATTTTGCACGCTCTTGTATCAATGGTAATGCATGGTTTTTATTCTCTAGTGTATCAATTTTATTGATCACAAGAATCACTGGCATATCGGCATTTTTTAGCTTTTCTAACACTAAATCATCATTCTGTGTCCATTTGTCTGCATCAATCACAAACAAAACTAAGTTCACATCACGAAGTGCAGAATGTGCCGCACGGTTCATCATTTTATTGATGGCACGGACTTCTTTTTTGTGCATCCCCGGGGTATCTACGAATACCGCTTGAGATTTTTCGCGTGAGTCAATACCCACAATTTTATGACGTGTGGTCTGTGGTTTACGAGAGGTAATGGAAAGTTTTTGACCCAAAATATGGTTCATCAACGTTGATTTACCCACGTTTGGACGACCAACAATCGCCACAAACCCACTTTTAAAATCGGCTGGAATTTCAGTGCCTTGTGCACTAAAGAACTGACTAATTAAATCGTTACTGTCGCCTTGCGACTCGTGATCAGCATCTACGTGATCGGAATGAGTAGTCATTAAGACTTTTTCTCCAAAATTTCTAAGATTTCTGCCGCTACTGCCTGTTCAGCAAAGCGACGGCTTGAACCTTCACCGTATTTAACAGGGAGCCCTTCAACTGTACATTCAACTTTAAAATGTTGGTTCGGAGCATCACCGTGAATATCTACAACCTCGTAAACCGGGAGAGGTTTTTTACGTGCTTGTAAATACTCTTGCAAACGTGATTTAGGGTCTTTCAGTTGATCGGTCGGTTCAATATGATCTAAATATGGCACATACCATTTAAGAACAATCGGTTCCAGAATTTTTAAATCCTGACAATCGACATAGATTGCACCAATGATCGATTCAACGGTATCCGCAAGTATAGACTCACGATGATGACCGCCAGATTTCAACTCACCTGTACTCAAGATTAATTCTTGACTGAGTTTTAAGTCATTGGCAATTTTTCCTAGCGCTTCCTGACGAACCAGTGTCGCACGCATACGCGTTAGACGCCCTTCATTTTCATGCGGGTAGGCATGGTACAGATAATTGGCAATTATCATACCCAACAATGAATCGCCCAGATATTCTAGGCGTTCATAATTGTATTTATGGCTCACCGATCGGTGGGTCAAGGCCAGTTGTAACAATTCAGGTTGTTTAAACTGATAACCGATACGACTTGCTAAACGAGCTTCATTTAGCTTGGACTGAGCTTTGATCAAAACTTTTCTCGAACTTCAACACAATATCAATATTCAATAAGAAAGGTTTTCTTATTTCATAATCCGTTTTTACTTCAAGCCCCTTTTCATTAGAGACTTGAGCAATATCTTTAAAACTAACATCGCGAATACTGTTCATTGAAAATCTTTTATCCATTTCTTGAACAAATTTACTTGGACTAATATTCGCAGGTCCACTTTTTAACTGCTCCTCGATTAACCCATTAATCATTTTGTTATCGAGATACGGTCCCCAAACCGCAACAACAACTTTAGCTAAAAAAGCAAAACCAATCACAGCAATTAAAATTGCGATATAAGACGTTCCCCGTTGATGTCTCATTTTATTTTCCTGATGTAAGACTAATCAATACTGCCATTACGACTAAATGAAGGCAGTTTTAAACCAGGTTCCTTATGCATCCACTTGTAAAAAGCACGTCCAGTGAGGTTTTCTTCAGGCACAAAGCCCCAAAAACGACTGTCCGCACTTTGATCACGATTATCCCCCATCGCGAAATAGTGACCTTCAGGAACCTTAACTTCCCAATATAAACCATTTTCTGTTGAATATTTACCATTTTCAACATAGTTGATAAATGGTGCTTGGCGCGCAACATTGACGCCTTCAAGCTCACGCATGGTAAACGTATGCTTACCCATGGTTTCTTTATGATAAATCGATGTAGGTGTATCAAGTTGATCTTTTTCACGGCTAAATTCTACAGGAACTTTTGCCACCTTTTGACCATTCACACTCAGTTGACCATGATCGTAAATAATATGATCACCTGGTAAACCGACCACTCGTTTAATATAGCTGATGGTTGGTTGTGGTGGATAACGGAATACAATGACATCACCACGCTCAGGTTCACCGACATCAAGAATTTTTTTATTGACGATAGGTAAACGTACGCCATACTGATATTTATTCACCACAATAAAATCACCTGTTTCTAAGGTTGGAACCATAGAGTCAGATGGAATATTAAATGGCTCATATAAGAATGAACGCATCACCAAGACTATCGCTAGAATCGGCCAGAAATCATAAGCCCATGCGATAACGACATTTTCATTCCCTTTACCTTTGGTCTGCCGTTGCTTCCAGACAAACTTATCCAACAGCCAAATTAAGAAAAAAATGACTGTGGCAGGAACAAGGATCAAATTAAAGTCAAAATCCATGAGCTCATAAACCTCTATTTATTATCTTTCTACTTTCAATACCGCAAGGAACGCTTCTTGTGGGATTTCAACACTGCCCACTTGCTTCATACGTTTCTTACCTTCTTTTTGTTTCGCAAGAAGTTTCTTCTTACGTGACACGTCACCACCATAACATTTTGCCAATACGTTTTTACGCATCGCTTTTACAGTTGAACGTGCAATGATTTGCGCGCCAATTGCTGCTTGAATAGCCACATCGAACATTTGACGTGGAATCAAATCTTTCATTTTTTCCACAAGTGCAATACCACGATGGCGTGCATCTTGTCGGTGGCAAATCATAGCCAAGGCATCAACCTTTTCACCGTTGATTAACACATCCACCTTAACTAGGGATGAAGACTCAAAACGCACAAAGTTATAGTCTAACGATGCAAAACCGCGTGAACATGATTTCAATTTATCAAAGAAATCCATCACTACTTCAGCCATTGGAATTTCAAACGTAATGGCCACTTGGTTCGCCATAAACTTCATATTCTTTTGAACGCCGCGACGTTCAACACATAAAGTCATCACATTACCCAAGTATTCTTGCGGTACTAAAATGTGACATTCAGCAATTGGCTCACGTAAATCTTCAACTGTTGAACCATCCGGCATTTTAGAAGGACTGTCGATATAAATGGTTTGACCATTTTTCATCACCGCTTCATAAATTACGGTTGGTGCTGAAGAAATCAGGTCAAGATCATACTCACGCTCTAAACGCTCTTGTACGATTTCCATGTGCAGCATACCCAAGAAGCCACAACGGAAGCCAAAACCAAGTGCATCTGAACTTTCAGGTTCAAAGAACAACGCTGAGTCATTAATTTGCAGTTTGTGCAGCGCCTCACGGAACGGTTCAAATTCACTTGAATCGATTGGGAATAAACCTGCATAGACCTGTGGTTTCACTTTTTTGAAACCCGGTAAGCTTTCAACTTCTGGTGTAGTTGCCAAGGTAATCGTATCACCAACTGGAGCACCAAAAATATCTTTAATACCCGCAATCACGAAACCAACTTCACCTGCTTCGAGCATGTCAGTTTCTGTATGTTTAGGATTAAAAATACCTACTGAGGTGATAATGTGCGTTTGACCAGTTGATTTCATCAACATTTTATCGCCTTTACGCACACGACCTTCTTTAATACGAACTAAAGAAACCACGCCCAAATAGTTGTCGAACCAAGAGTCAACAATTAAGGCTTGTAATGGTGCATTACGATCGCCTTCGGGTGCAGGAATGACATTGACTAGTGTTTCAAGCACCCCTTCAATGCCTAGACCGGTTTTAGCTGAACATGTAGGTGCTTCAGTCGCTTCGATACCAATAATGTCTTCAATTTCTTGAATAACACGCTCTGGCTCTGCTTGCGGCAAATCAATTTTATTTAAAACAGGTAGGACTTCTAAACCTTGTTCAATTGCTGTATAGCAGTTAGCAACAGACTGTGCTTCGACACCTTGTGCAGCATCGACAACCAACAGTGCACCTTCACACGCAGCCAATGAACGTGAAACTTCATAAGAAAAGTCAACGTGCCCAGGTGTGTCAATGAAGTTGAGTTGGTATTCTTCACCGTTAGGATGAGTGTAATACAAAGTCACAGACGTAGCTTTAATCGTGATACCACGCTCACGTTCTAATTCCATAGAATCTAGAACCTGTGCCTGCATTTCACGATCTTGCAGGCCACCACAAGTTTGAATAAATCGGTCGGCAAGCGTCGACTTACCATGGTCGATATGCGCAATGATCGAGAAGTTACGAATGTTTTTTATATCAACAGATTTTTTAGCTTGCGCCATGGGCTACCTTGGAAAAATAAAAGCGCTATGCATGCAATTCTTTATGCATAGCAAAAGCCGAATAGAAATTGCCGAGGATTATAGCAGATGGATTTTTCAAAGTATCGAAAATAATGCATTGCTTTTATGCTAACCACTTTTCCTGCGTGTACAACTTAACTAGTCTTCGCATTAATATGAGGTTTCAATTAAAACTCAGAGATCATAAGCACTAAAATCAAGCGGATTTATGCTATCTGCGATGGGTTGATAAGCTTGGGTAAATGTTGGCGACATGCGCTTTGGACGGCCTGTAGCAATTTCAATGCATGCCCACTGTGTATTGCCTGTAAATAATATCGCTTTGTCTTTAGGGCGATAAAATACGTACTGCCGAAACGAATACAATGCATTGATATCATTTAGCCAAGTTCGTAAAATAATCTCCTCACCTTCGAGCGCTGCTTTACGATATTGCACATGATGCTCAACAGCGACCATGGCATGCTTCAATTCAATATATTCTTTTAAGCCTAAACCCAAAGCTTCAATATGTGCTGTCGCGACATCTTGCATCCAACTGACGTACACCACGTTATTCACATGATTTAATGTGTCGATATGTTCAGCTTGAACTGTAATTTTTAAATCAAAGATATCGCTCATAGCGTCCTGCAAATTTTAAATTGTGGCCCACAGTCTACCCATTTTTATCTAAGGGTGAATTGCAAAAACGCTAAAGTTAAAAAACCACTCGCTTGGAGTGGTTTTCATTTAGTAACTCATTACTGAATACGCATGCCCACAATCGCACGCTGTCCCTGACGAATCAAAGAAACACGTGCAATGCTACCATTTTTCAACTCAGAAATAACTTTCACAAAATCTTCAGCATTGTTTACGACTTTATTATTAACTTGGGTGACAACATCCCCCGGCTGAATTCTCGCTTGTGAAGCTATACCACCAGCTCGCACATCTTGAATCAAGACACCGCCTTTTAGACTCAGTTGTTTTAATTCATCTGCGTTTAAGTTGCGGATCGACACCCCAATCACTGGACCTTTTTTCACAGATGTCGTTTCAGCTTTTGCAGGCGTATCATCTGGTGCTGTGATCAAAGTTGCTGAAATATTTTGGCGTTTATCATCACGCAGTACTTCAAGCTGAATACTTTGATTTGGACCTGTACGATTAAGATAATTCAGCAGTTCGCCTGTACGTGAAATTGGTGTGCCATTAAATTTCAAAATGACATCACCCACTTTAAAGCCAGCTTTTGCAGCAGGTGAATTTGGTGCAACTTGAGTAATCAAAGAACCTTCTGGTTTTGAAAGGTTATAAGACTCTGCAAGATTACGATCGATATCTTGTAGCATGACGCCTAAATAAGCACGTGTTACCTTGCCGTTTTTCTTTAATTGGTCTGCAACATCCATTGCAACATCAATGGGAATCGAGAACGATAACCCCATATAACCGCCTGTACCACTAAAGATACGAGAATTTACCCCGACCACTTCACCAGACTGATTAAATAATGGACCACCAGAATTACCCGGGTTCAATGCCACGTCGGTTTGAATGAATGGAACCGAGGTTTCTCCCATCATATTACGCATTTTAGCACTAACGATTCCTGCCGAAGCTGAATAGTCAAAGCCAAATGGTGAACCAATGGCCAACACTGGCTCACCTACACGTAAACGGTCAACATTGCCTGTGCGTAGCTCAGGAAAATTTGAACCTTTGACCTTTAACAAAGCCACGTCAGTCCGCTCATCACTACCCACAACTGTGGCATCAATTTCACGGCGGTCATTCAGTACGATGGTGACTTTCGAGGCATCTTCTACCACATGGTGATTTGTCAATAAATAACCATCTTTACTAATAAAGAATGCGCTTCCATAACCGGTCTTTTCTTGCGGCATTTTTTGCTGCGGAATAACCACCTGATTACCGAAAAAGCGTCGTAATATTTCTGGGACTTGTTGCTGCAAAAGCTCTTCTTGACTAAGCTTTTTAACCACATTCACGCTTACGACAGCTGGGCTGACTTGTTCAACCAAATTGGAAAAATCAACAGGACCCGCTGCCTGAGTCTGCACGCTAGCAACCGTAAACACAGCTGCATAGAGTCCCTTTTGTAAATACGATTTATTCATTGTTAGCATTCACTCAATTGTGCTTATCATTTGAAATACGTTAGTTTTTATCACAATGCAAGTCTAAGCTTCGTAATAAAATGTTTGATGATTATTTATGATAAACAATCTTAAACATTCCTTAAATATTACAGATCTATGAATATTTTTCATTATTTAGTTAATTTATAGTCATTGCGTTTTTAGGCAAAAACAGTTGTGATGATCGGACATTTTTAAAATTAGCTGATGGACATGTCTAATTTAAACACGATACATCAATTTGATGTAATTATTGTGGGAAGTGGCGGTGCAGGCCTAAGTTTAGCCCTATCGCTACCAGATCATTTTAATATTGCTGTTTTAGCTAAATCGACGCTGACGGATGCCAGCACATATTATGCCCAAGGTGGTGTTGCTGCCGTCCTCGATAAAACAGATTCCATTGAACAGCATATCAATGACACCATGATTGCCGGTGCGCATTTATGTGAAATGGCGGCGGTAAAACAAACCGTTGAAGGTGGTAAATCTTCTGTCGATTTTCTACTGAATCAGGGTGTGCAATTTACTTTAGACGAACAAGAACAGTTACATCTGACACGTGAAGGTGGTCACTCTCACCGGCGGATTATCCATGCAGCAGATGCCACAGGTCGTGCTATTTCCACAACATTGGTTGAACGTGCGCAAGAAAAAGCCAATATTCATATTTTTGAAAATTTTATTGCAATCGATTTAATCACCGCACAAAAATTAAATCCTGAAGCTGAAAACCGTGCTCTCGGTCTATATGCTTTAGATGAAAAAACCGAAAAAGTACATACCTTTTTAGCACCGTTCACTGCCCTTGCCTGTGGTGGTGCCATGAAGGCATATTTATATACATCAAATCCCGACATTGCGACGGGTGATGGTATTGCCATGGCGTATCGTGCAGGCTGCCGTGTTGCCAATATGGAGTTTAACCAATTCCATCCAACCTGTTTATATCATCCTCAAGCTCGCTCTTTCTTAATTACCGAAGCGATGCGTGGCGAAGGTGCCTATTTACGTCTTCCAGATGGTGAACGCTTTATGCTGCGCTTTGATGAGCGTGCCGAATTAGCACCACGCGATATTGTAGCGCGCGCTATTGATTATGAAATCAAACGTCTGGGCATACGTCATGTTTGGCTTGATATCACCCATAAACCTGCAGAATTTGTCAAAGAACATTTTCCTACATTGTATGCACGCTTAATGGAACTTGGCATTGATATCACCAAAGAAATGATTCCTGTGGTTCCTGCTGCTCACTACACCTGTGGCGGCGTTGTGGTTGATGAAAACAGTCAGACCGATATTCCAGGCCTATATGCCATTGGGGAAACCTCTTATACTGGTCTACATGGTGCAAACCGTATGGCGAGTAACTCCTTACTGGAATGTTTCGTTTATGGCATGAGTGCTTCAGCACATATCACTGCACAGCATCAAGGGACTTATCAGGCGCCTCATGTCCCAGAATGGGATGACTCGCAAGTGACCAACCCTGATGAAGACGTGGTGATTTTGCAGAATTGGGACGAGCTTCGCCAAACCATGTGGAACTACGTGGGTATTGTCAGAACAACCAAGCGGCTTCAACGTGCGCTCCATCGTATTGAAATGCTCAATCGTGAAATTACCGAGTATTACCAAGATTACCAAGTCAGTAAAAATCTGATTGAACTCCGTAACTTGGTACTGGTATCAGAAATGATTGTGCGCTGTGCAATGGAACGTAAAGAGTCTCGTGGCTTACATTTTACTTTGGATTATCCAGAACAAGCCGATGAACTGCGTAAAACAGTGTTAACACCACCTGATTTCACGGTTGATTGCCCTGTAGTTAATACTGAGTTAGTCTCTTAAAACTTTTAAATTAAAAAAGAAGCCGCACATGATGTCGGCTTTTTTTGATTTTACTACCCATAAATATGTAATGCCGCTTTGAAAGTTTCTAAGTGCAGATTTACAAGATCATTCATATTTTGATAGCCCCCAGCCAATACAAACATCAGCGGAATATCTGCACGTTTAGCCAATTTAAAGACCATTTCTTCGCGTTTCTGTATCAAAGCGGTGCTAAACCATGATGAACCAAAAGGGTCAGCTTGATGACAATCCATCCCTGCTTGATAAATAATTAAATCTGCACCCCATGCTTTAGCTTGCTGTATTCCTTCATGTAAAGCCAAAGTATATTGTGCGAAATTTCCACGATCTTTATGCACATTCCGTGTTAAAGAACGTTCATAAGTAGGACAACCAAAATGTAGCCCATAAATACTAAAATTAAAAAGGTTCTCTAACCGTCTAGTAAAATCAGCTGTGCCGTTCCCCCCATGTTGATCGCAATCGAGTACAAAGATTTTTTTATTCGGATTCTGCTGTGCCACCAAAGCCAAACCATTGAATGTGCAAAATGATCCGCCATATTCAAACACTGCATGGTGAAAACCTTGTGCAACATTCGCTGCGATACCTTTTTGTAAAGCCAAATCTGCAGCCATCAACTGCCCTGCATTGATTCTCAGCACTGCATCTCGAAGCTGAGTATTCCAAGGCTTAAAACCTGAAAAGGTCGCAAGCTTAGTGGGCTGCCCTGTCATAAATGCGTCCACATAAACAGGATCATGCACTTGGCTTAAAATTTCAGCGTCAATACACTCAGGTTCATGTATTCGGATGTTCTGCCATTGTTCTAAAGCTGTTCCAACCGCCAATAATTTTTCCATACTATTGGTATGGGTATGAGCAAAATATTTTGGCGAAAAGCATACATCTAACATGATGGAAATACTCAAAGTTGCGCTATCGCCACATCTATTAATTGCTGAAGCTCAGTCGTACCTGGACTATACAGACCATTATCCACTTGCTGCTGAAAATGTGTACTGAATGCACGTTTTCGATTTTGTGGCGACACAGCCAAAGTCGTTAAGCGTAAAAACCACCACCCAGAAATGGCCTGATAAGGAATCACAAAACCTTTAAATTCACGATTCCCCCGTTTTTCAACTAATTGTTCTGCATCATAATCGACGGAAAAAAGTGAACCGGCTGGAATACGGACACCATTCATGAGTACAGGTTTCAAGCTGATACAAGAATGGTTATCCCCCATATTTAATTTTTCCATAAATAAGGGCTGACCGTATTCATCTACAAAAATATTAATTTCACCGCTACGAAATACACGTCGATGTGCAATTTTTAAAAAGAAATTTTCAGCCATTGGACAAGAGCCAACTTTTGGCTTATTAGCCAGTGCTTGTACTTCAACGATTTGGTTTTCAGTTGACGATTTTGGCAAAATCAGATCTTCAATCAAGGTACAAATAAGCTGACTTTCTTCCAAATTTGCATGTTGCTGAATTTGACGCAAACTTTTTTGAAGATGTAATTCTTTCTGTAAAACCTCGTAAAAGTCTGTAAATTGTTTCAATTGCTGAATATTTTGAATTAAATTTTGATTTAAATCTAGATGACGCCAACCTGACAAATCTAAATGATAAGCACGACTTTGATCTAAAATTTTGCGTAAACCATGCGTGTCATATTGATCAAAGAGTTTGAGATCTTGAAATTCATGTGATGCACGCGGCAAATTAATATATTCAGCTAATACACGTGTGGCTTGAGTATATCCACAGCCACGTCGTTCTGTTTGATGTGAGTAATGCTCATTCAGCATTTCTGTCAATTTTTCTGACAAAGGATATGCATGCTCCTGAAAGAGCCGAACAACTTCATGTGCAGTAGCAGTCATGTATTTAACCAATCAAATCTGTGATTCAATTATAGATTTAAAACAGCACTTGTGAGCTGATTGATTCCTACTAAGTTTTTGAAATTATGCAAATAAAAATACACTACGCAGAAAATTCACCAACCAATGCACAATTTATTTAGACAGACTGCTGCATTTTAATCCAATCTAATGGATCAACTGCATATTTTCAGTTCAGTGTCGCTGCGGTGGAATCGAATAGCTACCAGTAATATGTGCCACAGGCTCATCCACACCTGCTGAATACACCAACACTTCACCATAAATGATGCTTTTACCGACTTTAAGTAATCGACATTCTCCCCGCAAATCTTTATTCGCCTCAGGCTTCCTTAAAAAGTTAATATTCATACTTGTGGTGACTGCAAGTCCGACAATTCCAATCTCTGCAAGTATTGCCACATACAATGCAAAGTCCGCCAAAGTCATCATAGTCGGGCCTGAAACAGTATTGCCAGGCCGCAAATCTTTTTCAGTCACATGCCAAATTAAAGTGGCAGCCTTTTCACCAACTTCAACGATAGTGCAATGCTTTAAGCTTGGCGCAAATTCAGTCTTAAGGAAATTGATAATCTCCTGTTTTGTAGCATGCATAAAAAATCATCCATAACTTTTGCTATGAATGATTTTTAAATCAATTGCCTAACAAATACTATGGCATTTTAGATCTGCTGTAGATGCGATAATGCCTGTTGGAAAACATGCTCAGGTGTTTGGGTTGCGTCAAGGCGTTTCATTCGTTCAGGGTGCGTTTGATGAATCTCAGCAAAACCTGATCTTACTTTCTCAAAGAAAGTTGCTTTCTCTTGTTCAAAACGGTCTAAAGCACCACGCTCTCTTGCTCTTAACATTCCTGTTTCAATCGGTGCATCAAGCCAAAAAGTAATATCCGGTATACGCGCAACAAAACTTGCATTTAAGACATTGAGCTTGTCACGATCTAAACCACGTCCTGCACATTGATAAGCAAAACTCGAATCGGCAAAACGATCACATAAAACGATTTTACCTTCTGCCAATGCAGGTAAAATCACGCGCGCCAAATGCTGTGCGCGTGCAGCATACATAAGTAACAACTCTGTATCATCACTCATTGCTTCATCATGATTGACGGCCAGAAGTAATGCACGAATTTGTTCAGCCATAGGTGTACCACCCGGCTCACGTGTAAGTACGACATTTTTACCCAAATTTTGGAAATGCTCATGTAGTTTACGAATCAATGTGGTTTTACCCACACCTTCCGTGCCTTCAAAACTAATAAACATGCTCACTCCTCAATTTTTCGCACGAATTACCGATAAATACTCTTGTACCGCTTGGTTATGGTCTGACAAATTACTGCTAAATTTATGACCACCGTTACCTGTTGCCACGAAATAGATGTTATTTGACGCATCTGGATGCATCGCGGCTTCAATAGCTTTTTGACTTGGCAAAGCAATCGGTGTAGGCGGTAAGCCATTGATCGTATAAGTATTATATGCTGTAGGTGTACGTAAATCTTGGCGAGTGATATTGCCTTGGTATTTATCACCCATACCGTAAATCACAGTTGGATCTGTTTGCAAACGCATCCCTTGTTTGAGACGACGCACAAATACACCAGACACTTGTTCAAGCTCACTATCAATACTGGTTTCTTTTTCAATAATCGATGCCATGATCAAGGCTTCATATTTATCTTTATACGGTAAATTTTGAGCTCGATTAGTCCAAGCCTGATCTAAGGCTTTGATTTGTCGGTTATATAAATCCTTCAAAATTTTTCGATCAGACTCGCCTTTTGCAAAGAAATACGTATTCGGTGCAAATAATCCTTCAGGGTGTGAATAGGGAATGCCGAGCTCTTTTAAGATTTCTGCATACGGTAAATGACTGATGTCATGCGTCACCAAAGGGTCATTTTTTAAAGCATCTATCAGTTGCTTAAATGTCGTCCCTTCGATCACTAAAATTCGATTCATTTGCGCATTTTCAGAATTCGAAATCAACTCCATAACTTCTCGTACACTCATACCTTCATGAATTTCATACACACCTGCTTTTAAGGTGTCATTAATCATGAACTTTTGGTACAACTTCAAAATAATAGGAAAATGAACTTGTTTCTCTTTGGCTAGTCTGTCAATAAATCCTGAATAGGTATCCCCTGCACCAATCGCCAACATTTGCTTTTTGCCTTCCACAGGATAGGCTTTAAACAAACTCGACCACAGTAAGATCGCCACAAGTACAACGATACCAAGTAGCACAACCAAACATGCTTTAAATGGAAAACCTGCTTTGGCAGATTTTTTCTTATTTGTTTTTTTAGACACGGTGGACATATTAACGAATCTGACTTAATTGAAGTGTTCGGAAAAGTTCAATACAAGCTTGAACATCTAACTCAACTCCATTCAGAGTTGATGCAATTTTCATGGGACTTAAGGCATTACAGAAAAAAACACTCTGAAAATGCGTAATTTCATCCATATTGACGTGACGTTGAGTACATGGAATCTGAAGCTGCTGCATCCGTTTTAAAATTTCTGCACGCATGACACCATGTACGCCATTATAACGAAGTTCGGGCGTAATCCATCCTTCATTTGTGCGAATAAAACAATTACTGCTCACACCTTCAACAACTGTACCTTGTACATCCGTCACCAAAGCTTCGCCCCATGGGGTTTGATCCAACTCTGCTTTGAGCATGACTTGTTCTAATCGATTTAAGGACTTTAAGCCCACCAAACTTGGCATGGTTAACCCAATAGCTTGATGTAATACACCACTTTCGACAGTTTCGTACTCAAAATCTGCAACGGTTTTGGGGTAATAAAACACCCAAACATCTGCTGGGTGCTCAGGTAAACTATAGCCACGCTGACCAATACCACGACTCAACACAATTTTTAAAGTGCCATTGACGACATCTTGTTTACGTAACAATTTTAAAGTGTCTTCAATAAGGTTTAAATCTGCATTTAGCTTTAATCGCTCATTGCTCAGTTTTAATCGTGTAATATGTAAAGCTAAAAGTTCTATTTGTCCTTGGCGAATACGTGCCGTGCTAAAACAGCCATCGCCATAGTGAAAGGCTCGATCAAGTAAATTAACTTGTTCTATTTGCTGCGCATTTTTAAAACACTGCATACGTCGTCATCCCAATTACATCACTTTATTTTAAAAAATAATCGCTCAGCATATATTTCTTTTTTGTTCATATTAAATTCTTTTTTAATTATTTTTTCTGCATAAAAACTACAGATATTCTTGCCTCATCCAACAAAACATGTATAAAAATTGAGGACAACATGAATCTATCTAAATTAAAACTTGGGGTTTTGGCTGCATTCATTTCTGCCACAGCATTCAGTGCATCTGCCAAAGATTTCTTAAATGTGTCATATGATCCAACCCGTGAATTGTATGACAACTTCAATAAAGACTTTAGTGTTTACTGGAAAAAAACCACAGGCCAAGACATTAACTTTAAACAATCTCATGGTGGATCAGGTAAACAGGCTCGTGCTGTTATTGATGGTCTAGATGCCGATGTCGTCACTTTGGCCTTGGCTGCAGATATTGATGAAATTGCTGCACGTGGTTTAGTTGCAAAAGACTGGCAAAAGAAATTCCCACAAAATTCAACGCCGTATACGTCAACCATTGTGTTCTTAGTACATAAAGGCAACCCGAAAGGCATCAAAGACTGGGGCGATTTAATTAAACCGGGTGTCGACATTATTACCCCGAACCCAAAAACATCGGGCGGTGCGCGTTGGAACTATCTAGCAGCGTGGGCTTGGGCCAAACATCAAGCAGGTGGTAATGATACAAAAGCCCAAGAATTTGTACGTCAAATTTATAAGCAAACCAAAGTTCTCGACTCAGGCGCACGTGGTGCAACAACTACATTCGCTGAACGTGGTATTGGTGATGTATTGCTGGCTTGGGAAAATGAAGCACATTTGGCAGTTCGTGAACAGCCAGGTAAGTTTGAGATTGTGACCCCTTCACTTTCTATCTTGGCCGAGCCGCCTGTTGCGATTGTAGAAAAAAATGCCAAGAAAGATGGCAATGAAAATTTAGCCAAAGCGTATTTAAATTATCTGTACTCACCTGCAGGTCAAACCATTGCTGCACAGAACTTTTATCGTCCACGTAATGCTGCGGTACTAGCAAAATATAAATCCGTCTTTAAACCTTTAAAATTAGTGACTATTGATAAAGAGTTTGGCGGTTGGAGCAAAGTGCAGAAAAAGCATTTTGAAAATGGTGGCATCTTTGACCAAATCGTGAAGACCAATAATTCCAAATAATGCTTTAAATACCGAAAAGCATCGTCCTTTCGCATAAGGTCGATGCTTTTTTTTCATAGACATGCCTTTTATCTTTTTTATTCATATAAAATTCGTTTTTAATTATTTTTTATGCATAAAGATTGGCGCTATTCTTCACCCATGTTACAGATAAAGTAAAAATTATTGAGGTTCACATGAGTATTTCCGCAAAATTAAAATTGGGTGTTCTTGCTGCAGTCATTTCGACGGTTTCTTTTGGCGCAGCTGCAAAAGACTTCTTAAACGTATCTTACGACCCAACGCGTGAACTCTATGAAAGTGTGAATAAAGACTTCAGTAAATATTGGGAAAGCCGTACAGGTCAAAAAATTAATTTTAAACAATCTCATGGTGGTTCAGGTAAACAAGCGCGTGCCGTCATTGATGGCTTAGATGCCGATGTGGTGACTTTAGCTCTCGCAGCAGATATTGATGTGATTGCAGAAAAAGCCAAACTTTTACCTGCAGATTGGCAAAAGAAACTTCCGCAAAACTCAACGCCATATACCTCAACGATTGTGTTCTTAGTACGCAAAGGCAACCCAAAAGCGATTAAAGATTGGGGCGATCTAGTTAAACCAGGCGTGGGTATTATTACCCCAAACCCGAAAACTTCAGGCGGTGCGCGTTGGAACTATTTAGCTGCATGGGCGTGGGCAAAACATCAAGCGGGTGGTAATGATACAACGGCTCAAGAATTTGTCCGTAAGATTTATAAAAACACGAAAGTACTCGATTCAGGCGCACGTGGTTCGACTACAACCTTTGCTGAACGTGGTATTGGTGACGTGTTATTGGCTTGGGAAAATGAAGCACATTTAGCGATTCGTGAACAACCGGGTAAGTTTGAAATTGTGACCCCTTCACTTTCAATTTTAGCTGAGCCACCTGTTGCTGTTCTAGAAAAGAATGCGGAGAAAAAAGGCAATCTTTATTTAGCCAAAGGCTATTTAAACTTCCTTTATTCACCACGTGGTCAGCAAATCGCAGCTCAGAATTTTTACCGTCCACGTAACGCTACAACGCTTGCACAATACGCATCAGTCTTTAAGCCACTTAAACTCGTAACCATTGATAAAGAATTTGGTGGTTGGGATAAAGTCCAAAAAGCACACTTTGAAAATGGCGGCGTGTTTGACCAAATCGTTAAAGCCAACAACGGAAAATAAGACCAGTCATTGACTGAATCAGGAGAACTTGACATGACACATACAGTAATTGTCCCGGGTGTAGGCGGTAGTGAACACGCACATTGGCAATCTTGGTTACAACGTCAGCTCATGTCTAGCTCTCGTGTTCAGCAAAAAGATTGGAATCACCCTGTACTAAAAGACTGGATTAAACAATTTGTTCAAACCGTACGACCTCTACAGGGTGAAATTCAAATTGTGGCGCATAGCTTTGGTTGTTTGACCACAGTGGCAGCATTGGCCTTGCATCCTGAACTGAATAAAAAAATCAAAAATTTAGTTTTGGTTGCGCCAGCCAATCCAGCTCGCTTTGGAGAAAACGGCTTTGCACGCGACAGTACAACGGATTACAAAGCATTTTTTCATCAGCTGAGTATTCGTGTGCCGACAACGATGTTGATTAGTGAAAATGATCCTTGGCTTGGCTTTGAAGATGCAAAACAACTTGCTGATGCTTGGAAGCTTTACCCTGTGAATATGGGTGCTGTGGGTCACATTAATGTTGCATCAGGTTTTGGACCGTTTCCTGAAATTTTCAATTACTTAATTTCAGAAAACCACATGAAATATATCAGCTTTACTGATGAAAACAAGTATTTATTTCAATTTGCTTTTTAAGTACTGAGCATTAAGCTTGTCGCAAAATCATTTATTCAATTTTGCTGACCTTTTAAGTCAGCTTTTCTCATTTTGAGGAGTCAACATGTCGCAGCGATCCCGAGTGCTGCCAGGATTTGGTCTTTCTCTAGGCTTTACCCTAGCGTATTTATCCTTAATTGTGCTCATTCCCCTTTCGGCCGTATTTATTAAATCTTTAGGTATCGGTTGGGATGGACTATGGGAAATTTTAAGCTCAGAACGTATTTTAAAATCGTTACAACTGAGTTTTAGTGCCGCCATTATTGCTGCGTTAGTCAATGTGGTTTTTGGTTTGCTCTTAGCATGGTGTTTGGTTCGTTATACCTTCCCGGGTAAACGTATTGTCGATGCATTGGTTGATTTACCTTTTGCATTGCCAACTGCCGTTGCGGGTATTGCATTGACTTCGTTATATGCACCGACTGGTTGGATCGGTCAGTACCTTGAACCTATTGGCATTAAAGTCGCATATACCCCGATCGGTATTACCTTAGCCCTCATCTTTATTGGTATTCCTTTTGTGGTTCGCACTGTACAGCCTGTACTGAGTGATCTAGAAACTGAACTTGAAGAAGCAGCTTCGGCACTGGGCGCAAACCGCTTTCAGATCGTGACCAAAGTGATCTTACCTATTCTATTTCCTGCGCTGTTAACAGGTTTTGCTCTGGCATTTGCTCGTGGTGTGGGTGAATATGGATCGGTGATTTTTATCGCAGGTAACCAACCCTTCAAAACTGAAATTGCGCCATTGATGATCATCTCTCGTCTTGAGGAATATGATTATGCAGGCGCGACCACGATTGCAGTCGTGATGCTGGTGATTTCTTTTGCCATTTTATTCTTAATTAACTTGGTTCAAGCATGGGCAAGTCGCCGTACAGGGAGAACTGCACGATGAATACGAACAGTAATGCGCTTGCGGAAAAATTACAGTCGCGTGATGCAACGCGTGAACCGACATGGGTTCGTTATACCCTGATCATCATTGCTTTAATTTTCTTCTTAAGCTGCCTGATTCTGCCATTGGTTTTGGTTTTCGTTGAAGCCTTTAAACAAGGTGTTGGCGTTTACTTCCAAGCACTGGTTCATCCAGATACATTATCAGCAGTAAAACTTACGTTACTGACAGCTGTGATTGCCGTACCGTTGAACGTCGTCTTTGGTGTAGCTGCGGCATGGTCTGTTGCCAAGTTTAATTTCCGTGGTAAATCTATTTTAACCACGATTATTGATATGCCATTTTCAGTCTCTCCAGTTATTGCTGGCTTAATGTTGGTATTGATTTTTGGTACTCAAGGTTGGTTAGGCGGCTGGCTAATGGATAACGACATCAAAATTTTATATGCCGTTCCAGCCATTGTCCTTGCTACTGTGTTTATTACCGTTCCTTTTGTGGCACGTGAGTTGATTCCATTAATGGAAGCTCAAGGGACTGAGGAAGAAGAAGCAGCAATCGTATTGGGTGCTTCAGGCTGGCAGACCTTCTGGAAAGTGACACTTCCAAATATCAAATGGGGCTTAATCTACGGCGTGATTCTCTGTAATGCACGTGCAATGGGTGAGTTTGGTGCTGTTTCTGTGGTTTCAGGTCACATTCGCGGCGAAACCAACACCTTACCGCTACACGTAGAAATCCTTTATAACGAATATACCTTTAGTGCTGCTTTTGCTGTGTCTTCACTATTAGCGCTCTTGGCGATTGTGACCCTGATTTTAAAAACATGGGTTGAACTACGTCAGGAACGACAAGACAAGCGTAAAGAAGATTCACAAGTTTCTTAAGGAATGACCTCATGAGTATTCAAGTAAAAAATATTGAAAAACACTTTGGTGCATTCCATGCACTTAAAAATATCTCTTTAGATTTCCCTGATGGCCAGCTCGTTGCGCTGCTTGGCCCATCAGGCTGTGGCAAAACCACCCTGCTCCGTATCATTGCAGGACTTGAATCTGCCGATGGCGGTCAAGTCATTCTAGAAGGTGAAGATGCCACCAAAGTTCATGTCCGTGAACGTGAAGTTGGTTTTGTATTCCAACATTATGCACTGTTCCGTCATATGACCGTATTTGACAACATTGCTTTTGGTTTACGTGTACGCCCACGTGCAACACGCCCATCTGAAGCTGAAATCAAAAAACGGGTTACTCGTTTGCTTGATCTTGTTCAGCTTGGTTTCTTGGCTGACCGTTACCCAGCTCAGCTTTCAGGTGGTCAACGTCAACGTATTGCCTTAGCGCGTGCTTTAGCGGTTGAACCGCGTGTGTTATTACTGGATGAACCTTTTGGTGCATTGGATGCCAAAGTTCGTAAAGAATTACGCCGCTGGTTACGTACCTTGCATGACGAACTCCACATCACCTCTATTTTCGTGACCCATGACCAAGAAGAAGCGCTTGAAGTGGCTGATCAAATCATTGTGATGAACAAAGGCAACGTAGAACAGATTGGCTCGCCACGTGAAGTTTATGAAAAACCTGCAACACCGTTTGTATTTGACTTTTTAGGTCAAGCCAACCGTTTTGAAGGTCAAAATAGCAATGGCCTCATTCAAATTGGTGAAGACCGAATTTTGTTGCCACAAAACTCCAATGCGCCGCAAGGAAATGTCATTGCCTTCGCTCGTCCGGATGAACTGCGTATTCATACACAGCCGCAAGAAAATGCCATCCAAGCGACTTTTGTACGTGAGCTTTGGATTGCAGGTAAAGTCATTGCTGAACTGCATGACCGTCAAGGCAATCTGATTGAAATTTCATTAACGGCAGATGAAGCGAAAGCGCATCAATTCCGCCCAAATCAAACGGTATGGTTAAGTGCAACGAACTTGCATTTATTTGAAAACCAAGTTGCATAAAACAAAAAGTTGGGGCCTTCACAAGCCCCACTTGCTTTTAAGGTAAAATAAAATTATGAATTTCCAACAATTAAGAATTATTCGAGAAACAGTACGTCAGAATTTTAATTTAACAGAAGCGTCTGCTGCACTTTACACCTCGCAGTCTGGCGTAAGTAAACACATCAAAGATCTAGAAGATGAACTTGGTGTACAGCTATTTATTCGTAAAGGTAAACGTCTACTCGGTTTAACCGAACCAGGCCAGTCATTATTGGGTATCGTTGAACGCATGCTCGTAGATGCAGATAATATTAAACGTCTGGCAGATGACTTTAACAAAGTAGATGAAGGGACATTGACGATTGCGACCACACATACGCAAGCACGTTATGTCTTGCCGCCGATTGTGAACCAATTTAAAAAAGAATTTCCAAAAGTTCATCTAATTTTGCAACAAGCAAGCCCTATTGAAATTACAGAAATGCTCCTTCAAGGTGAAGCGGATATCGGGATCGCAACCGAATCATTAACCAATGAAGATAACCTGGCAAGCGTGCCTTACTACAACTGGCAACACAGCATCATTACGCCTAAAGAGCACCCACTGACCCAAAAATCAAATATCTCCATTGAAGATTTATCGAACTATCCAATTATTACCTATCACGGTGGTTTTACAGGTCGTTCAAAAATTGATAAAGCCTTTGAAGATTCAGGCTTTGATGTTGATATCGTGATGTCCGCACTTGATGCAGACGTTATTAAAACCTATGTTGAACTTAATATGGGAGTGGGTATTGTCAACGATGTGGCATATGACCCAGAACGTGATTACCGTTTAAAACAAATTCCTACCGATATTTTTGGTGTTAATACCACTTGGATTGCTGTTCGCAAAGGACATTTACTACGCGGTTATGGCTATGAGTTTATTTCTTTATGTTCACCAGATGCTGACATCAAAGCGTTGAAAAAAGTCGCTTACCCAGAAGACTGATAGACCAATTGACGAATTAAAGAGGACACCTGCTGTCCTCTTTTTTTGGTAAACACATATTTTATCTAGGTTTTCTTGGCTTTATTTTTAATTGTGATTAAAATACGTTCAACACAATAAAAATTAAAACTTCATTACTTCCGACCCATAAGCCAGGACTTTATGAAAAATCAATTCGTCGCAGTGGCAGTCGGTATCGTCTGCCCCATACAAATCATGTATGCAGCAGGGATAGAAAACTCAGATCAATCGATCTCGGCCTTTCTTGAACCCGGAAATTATACTGAAGCCAGTTTCGCTTATGTTGATGCTCAAATTAACGGGAAAGTACAGAACCAAGCTTCAATTAGTGAACTAGGTGTAACTGATTTTTCTACAGGGAATCTCGCCCATCAACAATTTTCTGGGAAATTGGCACTCAAAATTCAACCACATGAAAATATTTCTGCGGGAGTAATTTATGAGCAACCTTTTCATACTGATATCAGTTACCAATATAGTCCTCGCTTACCAGATAGCTCAAATATCGATATTGAAAGCGCCGATATTAACTTTAGAACGCATAACCTAACTGGACTGGTAGGCTATCAACCCAATAATAATTGGAATATTTATAGCGGTTTAAGCCTACAAACATTTAAAGGTGATTTAAAAATTTCTGGACAACAATATGCTGCTCTCAATGGCTACCATGCCGATTTTAAACAAGATGAAGCGCTTGGTTGGCTGCTCGGATTCAGTTATCAAATCCCTGAATATGCTATTAAAACTAGCCTAACCTTTCGTTCAAAAATCAAACATGAAAATAAGACCTCTGAATCAACTTTATATTCAAATGGTCCTTTTCAATTAGTACTTGACACCCATACCTCAATTCAAACGCCACAAAGCGTCAATTTTGATTTTCAAACAGCCATTAGCCCACACAATGTTGTATATGGCACAGTTCGGTGGATTAATTGGAAAGATTTCAACATTCAGCCACCGCAGTTTAATGCCGTGCTTCAATACGCAGCACTCGATCCACAATACCGTGATTTAACTGATATCCAATTGGTGGAATATCAGAAAGATCAATGGTCAGGAAAGTTAGGGATTGCACATCAATTGAATCCGAGTTGGCTCGCTGCTGCAGAGTTTATTTGGGACAACGGGACAGGAAATCCGGCGTCGACCTTAAACCCAAGTGATGGCTATCGAGGTTTAGGTTTAGGTATGATGCATAAATTTAACCCGAACAATTTTCTAGCGACTGGCCTGTATTATATGAAACTCTCAAAACCATCTAATACTGAAACATCGCATATTTCAGGTCTTGCAAGTGTCTCAGACAATGATGCCATGATCTATGGTCTGAAATTTGGTCACAGATTTTAAACGCTTTCTAAAAACAAAAAAAACGAGCCGAAGCTCGTTTTTTTTGTTTCAGTAAGAACTTACCAATGGTAGCTCACACCTACTTTACCTACTGGAAGCCATTCATATTTGTCATCTTGTTCGATGCTACGTTCATGGTCAGCAAGTAATTCGCGGTCAGCAGCAGTACCACCAACAGCCGTTAATTTTGCAGTTGGGTTACCAGTGTAATAAGCACCTACTTCACCGAATACGCCCCAGTTTTTATTTAATTTTGGTGCAAAACCAAAACCTAGGTATGGTGCGATATCGTTATCGTAAGACACTTTACCGTTTAGGCGTTCGAAAGAAGTTTCTTTACCATCAATTTCGATTTCACCGCTTTTCGCTGTAGATTTCAAACCATATTCAGTGTCGATATAACCTACACCCGCAGCAACATAAAGACCTTGAGCCCATGGATTAGCACTTGCACCCCAAGGACGAACTTCTGCATTTAAGTAACCAACTTTGTTATCCATATCCATGTCGTATTTTACGCCATCGACAGATAAATCATCAGACCATGAAATATCACCACCGTTATAACCTAATGCAAGGCCGACGTATGGGTTCGCAGTCCAAAGTAACGCACCACCATAACCAGTCGTACCCACTTCTAGACGACCGCCAGTTGGGATAAGTTGGTTTTGATCAAATGCATAGCCATCATGAACTACAGAGGTATCTGCCATTGCAGTACCTGCAGCAGTAAGTAGAGCAGCTACTGTTAATAAACGTAATGATTTCATGTGTTTCTCCTCAAAATAAACTGTTATTCAGATTTTACAGACTTGTTATATGGCACATGTTAAAAGGAAACACAGCTCAACATTTATGCAAATTTACTGATTTTTTGTTAACTTTTGATACATTTAGATTTTAATATTGATTAATAAAGAGTTTTTGTTTCATTTTTTTAAATATAATAATGATGTTAAGGAACAATTCTGTATATTTTGCGTATTTTTTATACAAACCTTATGAAAATGCTAAATTCATCACTCTTAATTTCTTGGTTTTAGTGCTTGCTTAATAATTAATTCCGATCCTAGGCCGATTTACCATCTATTTTTAACTCGATTTAGTGTAAAATCTTGGAAAATTTTTTTCTGGATGGAAGAACATGTCTCAGCTTTCAACAATCATTGAACAAGCGTTTGAAGACCGTGCTAATTTCACTGCAGCTGACTGTCCTGCTGAAGTACGTGCAGCAGTAGAAGAAGTGATCGCTGGCCTAGATAACGGTACATTACGTGTTGCTGAAAAAATTGATGGTGAATGGATTGTTCATCAATGGGTGAAAAAAGCCGTTTTGCTTTCATTCAAATTGAACGACAACAAACCAATGGAAGCTTGTGACTTACGCTTCTATGACAAAGTTGATACTAAGTTCTCTGACTGGACTGAAGAACAATTTAAAGCTGCAGGTGTACGTGTAGTACCACCTGCTGTAGCACGTAAAGGTTCTTTCCAAGCAAAAAATGTTGTATTGATGCCTTCATATGTCAATATTGGTGCATATGTTGATGAAGGTACAATGGTTGATACATGGGCAACTGTTGGTTCATGTGCTCAAATTGGTAAAAATGTTCACTTATCTGGTGGCGTTGGTATTGGTGGCGTTCTTGAGCCACTTCAAGCGAATCCAACAATCATTGAAGACAACTGCTTTATCGGCGCGCGTTCTGAAATCGTTGAAGGTGTGATCGTAGAAGAAGGTTCTGTGATTTCAATGGGTGTATTCATTGGTCAATCGACTAAAATTTATGACCGTGAAACTGGCGAAATCCATTACGGCCGTGTTCCTGCTGGCTCTGTTGTGGTTTCTGGTAGCCTGCCTTCAAAATGCGGCAAATACAGCCTATATGCTGCAGTAATCGTGAAAAAAGTTGACGCGAAAACTCGTGCGAAAACAAGCTTGAACGAATTATTACGCGAAGACTAAGTTTTATTTCAGCGGAGCATTCTTGTTCCGTGGAGCTTCTATCGCTCCTCGTCTCTACGGTTAGCAATAATCGTAGAGATTTTTTGTTTTTTTATATCTGGTTAATTTTGTTATGAGTACCCTTCGATCTTCCGCTATTCCTGTTTCTGATCCGTCTGCGGGTTTACGTATTACGGAGATTTTTTATTCATTGCAAGGTGAAGCCAATACCGCAGGTTTGCCTACGGTCTTTATCCGCTTAACGGGCTGTCCGTTACGTTGCACTTATTGTGATACAACCTATTCGTTTGAAGGCGGTGAACGCCAATCATTAGAAGAAATTATTCAAACTACTTTAGATTTTAAAACCCCTTATATTTGCGTGACGGGTGGTGAGCCGCTTGCTCAACCGAACGCCCTTCCCCTTATGACTCGTCTGGCCGATTTAGGCTGCGAAGTATCTGTAGAAACCAGTGGTGCTTTAGATGTGTCTAAAGTTGACCCACGTGTTTCAAAGGTTATGGATTTAAAAACCCCGACATCGGGTGAAGTTGCACGAAACTTGCTTAGCAACTTCGACCATTTAACAGCGCATGATCAGATCAAATTTGTGATTTGTAATCGTGAAGACTATGAATGGTCAAAACAGCAAGTTGAGCGCTATAAGCTAAACGAAAAAGTTAGCACCATTTGGTTCTCTCCGGCCTTTGCCGTTGAAAAAGGTGCTGTTCGTTTGCCTCAGCTTGCACGTGATTTAGCACAATGGATTTTAGAAGACCATCTCCCTGTTCGCTTCCAATTGCAATTACATAAGTTGCTTTGGAACGATGAAACTGGTCGTTAAGTTTTAAAGAATTATTTGGAGTAATGCATATGCGCCCTCGTGCCATAGTTTTATTGTCTGGCGGCTTAGACTCAACCACTTGTTTAGCTTGGGCTCAAGCGCGTTATGAATGTATCGCCTTGAGTTTTATGTATGGTCAACGTTCTACGACAGAACTAGATGCTGCTCGTGAGTTAACTAAGCAGGCTGGTGTAGAACATCGTGTTATTAATATCGATTTAGGTAACTTAGGTGGCTCTGCGTTAACTGACCATAGCATTGAAGTTCCTGATCATGAACAAGCCGGTATTCCTGTAACTTATGTACCAGCGCGTAACACGATTTTCTTGTCATATGCTTTAGCTGTGGCGGAAGTTTTTGGTGCAGAAGCGATTGTCATTGGTATCAATGCAGTTGATTACTCAGGCTATCCAGACTGCCGTCCAGAGTTTATCGAAGCATTTGCCAACATGGCTCGCCTTGCAACGAAGGTTGGCGTTGAAGGAAAACCACTTAAATTTGAAACACCTCTGTTACATTTATCCAAAGCAAATATCATTCGCTTAGGTATAGAACATGGCGTAGACTACAGTCAAACGGTGTCTTGCTATCAAGCAGATGACCAAGGTCGTGCTTGCGGTAAATGCGATAGCTGCCGTCTTCGTAAACAAGGTTTCGTTGACGCAGGTGTTGAAGATCCGACACGTTACATACCGAAATAACAAGGTAGGGTTTATGAAAAATTTAAAATCAAACATTATTCTTTCTGCTGCGTTCTCTGCAGCTGCATTGTTTGCTTCAGTTGCACACGCTGACAACGACAAGCTTCAACAAGCATATAAGAGCACTAACGTAAAATCTTCGTTAATTAATGTTTGTAAAGAAGAAACTGGCAAAGGTAAAAAACTAACTGCCGCTGAAGTTAGCAAATACTGTACTTGTGCTGTTGAAGCAGATGGTCGTTTAACCAATGCTCAAAAATGGGAAATCCAAAGCACAATCAACCAGAAGAAAAGCCCTGCAACACTCGCTTTTGTTCAAAAACAAAATAAAGATTTACAAGCATGCTTCGGTCCTCAGTTAACAGGTAAATTAAAAACTTTAACTGAAGAAGCAATGAAATCTGCTCAAGCGAAAAAATAATTTTTCGTCTTAAAAAAGCCTGCAATTGCAGGCTTTTTTATTGCTTTAAGTTCAAAGTAAATTCTGTATGATGGTCATATTTCACATACTTTGTTTAAGCCCGTTTAGGGATAAGACATGAAAAAGGAAATCTTCATGACTGAAATTAGCTTACCAAATCAAACCTTTCCAACAACGACTGGTGAAGTCAACCTTGCAGAAGTCAACAATGACTGGCTGATCGTCTACTTCTATCCTAAAGATTCAACACCGGGTTGTACGACGCAAGCCATTGGGTTTTCATGCTTAAAAGATCAGTTTGATGCGCTTAATACCCCAATCTACGGCATTTCTCGTGACTCGGTTAAAGCCCATCAAAACTTCACTGAAAAGCAAAATCTAAGCATTGATTTAATCAGTGATAAAGAAGAAGTGCTATGTCAGCATTTTGACGTGATTAAAGAAAAAAATATGTATGGCAAAAAGGTTATGGGCATCGAACGTTCAACCTTTATTTTCCATCATGGCAAGCTGGTAAAAGAATATCGCAAAGTCAAAGCTGCAGGCCATGCAGAACAAGTCTTAGAAGATTTAAAAGCACTACAAGCAGCATAAATGTAATGATTTGAGCCTGCTCCTATAGGAATGGGCTCAAACTTAATAAGAGCTTCAAACTAGAGCAATAATGAAATTGCAATTCCCCACATCACAACGCCAATAATAAAGTCTAAAATTTTCCATGCCTTTGCACTTTGGAAGAGCGGTAATAAATAGCGCGCACCAAATCCGAGGACAAAGAAAAATACCCATGAAGCTGTAATTGCCCCAACCGCAAAATATACAGCAGTCGACTCAAACTTCGTTGAAATAGACCCAATCAGCACAACCGTATCGAGATATACATGTGGATTTAACCACGTTAAAGCCAAGCAAATCAGCACCAACTTCAATAGTTTGGTTTCATTCTTCTCACTTGGCGCTAAGCTGCTCGAAGTTTTAAAGGCTTGCAGAAAATGCTGTGCACCATAAACTGCTAAAAACGTTGCGCCCAAATATTTCGCCCCACTCACAATTTCAGGGTGACTTTCAACCAATTGGGAGAATCCGAGCACTCCCAGTAAGATGAGTATCGAATCAGAAGTAGCACAAATAGCGCAAAGCCAAAAGACATACTGCTTTTTTAACCCTTGCTTGAGAATAAACGCATTTTGCGCACCAATCGCGATAATTAAGCTGAATCCAATTGCTAGCCCTTGCATATAACTGTGCAACATTTTTAACTACACTTTCAAAGCTTTAAATGAATGTAGCTATTATCCAAGCTTATTGTTTAAAATAAGTATTTATAAATAAATATCACTATAACTAAGTTTTTCTTAGTTTATAAAATTTCTAATGCTCATAGGTGACTCATGTTACAAAGCAAACATAGTGAAGCTTTTCTTGCAGTTGCTGAAACAGGAAGCTTTGAACAAGCGGCACTGCGTTTAAACATTACGGCATCTGCGGTCACGCTCAGGCTGCAAACCTTAGAAAAGAAATTAGGTCATGTACTCATTGTACGTGAACGACCCTGCCGCCCAACACTCGCGGGCCAATCATTATTACATTATTTACAACACAGCAAATTACTAGAACATAATTTTCTGCAAAATCTAACAGGACAAACGGCGAATGCTTTCTATCAAGTCAATATTGCGACCAATGCTGACTCACTTGCGACATGGTTGCTTCCGCTACTCAAAGATCTCTTAATTGAAGAAAAAATCGTGATTCATTTTCAGGTCGATGATCAGTCACAAACACATCATTTATTAGAAGCCGGTTTGGTCAATGCCTGTGTCACAACAGAATCAGAAGCCATGAAGGGCTGCGTCGCAGAATATCTGGGAGAAATGCATTATCGCTTTGTAGCAACCCCTGATTTTATCCAAAGATGGTTCGGTCAAGGTGTGACGCGAAATGCGTTAAGGGCTGCGCCTGCACTGATTTTTAATGAGAAAGATGACTTACATACACAATCGATTCAGAAGAATTTCGGACTCAACCCTTCACAATATCCACATCATTTCATTCCCTCTTCAACGGCATTTTTTGATGCCATTACGATGGGCTTGGGCTATGGATGGTTACCCGACTATCAAAGTAAAGACTTATTAGCAGCGGGAAAATTGATAGAGCTTTCAACAGAACTCAGTATTGATCTAGCTTTGTATTGGCATCATTGGAACCAACAATCTGTTCAATTACAAAAATTGACTGCTGTTGTGCTGCAACATGCCAAAGATCATATGTGTTAAACCCTGTAAGACTGCGGTTATTCAAGCCGCCATTGGCCTTTGAGCTGAATCAGTACTTGCTCACCAACTCCACCGAGTGCTTTACGCATACCAAAATCACTACGCTTAATGGTTGCTAAAGATTGAACATCCAACACTTTTGGATTTTGCGGACTTGGGGTAAGTGTAGTATCGAAGATCACAGGTTTAGTGATACCACGAATGGTCAGATCCCCTCGAATCATATATTTCGCATAAGCCACGGGTTCGATTTGTTTACTGACAAACTTCACTTGCTTAAATTCAGCGGCATCAAAATATTCACTTCCCAAGATTAATCCCTTTAAGCTTGGGTTACTAAAACTGATGCTATCTACATCTAACACCAAATGAGCTGAACCTTTATGTGGAATTTCAGGATCAAACTTAAGGTTCGACTGAACCTTATTAAAGCGCCCTTCAACAATCGACAGCCCCACAGATTTAATACCAAAAGTGACCTGACTATTAGGCGTTAGCGTCCATTCAGCAGCATGTAGGGGCAATACGCAGCATAAAGCGAAGGCTCCCATATATTTTGCTAACGTTCCGTGACGCAAATTCATGTTTTTCTCCTGAATAAAACACAGCCTAAAATCACTACAACGTTTATTTTTTTGCTCCATTGTAGTGCTAGAAATTTTAGCGTTTTTTTATAGCAGATTTGTTTTATCCTGAGTCATAAATTTGTGTTGAAGTTGTTTATAAATGTCTGTCTGTTGAAATTTTTGCAAAAATTCGACGGTACCTTGAGGAAAAGCATCATGCTGAATTTCACCACGATAATACGCCTCGCGTACCGGTGTCGCAGAGATCGCCCCTTCTAGACTATCCAGCTCAACCATTTCCCATTCGGGGAAGAATTTTAAATAATAAGAAGAATCATCTTTAAAATGTCCAATCAAACCGACTTTTGCATTCGTTTCAACTAAATCATTCACCAAAGATTTGACTAACTTTTGCCATTTTTCATCGTTATATACATCTATCACATGCACAAACTTGATTCGCTTCTGATCTTGCTCTGAAAAATTTGACAGGATCATCTGCTCACGTTCTGACGCTAAAAATGGATTTTTGATATTACGTTCATTTTGCGCTGAACCCAGTGCTAAAAGCACATACTGACTTTGTTGTAAGGCAATTTTAATGGTTTGCAGATGTGCTAAATGGAACGGCTGAAAACGCCCAATGAAAACCAAATAATCAAATGTATATTTCATATCAAATCAAACTTTTTATGAACTGAGCAGTTGTGCCACAGGCTGAAATATGCGACATAATGTCGAGCATAAAATCAAAACGAAACTTTTACGCAAGGATAGTACGATGACACTGAGCTGTATTCAACAACCCCATGAACATTTGAATGCGAATTTGGACAATGGCGTACTGACCTTAGCCATTAACCGACCTCAGGCGAAGAACGCGCTGTATACAGAATTATATCTGTGGATTGCAAAAGCATTAGATGAAGCTGATCAGGATACTTCAGTGCGTGTAATTGTACTCCGTGGTCAAGATGCGGACTTCAGTGCGGGCAATGACATGCAAGATTTTATGAAATCTGCTGCTCAAAAAGGACAAGCTCCAGCTTCAGAAGGCGCACCGTTCATTTTATTAAAATCTGCTGCTCAATTTTCTAAGCCGCTGATTGCTGCGGTTCGCGGTGTTGCCATTGGGATTGGTGTTACGATTCTGCTTCATTGCGATCTAGTCTACAGCGACAATACCGCCCTATTCCAAATTCCGTTTGTGAGCCTTGGTTTATCACCTGAAGGTGCATCGAGCAAGCTATTGGTTCAACAAGCCGGCTACCATAAAGCTGCTGAATTACTGTTAACTGCTCAAAAGTTTGATAGTGCGACAGCGCTTTCAGCAAATTTGGTCAATAGTATTGAAGAAGATGCTTATGCGACAGCTGCGAAAAAAGCAGCACAGTTATCTGCACTTCCACTAGCGTCTTTGGTTCAATCAAAAGCATTAATGAAACATAATGTAGATGAAATCGTGGCATGGATTGACCATGAAGCTGAGATTTTCATGGATCGAGTAGGTTCTCCAGAAATGATGGAAGCTGTTGCAGCCTTTATGCAAAAACGCAAACCTGACTTCTCTCAGTTCAATTAATGTTTTAATGGAACGTAAAAAACCACTCATATTTGGGTGGTTTTTTTCATCTTAGCCCCAATCTATTTTCTAAATTTAAAAACTGGATGTTTCCACATGACTGCAGCATCACAAACTGAAACTAAACCTGAAAAGAAACGCTACTACGAGCCTGCGCCTGAAGGCATCGATATCGAGAATTTTAAAAAAATTGTACAAAGCCGTCGTTCTGTACGTAAGTTTACCGACAAGGCCATTCCAAACGATGTTTTAGATGAATGCTTAGACCTCGCCTTACTTGCACCCAATTCATCGAATTTACAACCGTGGACATTCTACGTCGTTCAAAACCCTACAAAGAAAAAACAATTAGTGAAAGCTTGCCTAGGGCAACTAGCTGCAAAAACTGCTGCTGAATTGATTGTCTGTGTCGCGCGTACCGACCGTGTAGATGAAATGGCAAAGCGTAATATTTCGGAATTCCCATTTCCTGAAGCACCTGCAGCTGTGCAAAAGTATTACAAGTTTATTCCTTATAACTATAAAACAGGTTACTTAAACGCACTAGGTAACTTTAAGAAAGTAGCTTTCAAAGTTGCACGGACATTGGATAAACAATTGCCTGTAACAGCATTTAATGAAGCCGATGCTAAACTTTGGGCGAGCAAAACTACAGCCTTGGCTTGTGAAAACTTAGTTTTGGCTTTACGTGCCTATGGTTTTGACAGTTGTATGATGGAAGGTTTTGATGAACCTTTGGTGAAGAAAATTTTAGGATTAAATGCTCAGCAATACCCAGTGATGGTGATTGGTGCAGGTGAACGTGCTAAAGATGGTGTGTTCTTCCCGCAGTATCGTTTTGACCGTGAGCTGTTTATTCAGAAGATATAATTTGCTTTCAAAAGAATAGTCACAACCGCAATTGACTGCATAACTTTAAATATTAGGTAAGTCCCGTCTCCCTTCGGGAAGAGGAGCATTCTTCGTAAGAGGATGAGGGGCATAATCTGATAAATCCTCTCCCTAACCCTCTCCTTTAAAAGGAGAGGGAACTTTCATTATGAATTAAAAACTTACATCCACCATTTGAATAAACTCAAATGCCGGCTCTTCATAAGGATGACTTGCTTTTAAAGCCCTTGCGACCTCACTCGCCTTCTCTTCAGGCACGATGGTTTCCACACGCCATTCAGGGATAGACTCTAGCTGATCCAACTCACCAATAAAAGAATTTGCACCTTTTACAGGTTTAAACTGCCCTGTTCCAAGTACTTGCCAAGCGCAGTGTTCATAGTTGCCTATACCACCTGCTCCAGCTTCAAATACGGCCAGTTTAGTCGACTCTAAGTGAGACTCAGGTACATAATAAATTAGTTTTAACATTGACTATTCCAGACGCTATTGTGTAGTCACATCATTTAAAGCACTGCAAATCATGTTCAATGCCACATTATTCGATGCATGCGGATAGGTAGCATATAAACCTAGTTTCGGTAAATCCACATCTGTTTGAATGACTTTGACCGAATCATTTAAAAATTTGAGTAAATATTCGGGCACAAAACTCAGGCCCATGCCCATATTAATCAAATTTAAATGCTGCATGACATTTGTTACCCACAGCATATGATCATGTTGATGCTGATCAAAAGGAATCAAGGCATTTAAGGTATCGTAAAACACAGGAGAAGCATTTTGCTCACACATAATAATGGTGTGATTTTTTAATTCTTGAAGTTTTAAGATTCGATCTGATGGATGCAGATGCGCTGCACCGACTAGATAGATCTGCTCACTTAAAACCTGAATATTCGTAAAGTCATCATGACTTAAGTGATAACGAGTAAAGCTAATATCCAATTCAGTATTTTTTAGTTTTTGAATCTGCTCTGTACACGTCAAGCTATGTAAATGAATTTTCAAATCAGGGATATGTTGTTTTAATTGCGCCAAAATACTCGGCATAATTTTCAATTCTGCGACATTTAAAAAGCCAATATGTATTTGATTATTTTTGGCTTGCGCCACGTGACGAGCTGCTGCTATAGCTTGTTTGGCATTTTCTAGTGCTTGCTCTGCATATTTCAGAAAAGCCTGCCCCTCATCGGTCAGTAAGACTTTTCGGGCAGAACGTTCAAATAATTGCACCCCAACCTCCTGCTCTAAGTCTTTAATTTGCTGACTGAGCGATGGTTGTGCTGTAAATAGTTTTTCCGCTGCCTTAGTGAAACTCTGTTCTTTCGCCACCGTCACAAAATAACGTAAATGTCGTAATTCCATTCGCTTCACTCCACACACTCACTACATCACCCGTGTCATGCAGTCAAAATACCAATAGATCTATAGTTTATATGAATATCCATTCTACTCGGAAAATCATTTGCCTAGACTGCGGACTATTCCAAGTTTGCGCTTCACATACACATGGAGTTTTGTATGACACAGCAATACGATACCGATGTTCTGATTATTGGCACAGGGCCTGCAGGTTCTACTTTAGGTTTAGCCTTGGCAAATTACGGTATTCAGGTTCAGCTTTTTACCCAATTTAATTGGTTAGCCAATAGTCCTCGTGCCCATATTACCAACCAACGTGCGATGGAAGTGTTACGTGACTTAGGTATCGAAGAACAAGTTCTCGACATTGCCACACCTTGGGAACAAATGGGTGAAAGCCTCATTACCACGAGCCTTGTCGGTGAAGAAATTGCCCGTATGAGTGCTTGGGGAACCGGTGATGAACGTCATGGCGATTATATTAAAGGCAGTCCTTGTCCATTGGTCGATCTCATTCAGCCGAAAATGGAAGCTTTGTTGGTAAAAAATGCGGCTGAACGTGGTGCAATTTATAATTTTAATACTGAATATTTGTCCCATGTGCAAGATGAGCATGGTGTAACAGCAACCTTTTTAAATCGTATTACAAATACTGAATTCAGCTTACGTGCCAAATATTTGGTCGGTATGGATGGGGCAAAATCCAGAGTCCTTGAACAGCTTGATTTACCCCTTGAAGGGGTGATGTCTCGTGCAGGTACAGTCTATGTAACCTTTAAAGCTGATCTTTCCAAATACGTGAAACACCGCCCTGCTATTTTGCAATGGATTGTTAACCCTGAAGCCAGCTTTGGTGATCTGGGTATGGGCTTACTCCGTGCCATTACACCTTGGAATGAATGGATCATGGGTTGGGGCTTTGATATTTCCAAAGGCGAACCACAAGTCACCGAAGAACAAGTTCGTGCTCGACTTAATACCTTTGTCGGTGCTGAAATTGAAAATGTCGAGATTCAAAAATTGTCTTATTGGTATGTGAACCAAACATGGGCAACCGAATATTCAAAAGGTCGTGTATTCTGCGGCGGTGATGCGGTACATCGTCATCCACCATCAAGTGGCTTAGGTTCAAATACCTGTATGCAAGATGCTTTTAACCTCGGTTGGAAATTGGCATATGCCATTAAAGGTTGGGCTGCTCCTACTCTACTTGATTCTTATACATTAGAGCGTGCGCCTGTGGGCAAGCAAATCGTGGCGCGTGCCAATCAATCTCGCTTTGACTATAAGCATCTCAAAGAGGTATTTGGTTTTGACCAAGGCATCACAACTCAAGCTCAAATGATGCAACGTATTTTTGCAGAAGATGAACAAGCTGCAGAAATACGTCAAAAGCTTTATCAAGCCTTAGAAATTAAAAACTTTGAGTTTAATGCCCAAGGTGTAGAGCTGAATCAGCGTTATACATCCAATGCCATGATTGCTGAATCTGAAGCGGAAGTCTTTGAGAAAGATCAACAGCTTTACTTGCAAGCGACCACACGTCCGGGGGCAAAAGTTCCGCATACATGGTTGATTAATACCAAAGGCCAAAAAATTTCAACCTTAGACATCACAGGCAAAGGGCGTTTCACCCTACTGACAGGTCTTTCAGGCAAAGGTTGGAAATCTGCTGCTGAATCGTTGAATCTACCTTATTTAGATGTGATTCAAATTGGTTACCGTGAATACCGTGATGTGTACGGTACGTGGAATGCTAAATCTGAAATTCATGAATCAGGCGCTGTCTTAGTTCGTCCAGATGGTTATGTGGCTTGGCGATACCAAGACAGTACCAATGCTGCTTTTGATTTTGAAAATACGTTGAAGGCGGTGTTAAAGCAGATCCAATTGGCTATTTAATCAAAAACCACCTTCGAGTGGTTTTATTAATTCAATATTTTAGGATTTTTCTTTCCAACAATGTTGTTTTTTTTCTACACCTATTTCAGCTTTATCTAACAACAATACTAAATTTTGTGTTCGATTATTTGAACTTTTTGGCACAAAACTATTTTGACTATATCCATTTTTATAAACGCAAATCGACCAACTATATTTTGCTGGAAATATATGAATAAATTGTAAACTTTTCTCTGCAGAAAATGTAGCAATTCCGTCCTGTGTTTTTTTATATGTAAATTCAGTAAAAGACTTGCCTTGCCATGTTGTAAGATTTAAAAATACTTCTGCATCGTCCAACTTTTCATTTTGATCATTGATAACAGTTATATTAATTTTCGGATGCTTCGTTTTTAAAATAGGAAAGCACCCACTTAACAATGTTGACGGAAACATAAAGCCTAAAAGTAAAAATATTTTTATATCTTTTAATAATACAAATTGTTTAAAGCTCATTATTAATTTTTGCAGTTTTTTAATTATGCATTAGTTTACATAAAAAACCGCCTCACGGCGGTTTCAATTGTTCAAATATTACATCTGCAAAGCATAACCCAAAACTAAAAACACCAACTGCAAACACACCACTGCACCAAAAAGCTTCCAGCCCTTTTTACGCAGCGCAGACTTATCAACTGCCGAATATTCCGCTGTTTTAATCATGTCATCACCTCATCATGAGTGTTGATACTGAACTCGTTTAGTTATCCATCTTTCTTTTATCTTGCTGTCTTTAATCTTGCATAGTTATTGCGCATAAATCACACACTAGCATGTTTCCACAAATATAAAAGCAAAATCTAAACCAAGTTCAGCGGGAGAAATAAAAATTTAAAACCAACAAAAAACCACCCGCAGGTGGTTAAAAATCGAGAGCGATTATATGTGTAAAAATAAACATTCACAATAATTAATATATCTTTTGGTAAATTTTAACCATAAAAAAAGCCACCCGAAGGCGGCTCTTTTCTATAATTCATCTATCTAAGATTAACCAATAAATTTACGTGCATTACGGAACATACGTAACCATGCACCATCTTGATCCCAATCTTCAGGTTTCCAAGAATGCTGAATCGCACGGAAGTTACGTTCAGGGTGCGGCATCATAATCGTTGCACGACCGTCTTTAGACGTTACACCAGAAATTGCTTCTGGCGAACCATTCGGGTTCATTGGGTAATGCTGCGTTGGGTTGCCGTGACTATCTACATAACGCAAGATCACTTGATCGCCAGCATTCAATGCTGCAATGTTTTCTGCGCTTGTAACCACACGACCTTCACCATGTGCTACAGCGATAGGAAGAATCGAACCTTCCATACCTTCTAACAGTACAGAATTTGATTTCTCAACGCGTACGTTTACAGCACGAGCTTCAAACATCTCTGAAGTATTGCGGTGGAAACGAGGCCAAGCTTCTGCACCTGGAATTAATGGTGCAAGCTGAGACAGCATTTGACAGCCATTACAGATACCTAGGGAGAATGTTTCGTCACGGTTAAAGAATTTCTCAAATTGGTCACGAAGTTTAGGATTGAACAATACAGATTTAGCCCAACCGCCGCCTGCACCCAATACGTCACCGTAAGAGAAACCGCCACATGCCACTAAGCCTTCAAAGTCATCAAGACTGATACGGCCAGCAAGCAAGTCGCTCATGTGTACGTCTACAGTGTTGAAGCCGACTTTATCGAATGCAGCAGCCATTTCTACATGACCGTTTACACCTTGTTCACGCAGAATCACCATGTTTGGACGGCGTTCATTGATGTACGGTGCTTCGATTGGCTCGTTCAAATCAAATGTTGGTTTTGCAATTAAACCCGCATGAGATTTGTCAGCAATTAGCGCATATTCTTGATCCGCAGTTTCTACGTTGTCACGTAAACGCTGGATTTGATGTGACACTTCGGTCCATGCTTGCTGTAATTCAGCACGGTCTAAGCTCAAACCATTTACAGTTAAAGTATCTGTATCGTTTACAGTACCTACAACCGCAATTGCATCTTTAAGGCTAGACGCTGCAACTTCAGCTTCTAAGACAGCCCAATCCGCTTTGCTGATTTGAAGCACTGCACCAATTTCTTCTGCAAACAAGCTTGCAGTAGATTGATCTTCAAGTGCTACACCTAGGCGTGAAGCAAACATCATTTCTGCAACAGTTGCCAGCAGACCGCCATCACCGATGTCATGGTAAGCCTTGATTAGACCACGGTTGTTCCAGTCTTGAACCAAGGCAAAGAATGCTTTGAAGTCATCGAAGCTGTCTACATCAGGAGTTACAGAACCGATTGCTTTATAAACCTGAGCAAGGATCGAACCGCCTAGACGAAATTGACCTTTAGACAAATCAATACGTACCAGTACAGACTCGATATTTTTAAGTTCAGGTGTCAATGTTTTGCGAACATCCGTCACAGGTGCAAATGCTGTGATCACGCCTGACATTGGTGAAGTGACAGATTTGTCTTCGCCTTCGTCATTCCAAGTGGTACGCATAGACAATGAGTCTTTACCTACTGGAATTGCGATACCTAGTGCAGGACACATTTCCATACCGATGGCTTTAACGCCTTCGAATAGCGCTTGATCTTCACCTTGTTGACCTGCAGCAGCCATCCAGTTTGCAGACAATTTAATGTCACTGATCTGGTCGATTTTTGCAGACATGATGTTTGAAATTGATTCTGCTACAGATAAACGTGCAGAAGCAGCAGGATTCAACAACGCAACTGGCGGGCGTTCACCCATTGCCATTGCTTCACCTGTATAACCAACAAGGCTCGTCGTTGTTACTGCAGCATCAGCTACAGGCACTTGCCACTTACCTACAAACTGATCACGTGCAACCATACCTGTAATCGAACGGTCACCAATCGTGATCAAGAACGATTTAGATGCAACCGTTGGGTTCTTAAGAACGCGGTAAATCGCATCTTTCAAATCTGTTACTGTTTCGGCAGTGAAGTCATCGCCTTTTCGTTCAATCGTTTCATATGAACGGCTCATACGCGGTGTACCGCCAAGCATGACTTGCATTGGCATATCCACAGCTTTGTTTTCAAACAATGGATCGTTCACTGTCAATTGACGCGCTTCAGTTGCTTCACCAAGTACGGCGAATGGGCAGCGTTCACGTGCACATAGTGATTCAAATAATTCTAATGAACTTGGACGAATCGCCAATACATAACGCTCTTGCGCTTCGTTCGACCAGATCTCCATTGGAGACATGCCTTTTTCCAATGATGGAATTTTACGAAGATCAAGAATTGCACCTAACTCGTGATCGTTCACAAGTTCAGGCATTGCATTTGAGATACCGCCCGCACCCACGTCATGTACAGATACGATTGGGTTATGGTCTTCCATGCGCCAGCATGCATCAATCACTTCTTGGCAACGGCGTTCCATTTCTGGGTTTTCACGCTGTACAGAAGCGAAGTCTAGATTTTCACCTAACTTACCGCTGTCTACAGAAGATGCTGCACCGCCGCCAAGACCGATTAGCATTGCAGGACCGCCAAGTACGATTAAAAGATCGCCTGGCTGAATTGCATCTTTTTCAACGTGGTCAGGACGGATGTTACCGTAACCGCCGGCAATCATAATTGGCTTATGGAAGCCTTTTACGTCGCCATTTACATTTTGTTCAAAGGTACGGAAGTAACCATTTAATGCAGGACGACCGAATTCGTTGTTAAACGCTGCACCGCCCAATGGGCCTTCAATCATGATTTGAAGCGGAGATGCCATACGAGATGGCTTACCGTAGTTTTCTTCCCAAGGCTGTTCAAAGCCCGGAATGTTCAAGTTAGAAACAGTGAAACCTGTTAAACCTGCTTTTGGCTTACCGCCACGGCCAGTTGCGCCTTCATCACGGATTTCACCGCCTGAACCTGTCGCAGCACCCGCAAATGGTGCAATTGCTGTCGGATGGTTATGCGTTTCCACCTTCATTAAGATGTGAGCAGCTTGGCTCTTATATTTGTAAACGTGCTGACCTGTTTCTTCGTCTTTTTTCGGATAGAAACGTTGAGTGTCAAAGCCAACTATTACAGAAGCGTTGTCTTTATATGCCGACAATACATCTGTAGGTGATTCTTTATAGGTGTTTTTAATCATTTGGAACAATGACAATGGTTGAACTTCACCATCAATTGTCCATTCAGAACCGAAAATTTTGTGACGGCAATGCTCTGAGTTCGCTTGGGCAAACATCATCAATTCGATGTCATGCGGGTTACGACCCATTTTTGTGAAAGCATCGGTTAAATAATCGATTTCTTCATCAGAAAGCGCAAAACCAAATTCAGAGTTAGCTTTCACCAACGCTTCTTTACCTTGACCCAAAATATCAATTGAGTTTAAAGGCTTTGGTTCAGTTTCAGAGAAAAGTGCCGCAGCATCTTCAATAGCATTGAAAACGCTTTCTGTCATGCGATCATGTAATGCTAGTTTTACTTCATCAGAAACAGCATTTACACCCTTCAAAGTAAACAAAACACCGCGTTCAAGGCGATGAACCGGTGTATTACAGTTGGCAAAAATGTCTGTTGCCTTAGACGACCACGGAGAGATGGTTCCAACACGTGGCGTCACTAAAATTTGGACTTCGTCACTTGCTGCTTGGTGCAATTCAAAAGATTGACCATCGTTGAGAAGCTGTAAAGCGGATTGCTGTTGTTGCTCGTTGAGCGCTTGGTCAAAAAGGTAAACCCATTGACTTTCAATTGATTGAACAGAACTAATTGACGTTAAACGTGATAATAGTTGAGTTTTCTTAAATGAAGAATGTGCAGGTGCACCGGCAACGATAAACATGCTGATTTTGGCTCCACGGGATGATCGAAAAGACCATGCCACAATGTGACTTGAGAGAGCGCATATTCTACTGTGTATTAGTTAAATCAGCTAGATGTGAAAGTGAAATTGTAGTGCTTATATCGGGAAGTTTAGGCAATAATGCTTTTATTTTTAAATAATAAAATTGAATTTAGTCGCACAGATTAACACAAAATTATCTGATTTTTTCATTTCATCCTAAGAATAATATTCAAACTAGAAAAATGTTTTATTTTTCAACAACAACTCACTTTTTAATCAAGCGTTCAAACCATATTTGAAAATTAATTTCAGGTCTAAATGTGTGAGATTTAAACCTGAAATTCATAAAGACTAAAATCAATTCACATTTGAAATTGAAACATTTTATTTATTCAAATCTGACAATAGATGTTGAATAACATTAAGGGCTAAGTTCAGTGAGTTTACATCTACACCATCAATCGTATCGCAAGCCTTGTGGTAGCACGGTGCAAATTCGAGTTCATCACCTTTCATTTGCTCATTAAATAAAATTAGTGAAGTAACGGGAACTTTCCCTAAAAATGGCAAAGTATCGCTTGCTGTTAAAGTCGTTACATCATCTTTAATCTGCATATTATTGGTTTTAAAATATTGACGCATACTTTGTTCTAATGCAGCATCCTGCGGGTGCTTAGGTAATTGACTCATGCTGTCTAAGATTGGCTGATAATCACTTTGTGCAAGTCCATTGGCTTTAAACTGTGCCGCCATTTCTGCAATTGATGAATGGTCACCATCGGCAATCATGATATTCGGATTCTTTGTTCCCACCATATCAACATTGATATAGGCTTGAATGCCTTGAAGCTGTTTCTCACTGAGTGATTTCACAAAAGCTTGTGAACCTGCAATACCAACCTCTTCCGAATCCCAAAAGGCAAGATATAGTGTGTGTTTAGGTTTTACCTTTTGCTTCGCATAGTCTTGTAATAATGCTAACAATACTGCAACGCCTGAAGCATTATCATTAATCCCAGGCCCCATTTTCACCGAATCATAGTGTGCGCCGACAATCACAGCGGTATCTTTGGATTGCCCTTCAATCTCAATCACAATATTTTGCCCAACGGTCTTTTCTCGATTTTCAAATGGCAACATTTGCGCGTGCAAGCCTGCTTTCTTGGCTTGTTCAAGAATATATTGTGCAGAAGCCAATCCACCTGCTGTACCTACTGCACGATTGCCACCATTTTGTTCCGCAATTTCTTCAAATGTTTGTAAATGATGCATCATGCTATTTTCTGATGCAGCAACATTTTGGTTTGGCTGCACTTTCGTTATATTTTTTTCTGTATTGAAACTTCTACAACCTGACAAAAAAAATGTCACGCCCAAACTTAGTGCAGTCAAAGTAGGAAGAAATTGTTTTCTATACATTTAAATTATTCTCATTGAAAATTAAAAAATGGGATAAAAGGTAAAATTTGCCCATCTATACTAACAGCCCATTTTTAAATTTCTGTTTTGTTTTGCATTTCATTAAGGCAAATCACTCATACATCTTTTAAGACAAGTTGTGTCGCCCCAGACTAGTGCTTTTCTGCTAAGTTTGGCATTATTCAATTCAAGTAATAATTGAATAATGATAAATGACTCAAATGCGTTGGCTTGAACTTCTTTCTACAGTTCGTATTGGTAGCAATAAACACAGTTCTGAACAGGCACGAAGCCCCTTCCACAAAGACTATGACCGCATTATATTTTCGCAAAGCTTTCGACAATTAAACCGCAAGACCCAAGTCCATCCCCTCACCCAACACGATGGTATTCATACTCGCCTGACTCACTCTTTAGAAGTGTCTTGTATTGGACGTTCATTGGGGATGCTGGCGGCTGAAAAAATTAAAGATGAACTCCCGATGTGGATTTCACCTGCCGATGTCGGTGCAATTATTCAAGCTGCGTGCTTGGCACACGATATTGGTAATCCACCTTTTGGCCATGCAGGCGAATATGCCATTCGAGAATGGTTTGATGACGCATCGCATACCAACTTTTTACAGGACTTAAGCCCTGAAGAAGAAGCCGATGTGCGTCAGTTTGAAGGTAATGCACAAGGCTTACGTTTACTGACTAAAATTGACTATCACCCGAATGATGGTGGTATGCGTTTAACCTATGCAACGTTGGGTGCATATTTAAAATACCCGTGGCTATCAAAAACCATTGCATCGCAAGGCAATAAACCTGCGAGTCAACGTGCAAAGTTTGGTTGTTATCAAGCAGAAAAAGAAATCTTGCAGCAAATTGCAGAACAATTGGGTTTAATTCAACTGGGCGAATATCACTATTGCCGTCATCCATTGACCTATTTGCTTGAAGCCGCAGATGACATTTGTTATGCCTTAATTGATCTTGAAGATGGCATTATCCTCAACATGTTGAACTATAAGGAAGTTGAGCCAATTTTCCTTGATTTGGTCGGTGACTATGGCATACCTGCCGAATTGGCGATGACCGATACCACTTGGCAGCAGAAAATTGCCGCTTTGCGTGGCCGTGTGATGAAGCGTTTGGTTGAAGAAGTAACTACAGCTTTTGCACGTCATCATAATGAAATTTTGTCTGGCCAACTTAAAGGCAGTTTATTGCAATATTGCAGTGAAGATATTGAAATCGGGATTAACCGTGCCAAAGAACTGGCTCGTGATAAAATCTTTGAACATCCGCATAAGGCAGGTTTGGAAATTATTGCACACCAAAGTTTGCAAAATATTTTGGATGCCTTTATTCCACTGACCACGCCCAATAAAACTTTGAGCTTTAAAGAGCAACGATTGATGTCTATTTTACATCGTTCAGGAGCACATTTTGGTATGTCGCATTATGACAATATTATGCAAGTACTCGATATCATCTCTAAGTTTTCAGACCATCAGGCTTATAACCTTGCACAAGAACTTCAAGGCAATAAAGTTGGTTTCTTTTAAAGCTGAAAAAATGTGAAGGCTAGTAATTCGCTGGCCTTCAAGCTAATCTCACAACAAATTGAAATTGAGCAAATAGCTCAGACTAAACTGAAATAAAGTGAATAAATGACATGATCGGATGTTTAATTGGTGAAGTGCTGGCATTGGAAGCACCAACAGTATTACTCAATGTAAATGGTGTGGGCTATGAGATTGACACCCCACTTTCAACATTTTGCCAACTACAGAAAGGTCAAAAAATCACCCTGTGGACACATTTGGCTGTTCGTGAAGATGCACAACTGCTGTATGGATTTAGCAATGCTCAAGAAAAACTGATCTTTCGCACACTATTAAAAGTCAACGGCGTAGGCCCTAAAATGGCACTGGGCATTTTGTCGACCTTAAACGTTGAAATGCTGATTCACACGGTTGAACATGAAGATGTAAACACTTTAGTCAAAGTTCCGGGTGTAGGTAAAAAAACCGCTGAACGCCTCATGATTGAGTTACGTGATCGCTTTAAAGCCATGGCTTCAGGCACTGCACCAACGAATTCAACTGTTGAACAAATTCAATTTACGGGCAACTCTGCCGTAGCCGAAGCTGAGGCGGCCTTACAATCATTAGGCTACAAACCAATTGAAGCACAAAAATTAGTGAATGCTGCCAAAGGTGACTTTACTGAAGCCAGCGACATTATCCGTGCTGCATTAAAGTCGATGAATAAATAATTTTTAGTTTCTAATGAGCACTGCATCCTTTGCCTTTTAGGGTTATAGACAGTATGTGAATCACGCAGGCGACAAGGATGTCGCCGTTAAACTGTGCTACAAGGACGTAGCATCAGTTTAACAAATGGGTTTTGTCACTTTTGCCCAGTCAAAAGTGAGAATCGCCTATACAATGGCATTTAAAGTTCAATCGCTTTTTGAGGCTGTGATTCTTCCACAACCATATAGAGATTAGTTAAATAATTATGCAAGACCGTCTTATCAGTGGTTCAGAAAAACCCGAAGACCACTTCGACCGCGCCATTCGCCCAACTTCCCTCGATGACTACATCGGGCAGCCTGTCGTCCGTGAACAAATGGAAATCTTTATTGGTGCTGCACGTGGCCGTGAAGAAGCACTCGATCACACCTTAATTTTTGGCCCACCGGGTTTAGGTAAAACCACACTGGCCAATATTATTGCCCGTGAAATGGGTGGTAACTTAAAATCGACATCAGGCCCTGTCCTTGAGCGTGCAGGCGATTTGGCTGCAATGCTAACCAACCTCGAAGAAGGTGATGTTTTATTTATTGATGAGATCCATCGTCTTTCACCGGTCATCGAGGAAATTCTCTATCCAGCGATGGAGGATTACCAACTCGACATCATGATTGGTGAAGGCCCTGCTGCCCGTTCGATCAAACTGGATTTACCACCCTTCACTCTTGTTGCAGCGACGACTCGTGCAGGCCTACTGACCTCTCCTTTACGTGACCGTTTTGGTATCGTACAACGCTTAGAGTTTTATTCTGTCAAAGACTTAACGCATATTGTGACTCGATCTGCAAACTTGATGGATGTACCCATGACTGCCGAAGGCGCACAGGAAGTTGCACGCCGTGCTCGTGGGACACCTCGTATTGCAAACCGTTTATTACGCCGAGTCCGTGATTATGCGCAAGTTAAAGGTACGGGTGAAGTAACCCAAGAGATGGCTCAACGTGCTTTGGACATGCTGAATGTCGATAAAGATGGTTTAGACACACTAGACCGTCGTTATTTATCAATGCTGCTTGAGCGTTTTGATGGTGGCCCTGCAGGTGTAGAAGCTCTAGCTGCTGCTATGGCAGAAGACTCAGGGACCCTAGAAGATGTGATCGAACCCTACCTCATTCAGCAAGGCTATGTCATGCGTACTGCACGTGGACGTATTGCCACCAATATGGCGTATTTACAGTTTGGGATGACACCACCAGAGCCGAAGGATAAGTAAACGATTATTCACTGAACAACTTTAGGGAGTTAAATGCTCCCTGCATGTTTATTTAAATTTTTAAAATAAATTCAAGCCACTACAAACAATAGACTGATATGATAAATCTTGAGAATAGAATAATTAACAAAATTAATAGCGAATACATTCAAAACCTACCATTAGACAGTGCCATTGAACACATTCCCAGAGAACAACCCATCAGTTCATTTAGCCCTAAACAAATGAGTGATTTTGAAAGCTTATTTCACGCCGAATACAATTATTTTATCACTGTCGAATGTGAAAAAATTCTCAGCAAAGAAACCATAGAAGTAAGTGAAGATAATATCTTAACTATTAAACAATCGCCTTCTGCATATCGTATAAAAAACCTGAGCTTCAACTATACTTCTGCCCTCATTTTTATTGGGACGTACTATCACGACGACGTACAAGTTTTGGTCAAGGAAAACTTTAAGCCAGCAAAAATTAATACTTTGTATTTCAGCTTCTCATTCTTTGCTTTAGCCATACTCGTTTATGTATTTTTCTGGATAGATCTACCTAATAAACTTTCACTTATGTTAGTTATTGGCCTTGGCTTTTGCTGCTTAACGTATATGTATGAATCTTTGAAGGCATTACTCCCCAAGCAACAGAAAAAGAAAATGGAAGAAACTCACTTTCATATTGCGGGATATTTAGCAGCTCATCTACAGGATTTTGTCGATGCAAAATTTAAATTAGATGAACAAACAAATTAAAAGTAGTCTCTTTTTTTAAACAATAATGACAACTACGAAAGTTAAAGATTTACGTGAGTTGAAACCTTGTGCCATTGGACTGATGACTCACGGTGCTAAACTGCCCGTCATTGAAGCACTTGACGAATCATTGAATTATCGCCATTTTTAAATGCTCTAATTCTTTGCTGAAGTGCAGACCAATATTTTTCAGATTTTATAAAGACGGAACACTCTCATGGCGAATAAATTCGAATTCAACATTCGTGTATATATTGAAGATACAGATGCAGGTGGCATTGTTTACCACGCAAATCATATTCGCTTTATGGAACGTACCCGCACAGAATGGCTACGCGCTTCAGGTGTAGACCATTATTGGCATCAAAAAGATTACAACTTTGTCGTTCATAAAATTAATGTGAAATATTCACGTCCTATATTAATGGATGACCTGATTACTGTTACAGCAAGTGTAGTTTCGTGTAAGGCTACGTCATTTGTGTTGCAACAAAATATTTATCGTGGTGATATTATGCTGGCATCAGGTGAGGTAGAATTGGCATGTATCAGTGCAGAGATGAAACCCCGTCGCCTTCCTGATGAAATACGTGAACTGATTCTGAAAGAATTGGAACAAGATTAAAAAAATTATTTGGCACATGTAGTAACTATGGCAACTCAACTAGAATCAACACTCAAAGTTTCAGACCTCATCTTACAAGCAAGTCCTGTCGTACAACTGGTAATGCTCCTGCTGCTCTTAGCTTCGTTATTCAGTTGGTATCTGATTGCCAAGTTACACATGAGTTATAAAAAAGCGCAGGCTGACGATGAACATTTCCAAAAAATCTTTTGGTCTGGTGCCGAACTCAACACTTTATACAACAATGCTCAACTCAACTCGAAACGTGTTGGCCTTGAAGATGTTTTCTATCAAGGTTTAGGCGAGTTTTTCAAACTTAAAAAACGTAATGCCAGCGCAGAACAATCAATTGAAGGTACAGAACGTATTCTTCGTGTGGGTTTAAGCCGTGACCAAGGACATTTAGAAAATGGTTTAGGCGCGCTTGCGAGTATTGGCTCGGTTGCACCCTATGTCGGTTTATTCGGTACCGTTTGGGGCATTATGAATGCCTTTATTGGTTTGGCAGATGTTGACCAAGTCACCCTTGCTACGGTTGCTCCTGGTATTGCAGAAGCATTGATTGCAACGGCCATTGGTCTTTTTGCGGCAATCCCTGCTGTACTTGCATTTAACCATTTTACAGCCAAAGGTGAAGCCGTTTATAACGATCGTGCGCTTTTTGCCGAAGAAATGGTTGCGTTATTACAACGCCAGTCTGTAGGTTCAACTCAGGACAATGACTAATGGCTATTCAACGTTCTGGACGCTTTGAGCGCATCAAAAAACCATTAAAAAGTGACATGAACGTCGTGCCTTATATTGATGTCATGTTAGTTCTTTTGGTGATTTTCATGGTCACTGCACCTATGATCACCACAGGTGTCAAAGTCGACTTACCACAGGCGAATGGCACGCCTATGCAAGCGGAAGATCGCCCTGCGATTGTTACACTTGAGGCGGATGGGACGATCAAACTCGAAGATAAAAATCATCAAAATGATGTACTCACACTCGATGAACTAAAATCTGTTTTAACGGCCTCGCAAAATGAAGCCAACGAACAGAAAAAGCAAATGAGTGTCCTGATTAACGGCAGTGAATCTCGTCCTTATGGTGAAGTCATGAAACTCATGTCTGCCCTTCAAGATGCAGGTTTAACACAAGTAGGTTTACTGACTGAGCCATTAAAATAATTTATGAAAGATTTCAACAAGCCGCCTTTTAAACAAAAAGCCGTTGCGATTGGTTTCACACTAGGTGTTCATATCGTCGCTGTGGTTGGCTTACTTTATCTTGGCATGAGTAAACCACCTGAGCCCCCTAAAAAAATAACCACTGTTTTGGTAAAACCGGAAGATTTAAAACCTGTAACACGTGAAGTCACTGAGTTTGATGAAACCGCACATGAAAATGTAGCTGAACAAATCACGCAAACAGCAGAACCTAGCGTTGAACCAGCACCCGAGATTCCAACGGCTGCACCACCTAAACCAGCAGAACCACCTAAGGCAGATCCACAGATTGCTGCTCAACAGGCACTCGCTGCGGCAAAAGCACAGCAGCTTGCTGAACAAAAAGCTGCGGACAATGCAAAGCGTGCTCAAGAACAAGCTAAAGCGGCTGAAGCTGCAAAACTAAAAGCACAACAAGAAGCCAAAGCGGATGCGGCTAAGGCAAAAGCAGATGCTACGGCGAAAGCCAATGCTGAAGCAGCAAAACGTAAAGCAGATGCTGATGCCAAAGCCAAGGCTGAAAAAATCCGTGCCGATGCTTTAAGAAAAGCAGAAGCTGACAAAGCCAAAGCTGCGGCAGCAGCCAAGGCAAACGCTGATGCCAAATCGAAAGCTAATGCTGAAGCTGCAAAGCGTAAAGCAGATGCTGATGCTGATGCCAAAGCTAAAGCCAATGCAGAAGCTGCAAAACGTAAAGCTGATGCTGATGCGAAAGCCAAGGCCAATGCAGAAGCTGCAAAACGTAAAGCAGACGCCGATGCAAAAGCTAAAGTCAATGCGGAAGCTGCAAAACGTAAAGCAGATGCTGATGCCAAAGCTAAGGCCAATGCGGAAGCTGCAAAACGTAAAGCAGATGCCGATGCAAAAGCCAAGGCAGATGCAAAGGCTAAAGCCGATGCCGAAGCACGCGAACGTGCAGCCGAAGAAGCCAAAGCTTCATCAGCTAAAAAAGCAGCTGAAGAAGCCGCACAGAAAAAGGCTGAAGCGAAGAAGATTGCATCTACTGCAAAGAAAGATTTTGAAAATAAAATCCGTCGTGCATGGGACACACCTTCTGACTCTGCGGGTAAATCGGCAACTGCTCGCGTTACCCTTACGGAAAGTGGTTCAGTTCGGTCAGTGATTGTGAACTCTAGTGATCCTGATATGAAAGCCAGTATTGAGGCTGCTGTTCGAGCTGCTGCACCATACCCAATGCCGAGTGACCCAGATGCAAAACGTGAAGCTCAAAGTTTTACGTCCACCTTCAAGTCATCACGTTAATTTTTAAATCCCTGCAAACCTTGTGGGGATTTTTCATTTACTTATATACTGAATTATATAACATGAAAACATTATTATTTTCGACACTAAGACTCCTAGGCTCTCAATCATTCGCCGAAAATCGTTCAATTTACATCCCTTCTTCGACCATGCCTGACCATATTCCACCTGAACAATTTAATGCTTTGCTGATGGATCATGCTAAAACAACTCAACTTGAGAAATCAGTACAGGACGTAAAAACGCCTCTTAAAACCATTTCACATGCTCTAAATGAAGAAGATGCAAAGAAAAAAGCGGAAGCCAAGAAAATCGCTTCAACCGCTAAACGTGATTTTGAACATAAAATCAAACGTGCTTGGGATACACCACCTGGCTCTAGCGGTAAAACGGCCATTGCTCGCGTGATTTTATCTGAAACAGGTGCTGTCCAAGCAGTCATCGTAAGCTCCAGTGATCCTGATATGAAAGCCAGTATTGAGGCTGCAGTTCGTGCTGCTGCACCATATCCGATGCCTAGCGACCCAGATGCTAGACGTGAAGCACAAAGTTTTACCTCTACATTTAGATCTTCAAATTAAGTTTGATAAATCCTTGCATTGATTGCGGGGATTTTTTTGTGGTTAAGCAATGAATCACCCCATACCCATTTTTTCTTATCTTCAATAGATCAAGTTTCATCGCTGGTATGATGTTTATTTTTAAGCTTCTACATCCATCCCCCCAGTTCCCCCCTTTCCTAAAATGAATACTCAATCGATTGTACCTGTGTGTTTCAATACTTGAGCTTTTATAAAGCTCTAGCCCCGACTAATTGATCCATTCTTGTCTTCGTTCTATATAACGCCGTGTATGTGGGACTCAGCAACATCAAGTATTACTAAAATTTTCTAAACACTTGATTCAAAAATAGAATCTTATAACTAAAGAATTATCATTTTCATTCCAAAATGTGATGTTGTGTTCATGATTTTTAAGCTAGACTTGACGAAACTCGGATAAAATCTCTGCATTTTTCACAGTGTTATAACAGTTCAGTCATATTTTCATGCTTTTAATATCCCAAAATCATGCCATTATGTGACACAACCAAATACAGACAATAACTCACATTTTTAGAGTAATTAGCGAATGATGGAAATGACGCGTAAACATCTTCTTTGCTTAGCCGTATTCACTGCTTTGAGCCCAGTTTTAGTGACTCAAACGCATGCGCAGCTTCACCTCGAAATCACTAAAGCTCCTGAAGAAGCACCTAAAATTGCGATCGTGCCTTTTAGTAATGACTCAAATATTTATCCAGTGGTTGAAAATGACTTGAACCGCTCAGGTAAATTTACCAGTGCCTCTAAAAACTTACCTGCAACTGCAACAATAAATTCACCTAATGCAGAAGCATGGAAAGCTGCGGGCGTACCCTATGTCGTGACAGGCACATCAAAAACAACGGCTGATGGCTCTTATGAAATTCACTACCAACTGTATGATGTTGAAAAAAAACAATACCTGTTAAATGAACTACTCACTGTACCTGCTTCACGTTATCGTCAAGCAGCGCATATGATCAGTGATGCAATCTATCAAGCTTTAACTGGCATTCCAGGTGACTTCAGCGGCCGTATTGCCTATGTATTGCGTAATGCAGCAACACCAGATCAGCGCTATACCCTACAAATTGCAGATACGGATGGTGAACAACCCCGTACCATTTTGACTTCACGTGATCCAATCTTGTCCCCTGCATGGACGCCTGATGCGAAAAAGCTAGCCTATGTTTCATTTGAAACCAAACGCCCTGCGATTTACATCCAAGATTTAGCAAGTGGTAACCGTGAAAAAGTAGCAAGTTTCCGTGGCCTGAATGGTGCACCAAGCTTCTCACCTGATGGTAAATCAATGTTATTTACCGCATCGATGCATGGCAATCCTGAAATCTATCAAATGGATTTACAGACTCGCCAATTAAAACGCATGACCAATGACACAGCGATTGATACAGAAGCACGTTATGCACCTGACGGTAAATCATTTATTTTTACCTCTGACCGTGGTGGCTCTCCACAAATTTACACCTACAACTTAAGTGCTGAAAGTGTCAAACGTTTAACTTTCCGTGGCGCTTTCAATGCACGTGGTACGTTAAGTGCGGACGGTAAAAAATTAGCTTTGGTACATCGTCCTAGCGGTAGTAACTATAAAGTTGCGGTTCAAGACATTGGTTCTGGTGTAACCAATATTTTAACGCCAACTAGTTTAGATGAATCCCCAAGCTTCTCACCAAATGGTCAAATGGTCGTGTATGCAACACGTGAAGCAAACCGTGGTTTGCTCTCGATCATGTCTTTAGATGGTCGTTTCCGCATGAACTTACCAAGTGAACAAGGTGAAGTTCGTGAACCAGCTTGGGCACCGAAATAAACACTGCATGATTTTTTCAACAATAACTTTTTAATGAAACATCATAAATAACCGTCATGGAGATCAATATGAAAGCGATGAAACTGATTGCATTACCTGTTTTAGCTACAGCATTAGTAATGACTGGTTGTGCCAGCCGTAAACCTGCAGCAGACGTACAAGCAGGACAAAACCCAAATAGCTCAACCACTGTAAACACTTCTGGTTTAAGTGAAGATGCAGCACTCAATGCACAAAACCTAGCCGGTGCATCATCGAAAGGTGTAACTGAAGCGAATAAAGCATTTTTAGCGAAGCGCGTAGTACACTTTGACTACGATAGTACCGAGCTTAGCAATGAAGATTTACAAACCCTTCAAGCTCATGCACAGTTCCTTGTTGCTAATGCAAACTCACGCGTGGCTTTAACAGGTCACACCGATGAACGTGGTACTCGTGAATACAACATGGCGCTTGGTGAGCGTCGTGCCAAAGCTGTTGAAAGCTTCCTGATTACAACAGGTGTAAGCCCTAACCAGCTTGAAGCAGTCAGCTATGGTAAAGAAATGCCAATCAATGCGGGTCATGATGAAAATGCATGGAAAGAAAACCGCCGTGTAGAAATTAACTACGAAGCTGTTCCTCCACTACTTAAATAAGACTTGAATAAGTCTGAGCTAAAAAAAGCACTCATTGATGAGTGCTTTTTTTATTTATATCGTTTCATTTGCATCGTTCTGTGCTTTTACTAATTTTAGCCCTTTAACTCAGGATAAATTCAGTTAGCAACTTTAGAACTTTAAGAAAATATCCAATGAAAATGCAAGTGAACGACTTTAAAAACGAGATCCTTAGCTTTACCAACTAGAAAATTAGCTTAACAATCCAAATCATTACGCTTCTGCTTCTGGATGTTCAGCATTTTCTTTTTCTGTTTGCATCGACTCAATGAGGTCATGTTTATTGAACTTTTTATACTCTGCTTTTGCTTCGTAACTGCTCCATGCAGCTTTAACAGTATCCGCAGAAATATCGTCTAAATTCAATCCCTCAGTTGCAGTCGGAGTCGCATCAAATTTTTGTGTGGTCATTGTTGTGCTCCCTGTCTTTCGATTTATACATTAGGTTCAACATAGCATGTTATTCAGGACTTGCAAGGGTAAAATCACGACAAATAGTCTAGTTTAATTTTTCTTTTCCTTCGTTCTCATCTAAAATGTTGCACAATCACATTTTTATCATTTTTGATAAATTAATATTTGGAGTTTTCCGGTTATGTCAAATCTCACCCTTTCCCAATTTCTACAACAACAAAGTGGTAATCTTACTCCTGCATTAGCACAAGTTATTGAAACAATTGGTAATACATGCAAAGACATTGACCTTCTATTACAAAAAGGTGCTTTGGCTGGTGTATTGGGTAGCGCGCAACACGAAAACGTTCAAGGTGAAGAACAAAAGAAACTTGATGTCATTTCAAATGATTACCTCATCGATGCATTGAAAGTTCATCCACATGTCGGTGGTTTGGCTTCTGAAGAATTAGATGAATTCACTCCAGCTCAAGAAAATGGCGATTATCTTGTCTTGTTTGACCCATTAGATGGTTCAAGCAACATCGATATCAATATGTGTGTAGGCACAATTTTCTCAATTCTTCCTGCAAAAAATGCGGTAACGCAAGCTGAAGATTTCATGCAAGCGGGTGTTAACCAAGCGGCTGCAGGTTATGTACTGTATGGCCCATCAACAATGATGGCTCTAACTGTCGGTGCTGGCGTAGTCTTCTTTACTTTTGATCCAGAAAGCAAAGAATTCTTATTAACTAAAGATGCGATTGCGGTTGCAGCAGACACTAAAGAATATGCAATTAATGCATCGAACCAACGTCACTGGGAAGAGCCTGTAAAACGTTATATCGACGAACTTCTTGCAGGTAAAACTGGCCCGCGTGAAAAAGACTTCAATATGCGTTGGGTTGCATGCATGGTGGGTGATATTCATCGTATTCTTTGCCGTAGCGGTATATTCATGTATCCATACGATTTCAAAGATCCGAAAAAAGCAGGCCGTCTACGTTTAATGTACGAAGCAAACCCAATGAGTATGTTGATGGAACAAGCTGGCGGTGCTTCTACAACAGGCCGTGTCCGCATTCTAGACATCCAACCAACAGAACTTCATCAACGTGTTCCTGTGATTATTGGTTCTAAAAACGAAGTTGACCTAGTTACGTCATACCATAATTAATTTCTTATAACGAAAGTTAGTATTTTTGCTGACTTTCGTGGATATCTCCCTCATGGCTCTGATTTATCTCGAATCAAAAGACAACCCGAAAATTAAGCATCTCCGTGGCTTAATTGAACAAAATGCCTACCGTAAAAAACAAGGTCAAACTGTTTTGGAAGGCACACACTTGGTGTTGTCATGGTTAGACTCAAAACGTCCAATCAAATCGATTTTCACCACTGAACAAGCAATTAACCATGCCGATTTCGACCGCATTGCGGAACAATATCAAGGTGCGGTGTTTATTCTAAGTGAATCTTTATACAAAGATATCAGTACACTTGGAACATCTATTGCTTGCTTAGCGATTGTGGATTTACCAAGTTCAAGTGAAGCGCTTAACTTCAGTGAAGACACCTTAATTTTAGACAACATTCAAGACCCAGGAAATGTAGGCACCCTACTCCGTTCTGCTGCCGCTGCAGGTATTGAGCAAGTCGTTTGTACCAAAGGCTCTGCATCGCTCTGGTCACCGCGTGTATTACGCGCAGGTATGGGCGCACATTTTTCATTAAATACCTTTGAAAATATTGCCCTTGAAGATATTTTGACGAAATTCAAAATTCCAGTGTATGCAACAAGCTCACATCAGTCTGAAAACCTATATAGCAAAAATTTACGCAAACAATGTGTGTGGATTTTAGGCAATGAAGGTCAAGGTGTTTCTGAGTATGCATTACAACATGCAGAAGCCGTTGCGATTCCTCAACCGGGTGGTCAAGAATCGTTAAACGTAGCCATTGCTGGCTCGATCTGTTTTTTTGAAATGGTACGTCAGCGTCAGTAAAATCGTTATTTTATTGTATTTAGCGCTTAAGCCTGAAAAAAATAGACTACACTAGAAAAAATAATAATTCTTTTTGTCAACCTAACCATTATTTCCATCGTTATTTGTATATGAATATGGAAATAATGGTGGGTATCCGATGACAGGATTTTCCATCTCTATGGATTTAGCACCCAAAAAGTCCGAGACGCAAGACAGCAGTGTTTTAAAAAGCACGGCTGAGTCTCGCCTGAAAAACTTCATGAATGAAGTGACGGGGCGTGCTTTAGTAATGATGGAAAGTGCAACGCACGGTCAACATGGCATTGCCATGGACTTGGTGCAAGAAGCCTTTATTTCCTTACATAAAGCTTATGCTGAAAAGTCCACAGAGGAATGGTATCCCCTGTTTTACACCATTTTAAATAACAAGCTGCAAGACTGGCGTCGAAAAGAAGCACGTCGTTCGCAGCCGTTTTCCTTATTTAGAAAAGTCAGCCTAGATGACGACGATGTCGAGATACAGGATGTGGTAGATGAATCTACACCAAACCCTTTCGACTTTCTGGATCAGGCTGTCACTGCAGAGGAAATACAAGATGCTATCGCAGAACTTCCAGTTCGCCAGCAACAAGCATTTATGTTGCGAGCTTGGGAAGGCTTTGATACGCATACAACTGCAGAAATTATGAATTGTTCCGAAGGCAGTGTGAAAACACATTACCACCGTGCCATTCAGGGTTTACGTACCGCTTTGGCACATTTGAATCCACATATGGGAGGATCATCCGAATGAAACAAGATGATTTCTTAAAGCAAGTAACTTCCAAACTTGATGGACTCGCACAGCACCATAAAGACAAAGCAACTGTCATGAATAACGTGCTTGAAGATATTCATCAGCGCGAAACTTCACGTTATGGTTTCTGGAAAATGTCTGGCTTTGCACTTGCAGCAGCAATTGCAGGTTTCGTCATTTTACCGAATGCGACTGTACTGGATGACAAACCACAAAATCAGGTGATTTCAACCCCTAAGCTCTCCCCTCAAATGGTGGAGGATCTTGAAATGTTGATGGTTCTGGGTGAGGACAAAGTTCCACATGGCAGCTAAAAAATTAGCAATTGCATTCTGTGCTTTTAGTTTTTTGCAAACCAGTTTTGCTGGCTTTGATCGCTTTTGGATTTTTTCAAAAGATGCTGATACTCAAGTTAATGAAACTTGGGATTCGCTATCTGAAGCAGAACAACAGGCTTTAATTAAAAAGTATCAGGCACTCAAAGAGATTCCTGCAGATCAACGTGTCAGCTTGCAACAGCGCATGGATTGGTTCACCCAACTTCCGGACAGTGAAAAGCAGCGTATGCGCGAAACATGGCAAAAAATGAGTACTTTAGAACGTAAAGAACTCGCGACACGTATGCAAAAAGCTAGTCCTGATGAACGACCTGCTATTCGCGATGAGTATATCAATAAATACTTACAACCTATCGCTGTCGTTCACTAATCAAAAACAACAGTGTTGTGAAAATCAAATCAATTAGATTAGTTAAGCCTTAAAAAAAGCCTCTTATCGAGGCTTTTTTATTGTCTTACTTGCTCAACCGACGCTGACGATACACACCTAACCCAATCAATGCCAACAGTCCAAAAACTCCCATTGAGCCACCGCCGCTAGAAGAAGAGTTGGTATTTTTCGCTGTATTCTTAAGGGTCAGAATTGCATTACTTGAGGCAATACCATCACTATCAATAACGCTATATTCAACAGGATAGTCAAACTGACTAAAGCCATTTTTTACAGAGAAGGTGATTTTGCCACCGTAGCAGGTTTCCTTTAAATAACTTGCTGGACAGCTACCACTATACTCAGCTTCAAAGTTTAAACCTGCTGGGATTTTCGTAAAACGAATTGGAATAATTTGGCCTTCTTCATTTTTATGCCATACCGATTTACCCGCTGGCATAGATGCAACTGGACCATCACCATCATCATTAGCATTTTCTAATAAATTATTGACTGTAACAGACAAATTATTTGACGGACTAATCGTATATTGGGCAGCTTTGGCCACTGGGGTCATATTTTTAAAGGCCACACGTACTACACCAGAGGATTCCGCCTGACTCCCTGTCTTTTGTTTTAGCGTATATTTACAAAAACCGTATTCGGTAGGTGCTGTTGTTGCCCCACTGGTGCGATAAATAACGATTTGTTTTATTCCCGCATCCCAATCACAGTGCAGGTCATGCGGTGGATTACCTACGATACTTGCTTCGCCTGTACTAGACACCGTAATTTCACTACCGATGCCGATTGGTGAAGTCGTCACGGTATAGTTGTCAGCATTTAAGGCAATTTGTCGTGTTTCAGCACTACCATTCACAGACTCTTCTTGAGGTAATGATGCCGGGAACGGATCAAAATAAACCGCACGATATTTAAGGTTATTTTTTAATGCACTTAATACCGCTTCGTACTTTGTTAAATCATCCTGATTGGCAACTTTGTATTCTGCATAATCAGGATCATCGATATCCTTTTTCAAAGCATCAATTGTATTTTGATACTTATCTTGCAGAGCTGTTAAAGACTCATTGGTAATATCTGCCATATCTGCTGCGGTTAAATTCATTAACTCAACCGAACCAATATCACATGTGTTTCTTTGCGTAGGTGATAACTGTAAAGTACCATCTGTGATCCGCAAAATACCCCGTTGATCCGCATCACTACAACCTTCTAAGCCAAGATTGATCAAGTCAAAACCGCTGCCGATTGCTTTCGGATAATACAAAGGTAAATACAAATTATAAGCAGATTTTGTTTGTAGGGCGCTTAACAAAGTCCCCATAGCATAGCTACTTACATCATGGTTTTGCAGAAAGCTTTCCGTACTATTCAGCACACTTTCTGGTAAATCACACTGTGCGGCTGCAAGTTCAAATGCATTATTACTTGCCACAAATTTTTGACCATTATCAGGTACTGCATTATTCAGATAACGACAAGATTTCCCACCAGTATTGTAGGCCAATACATTGAAATACCAAGCCTTTGTACCATTGTTATCATAATAATAGGTACTAGCCGCATTGTTCTCGACTATTGTATTACTGGTTAAAACGAAGCTAGAAAAAGCACTTAAACGTTCCGTTCCCTGAGAAATGGCACGGATAATACTACCCGTACTTAGATTTGCTTGGTTTTTTGCAATCGTATTTGCTGTCAGTTCAACTTTGGCATTTCCACAGAAGTCCATCACACTATTGCTCGTCGATGAACCATTTTGAATAATACTGCTTTGTTGGAACACAATTTCAGGCTGGGTATCCCCCAAGTTCCCGATACAATCCATAGCGACAACACTACCTTTAGGTGCGATGTTGCCCTGAACTAAACTGCTCACCAATAATGTTTTTTTCGACATATTATGCGCAACGGAGTAGATTGCACCGCCAGCAACTTTGGCTTGAGAGTTTTCAATTGCACCATTATTTAAGGTAAATGCTCCCCCTAAATACAAGGCACCACCACGGTCTTCTGCCATCCCGCCAGTAAGGCGTACATTATTGACGATAAAGTTGGCTTCTGAGCGTGAAGTATTAAAAATACGCGATTTGCCTTGGGCATTAATCGTCGTTCTAATATCTTCATAGGCAGGAAATTTCTGCGTCAGTAAATTTTTTGAATCATAGTTAAAGCGACTTTTCCCCTCAATCACGATCTGATTGAGCGGAACTAACTCACCTTTGGTCAGAAGATATTCACCTGCTTCAAGTTGAATATAATCGGTCTGCCCATTATTTGGGTTACCGACATTACATCCACCAAAAGATTTGTTTTTACGTGCAGTTTCAATCGCTTCACGTAAAGAACATTGATTGAGATTTTCACCATTTTCATCCTCAAAGGTCGTAACTTTGATGATGTTACTTGTCGCTGCCATAGATGACATAGCCGCAAGGACCATGACCGCCAGCAATCCTTTTTTATAATTTTTCATGTGCTGTCCTTAATTCTATCCAGACTATTTTTTAAAGCGACGAAATCCAACTAAGCCAAGTAGTGCAAAAATACCTGCCCAGCCTAGAGCACCACCTGATGTTTTAACTGTTTTACTTTCCATTTCATTGTTTGGTTCTTGGAAAATACGCACTTCTGCAGCTAAATAATTTTTTGCCGAAGTATTAAAACGGGTTGAAGACGTCACCACACGCAATTCAAAAATATCTGCGCCATGCCAATTTCCATTTGGCGTGTATTCAAAATCACCATTCAAATTCAGTGTAAATTTACCTTTTGATTCGGTGCTTTGTACAACTATTGGACAACCATCTTGCCATGGCTCACCTGTTGGATTTGCCATACCCATCACTTTTGTACATTCTTCTTTTGGAATTAAATCACTGTCACCTAAAGCATCTAAGATATTAAACTTCGCCACTTCACCTGTACGTATGTCTTTACCTAAGCGAGGCATGCTCACAGGAACCACAATTTCGATAGCCCCACGATCACACCAAACATCATCCAAATTACGATTTTTTCCACGCTGATCAGAAGACTCACAATACACATGATGCTCATTGCCATCTGCTGTGGTCTTCCCCTTATTTAATATCGGGCTTGAGAAAATCGTTTCGTAATCTAATAAAATACGAGGACGTAAATAACCAATAAATGCGTTGTTTGCTTTGGTAAATGGACAGAAAAGTGCATTACGATCTTCTGTTAAGGTTTTACAGCTACCTTCATCTTCACCCGCGATTAAACTTGTCCCAGACCACACATCATTTAAATTTGCAACAGGCCCAACAGGACAACTCGCAGCCACTAAGTTGTTATAAAAAACAGATTTGTCTGTTCCTGAGTTCACAACTTTACAATCTTGAGCGGTGCCACTGAGCGCATTACCAATCACCACACTATTGGCTAAATAAGCATGCTCAGAGGTACTATTTAGTTCAATACCACCACTGTTCTTCAGTACTGTAATATTATTGAGTGCTAAACCATCACGTAAGTTGACAGCAAAACCTTTGTTTTTGAAAAAGGTACTATTGGCAATGATATTTTGAGGGTTACTGAACACTAACTTGCTGATGTCCGCGAGTCCATTTTGATTGTAAACAATCGCTCGACCAGAAGTGCTTTCATTATTTTTGAACAAAGATGTATAGATTTCATAAGCAGGTGCTTCTGAGTAAATTGCACCACCATCTACCGCTTTGTTGTTTTGAAAAATCGTGGTTCGCATATACAGACGGCTTGCTACAGCTGCGCCATCTTCTGAGAATCCAACATTGTAGATTGCACCACCAAGTCGTGCATTACCATCTTCAAACTTTACATTTTCAAGTGTGAGTTTTTCATTATTAAAAAGGATGCCGCCTTTATCAGCGCACTGATCTTGCTTACATCCTTTAAATGAAATCTCTTTAAAATTGATCGCAATTAGTTCTTTTTCGCCGTCATTAATATTAAAAATTTGATCCTTACCGGTCATTTCAATGACGGCATTATTGAGACCGAGTACGACATCTTCATTGACGTTACTGTCATACACCGTTTTCAGGTTCAATTCCGCTTTAATATCAATTTTTTTAGTGAGTTTATAAACTTCATTTTTCTTCAGAGAAATTGAGGCATAGGCGTCTTTCCCCCCGCAACCATTATATCCGGCTTCTGGCATACCATTATTGATATATTCTATGGCTTCACGAAGTGAACATTCCTTGTCATCCTTTACAACATCTTCAGTGGTTGTAACGGTAATTTCTGCGCTAAATGCATGACCTGCCATGAGAAGCATGCCAATGCCTATGCTCTGTTTGAGCATATCCATCTCCTTAAATATTTTTTATCTTTTTATTCTTAAGTTGCACAATCCTTGCAACATTAAAATATTTTTATGTACTTTGTCACAGCTTGAGTAATTACTCAAGAATTTTTATTGCTTACCGATATTCATCAATTAGGGCAAAAATTTGTCTTAAATTGGCATGACTCAATTTGACTTTTTCACCTTTTAACATCTGAATCAGTTGTTCTAAAGAGCGAAGTAAAATAGACGCCTGATGCGGCCCATGTGCCAACAAATAATCCACAATTTGTTGATCCATATGGATGCCACGTCGCGCTAAAACAGAGTTCACGAGCGCTTGACGGTCTGCGTATAAACTACCATTTGGTACTTTTACACTGACAGCCTGAGTTAATCGAGACTGTAGGTCTGGCAGTTCAAGTTTGAGTTCAATTGGCGCTAGTCGAGATGAAAAGACCAATTGACCACCTTCTTCGTTATTATAGTTAATCAGGTGAAAAACAGCTTTTTGCCAATGTGGAACTCCACTGATGGCTTCAATATCATCTAAAGCCACCAAATCATAGCGATCAAGCGAAGTAATCGCTTCAGTTGGCGCATCGAGCAATTCAAGCAATGAAACTTGAATTGCTGATTTGCCAATTTCTAAATAGGAGTCACATATTGCAGACAGTAAATGGCTTTTTCCTGTGCCAGCTCCACCATAGATATAGAAACGATTCATTAAACCAGCATGTAACTGACGAACACCATCGATTACATGCCCCCAACTCGGCCCAGAAAAATCACTAATTCGGGCATCGAGTTGTGGTTCTATATCTAGCTGCAATTGACGCATATCTATATTTTGGCCTTATCAATCTTTATGTTCTGATCTTTCAATGTTACTCGAAATTTCAGGATCTTGCAGCGAATTTGCAGACTGATTTTTGAGCTCAATATCAACAGCAACTTGATTGGTTTCTACGTTTAAAGTGCCACTTGCAGCATCATTTACGACAAGTACATCATTTCGATATAAATTACTTTTCTCGTAATTTTCGCGTGCATGACGTAATAAGACCACAATAATCGCTGCAACGGGTAGTGCAATGAGCATTCCGAGGAGTCCTGCCAATTGCGCGCCTGCAAGGACTGCAAATACCACTGCCACAGGAGACAAACCAATTTTGTCGCCTAATAAGAAAGGCTGTAAAATATAACCTTCTATTGCCTGCCCTACCATGAATACCACCAGTACTAAGGCCAAATGCACCCAATCCAAACCGAATTGGAACAGGCAAGCCACAATTGCCGAAATAATACCAACCGCAAAACCCAAATACGGAATAATACTGGCTAGACCCGCAATCATCCCGATGATGATGCCGACCTCAATACCCACCAATTGAAGTCCAACCGCATATACAACGCCCAATAAGAACATTACCAAGAACTGGCCTTTTACAAACGCGCCTAGAACTTCATGACATTCGCCTACGATGGTTAATGTGCTTTTTTCGTATTTGCGTGGAATAAGGCGACGCATGTTTTCTAACATTCGTTCCCAATCTAATAAGAAATAGAAAGCTATGATTGGAATTAAGACAATCGTGCCACCAATCTGTATGAAATTCAGACCCGATTGTGCCACTTTTAACAACATGGCTTGGATACTGTCTGCACTATAGTTGGTTTGAATATACTCCATGATCGCTGCTGACATTTGCTCTGTATCAATTTCCATCGGTACAAGATTAAATGTCTCTGATAACCACGGCAGAAATGTATAGTTGACCCAATGAATATTGCTTGGAATATTGTTTTTCGCATACATCAACTGTTCCCATACCAGTGGTACGAGGAACCACATTGAAAGGAATATAGCGACACCAATTCCAATAAAGACCAAACTGATAGATAACCAGCGCGGCAAGCCAATATTATGTAATTTATCGACTAAAGGGCTAAATAAATATGCAATTAGAAATGCGCCGATAAAAGGAACAACTACAGGCTTTAATAAGTATAAAACCCATATGATCAATGCTATCCCAGCAAGAATAAATATTCGGCGCAAGGTGCGATCACCCATATAAAGTCACCTTTTTTCAATGTAATCGTTATAGAAAGGAAAATATTTTAATAAAGATAACATTTTAGTGCGAAATAGCATAAGAGTTTTGCATATTCAGGTTATAATCCCCGCGCGAATGCGGAGACTTCATTATGAGCAACTCAACTTCTACCCCAAACACTGGTTTAAGCTACAAAGATGCAGGTGTCGACATTGAAGCGGGCGACGCGTTAGTCGATCGTATCAAATCTGTCGCGAAACGTACTGCACGTCCTGAAGTAATGGGCGGCCTAGGCGGCTTCGGCGCTCTTTGTAAAATTCCTAAAGGTTATGAAGAACCTGTTCTCGTATCTGGCACAGATGGTGTTGGTACAAAATTGCGTTTAGCATTGAATTTGAACCGTCATGACACAATTGGTCAAGACTTGGTTGCAATGTGCGTAAACGATCTTCTTGTATGTGGTGCTGAACCACTGTTCTTCCTTGACTACTATGCAACTGGCCACCTCAACGTTGACGTTGCAGCAAATGTTGTGACTGGTATCGGTGCGGGTTGTGAACTTGCAGGCTGTGCATTGGTTGGCGGTGAAACTGCTGAAATGCCAGGTATGTATGAAGGCGAAGACTATGACCTTGCAGGTTTCTGCGTAGGTGTAGTTGAGCAAAGTAAAATTATTGATGGCTCTAAAGTTAAAGCGGGTGACGTTTTAGTTGGTGTTGCATCTTCTGGCGCACACTCAAACGGTTACTCACTTCTTCGTAAAATTTTAGATGTGAAAAACGTTGACCTTACTCAAATCGTTGATGGTCGTCCACTTGCAGATACAGCAATGGAACCAACACGTATTTATGTAAAACCAATTCTTCAGTTATTGAAAGAAGTGGATGTACACGCTATGGCGCACATCACAGGCGGCGGTTTACCGGGTAACTTACCTCGCGTACTGCCAAATGGTGCTCAAGCGGTAGTCAATGAAGCATCTTGGGAATGGCCAGAATTATTCAAACTACTTCAAAAAGAAGGTGGTGTTGAACAATTTGAAATGTACCGCACATTTAACTGTGGCGTAGGTATGGTTCTCGTGGTTGATGCAGCCGATGCTGACAAAACTGTTGAATTACTCAATAGCCTTGGCGAAAAAGCATTCACAATGGGTCACATTGCAGATAATGCTGAATCTGTTGAAGGCGCTGACGAAAAAATCCGTGTAGTTTTCGCATAAGCAACGTTCATGATTAAAATTGCTGTACTTGTTTCAGGCAGCGGATCTAACCTGCAAGCCCTGATCGATGCCAATCTATCAGGTCAAATCGTTGGGGTAATTTCCAATAGACCTGACGCTTTTGCACTGCAACGTGCAAGAAAAGCAAAGATTGCAACTGCAGTCATTGAACATAAGCAATATCCAAGTCGTGAAGCTTTTGATGATGTGATGCATCAACAACTGCTCGACTGGGATGTTGATTTGGTCATTTTGGCAGGCTTTATGCGCATTTTAAGCGCAAAATTTGTCAAAGCATGGGAAGGAAAAATGATTAACATCCACCCTTCTCTGCTGCCAAATTATAAAGGAATGCATACTCATCAACGTGTTTTAAACACCGGTGATGTCTTCCATGGCTGTACAGTTCACTATGTGACTGCAGAGCTGGATGCTGGTCAAGCGCTTGCTCAAGGCGTGCTTAAAGTCAATGTGCATGATCATGCTGAAAGTCTGGCAGATCGGGTTCACGTGCTTGAGCATGTGATTTACCCTCAAGTGGCAGAATGGATTTGTAATGGCACCATTCAACACACTGAAAACGGTGTTTTATATCGTGGCGAGCCTTTGCAACAACCTGTTCAATTCTGTAAGTTCTAAGCAACTGTATAACTTAACAATCAACGCATCTTAGGGTGCGTTTTGTTTTTTAAGGGCCAAATAAAACTCTATTTATTACTAAAATCTAAAATCTAAAATCTAAAATCTAAAATCTAAAATCCATTTTTGCAGAATGTTCAACTTTATGATCAATATGTAGTTTTTAGTTAAATTAAAGCTTTTAGCATCATTAAAATAATAAGCTTATATTGCAATTAGAAAACCTTATAAATCTAGAAATATTACATCCTTCAAACAAAAGTGGAGAAAATCACATGTTAAAATCCATCACACTGGCGACTTGTGCATGTATAACACTGGGTATGATTGGTTGTGCTACGACATCAAATCCAGCTACTGATCGTAATTTAGATAAATTACAAAACAAAAATTGGGTTGCGAGTGAAATTCAAGGCGTTAAGCTTGAAGCTGACCCTAACAATTCGAACGTACCCACCATCACTTTCGACGACACTCGTGTAAGTGGTTCAGATGGTTGTAATCGATTCATGGGCGGTTACGCTGTGCAAAACACAAAAATCCAATTTTCAAACCTTGCTACAACACAAAGAGCGTGTTTGACTGCGACAAATATTCCTCAACATTTTTCGCAGGCATTGAGCCAAGTTACTCATTTTGATGCCTCTAAAGATCATTTGAAATTTTTAGATGCCAACAACAAAGTTGTTTTACAATTTGAAAATGCGAAATAAATCTCAAAGTAGAAAGTAGAATGTTTCATTTATAAAAAAAGCACTCTATAGAGTGCTTTTTTTTGTGTTGTCTTTTTTAAGGTTCAATGATGACGCTTAGACGATTTAAGTAAATCTTTGATCAATTCCACAGTTTCTACAGGATGTTCTAAGGGGAACATATGACTCCCCGCAGCAACTTTAAATGGAATCGCAAATTTTTTCTCTACCATTTGTGGAAAGTGCCGAGCTAAAAATGGTCCCTGCTCTGCAATTAACTGCTGTACAGGTACTTGTGGTTGAGCATGAGGTAACCACCACAGTGAAGGATTAGTTCGAAAAATATGAACCTCATCATCACGTGAAATCGTCAATTCCACCCCACCACGCAGTTTATTGTCCATCAAGGCATGATCAATATAAGCTTGATAACAGTCTGGATCGAAATCTTTGTAAAAACCTTTCGGCCTTAAAAGCTCTGCTGCTTGTTCACGGCTGTCCCAATGATCACGACGACGCTTCGACAATCCTGCTGGGGACATTTTATCGAGGACTTTAAGTTTGAGGAGTTTTGCGATGTGCAAAGCAAAAGACTCTTTCCCCATGATCATAGGCGGATCAATCATTAACACTTGTTCAAACAATTCTGGGCGTTGTAAAGCAGCCTGAAATGTTAAAACCGAACCTAATGAGTGACCTAATCCAATAACCTTACGACCATTGGCCTGACGTACAATACTGTCAATGACTTGCTGTGTTAAGCTCTTCCAATGGTTATCGATTGGGTAACGCTTATCTGGCCCAAGTAAAGGTACATAGATCACATCATATTCATCACTCAGTAAATCAAACAATTTTTGATAAACCCGTGATGGCACGCCATTGGCGTGCGCAAAATGAATTAACGGTTTCATTGTAACTTCGTGCTGTTTTCAGATTGAACCTGTTGTGACAATGCGCTTGCCAAACCTTGACCAAACGAACTTCCCATACGACCTAGTACAGAATCAAACGGACTATTTTCAATGGTGTAGTTCACGGCTTTTTCAGTTTTCAATTCACGTTTCAGGCTATTTAAACTACCTGTACGGTCAGCAATACCTAGCTTCACAGCCTGATCACCCGTCCAAAATAAACCTGAGAAAATAGCTGGATCATTTGATTTTAATTTCTTACCGCGACCTTCCTTCACTGCATTAATGAAATGCGCATGAACATTATCAAGTACACCTTGAACATGTGCTTTTTGTGCTGCATCTACAGGTTGAGTCATGGATAAAATGGCTTTGTTCTCACCCGAAGTCATGGTGCGATCTTCTACACCGAATTTTTGCATCAAACCACTAACACCATAATTCGGCATGATCACGCCAATTGAACCCACTAAACTTGAAGGATTGACAATAATTTCATCTGCCGCAGACGCAATATAGTACGCACCTGAAGCGCCTGTATCACCAATAATGGCATACAGTTTTTTATCGGTATGGGCTTTTTTCAAGTACTGAATTTCTTGCCAAATTTCATCAGACTGAACAGGTGAACCACCTGGTGAATTAATATTTAAAACAATCGCTTTGCTTTGTTTGTTTTCATAGGCTTTTTTCAAAGCTTTGATGGTATTTGCGCTGTTTACACTTTGCTTGTCCGCTGCAATGGTCCCAATGATATCAACCACGGCAATATGTGAACCCGCTGTTGCTGCAGGATCAGAACTCGCTGTACTGCAACTTTTTGCCATCGCAATGATAATAAATAACAAATAAGCAAAGGTTAAAAATTTAAAAAATATACCCCATCTACGTGCTCTACGTTGTTCTTCAACGGAAGAAAGCACGGCTTTTTCTAATATTTTCCATTCATTTCCAGTTGGCTGCTGAATATTGTTTGAAGAACTTTGCTGTTTTTCTTCAGGTTTTGGTGGCCATTCGGACATAAAAAAACCCATTTGATCGTTAATTTGTAGTCATTATATACACGCTAATCGCTATAACTGTCTAATCAATTCATTTTCCCCTATAATTATTTTAAATTTTCTTTCATTTCTTTCAGACTTAAATAAGATGACCGACCAAAATTCACAGGACACCACATATCACCTGTTAAAATTTATCAGCCGTCAACCTATTCAAATTTCAAGATTAATTGCAAAAGGTTTGGCTGGGTTAGTCAATGTTTTAAAAATCTCTAAAACCTACTCTACGATTCAACGCAATCTCAAAATTGCATTGCCTGAATTATCAGAGTCAGCTCGCATTCAACTCACTAAACAAGCGATTCGAAACGAACTTTGTTCTTATTTTGAATTTTTTAACATTTGGGGTGCAAGTACAGAAAAAAATATTCAACGAATTCATCACGTACATGGCGCTGAATATTTACATGAAGCGCTCGCCCTACAAAAAGGCGTTGTACTCGTAGTACCACATTTTGGTACTTGGGAAATCATGAATGCATGGGTTGCGCAGTACACTCAAATGACCATCATGTACAAGCCGGTAAAAAGTGAATCTGCCAACAATTTTGTCCGTGCTGCTCGAAGCCGTGAGCAAGCAATATTGGTTCCTACGGATGAATCAGGTGTACGTCAAATTTTCAAAGCCTTAAAACAAGGTGGGACGACTGTAATCTTGCCAGACCATACCCCCAATGCCGGCGGCGAAATGATTCCATACTTTGGTATTCCACTAAAAACCAGCAACTTAAGTGCAAAACTAATTCAAAAAACCAAAGCACGTGCGCTCTTACTATATGCCATTCGTAACGATAATCATGGTTTTGATATGCATATCGAACCTATCGATGACAATATTTATCAAGGTAATGCAGATGATGGCTCGATGGTTATCTTTAAAGCAGTGGAAGATTTAATCCATCGTTACCCAGAGCATTATCACTGGAGCTATAAACGCTTTAAAGCCAATCCAAAATTGAGAAATCTATACAATATTAGTGATGAAGAAGCCGCTCAACGAATCCACGATATTCGTGAGGAATATCAACAGCAGCAAACAATGACAGTGGCTGAATAACATCTTCACGCCTTGCCCTTGAGCGAGTTTCTTTATTCGGCTTCTTTAGATAGCCTGCGATATAGATCGAGCCATTTATACTTTGTCCGCTCTTCAATTAGTTCAATTTGCTGTTTATTTTGCTTGAAATGGATACTTCCACTTTGTGCAGTTTGCAAAAGTGGAATGTCTAATTGTTTGAGACGTGTTTGGGTCATCTTTGCAGGATGTCCATAACGATTAAATCGCCCCGCAGAAGCAATCGCCAACTTGGGCTTAAAATGGTTTAAAAACGCATAGGATGAACTGTGCCGACTACCATGGTGTCCGAGCACCAAGACATCGACTTTTAGGTCTGGATAATCACTTAATATTTGATATTCAGTCTCCCAACCCGCATCCCCCATCAATAGAAAATGTCGTGGGCCATTGACGTCTTTGACCGTGACATATAGAACACAAGAACGTTCATTGGCATTCCATTTGGCATCTGTCAGATCTTCAGGCTTTGGCGAGAGTATTTCAAAATAGACTTGCTGATCCCAATTCCACTGCTGACCACGCTGACATAAGCGCTGTGGAGCTTGGTTTATGGTTTGTACCCGCTCATTACTTGAAAGCTGCCCAATATCAAGCTGTTGCTCCAATGAGAAAAAGCCACCACTATGGTCTTGATCTAAATGAGTCAATAACACCGGATCTAGTCGATGGACACCATTCACACTCAAAAATGGCCGGATGATATTTTGCCCGACACTAAATTGACTTTCATCATAGTTTCCACCGAAGTCTACCATCATATGATGATCTACAGAACGGATATAGATCGCCTGCCCTTGCCCCACATCTAAAATTGAAAGTTGAAAATTTGCTGAATTTTTCCATGGAATAAACAGAGCAAAAAAGGCAATGACCGACCAATATTTTGGCAAGATACCTTCAGGTAAAAATAAGATCACAATAGCCAATATCAACAGTAGGATCTGAGTTGACGTCAATGCGACATCTTGCATTTTTGGTGCAAAGAGTCGATCTAAGCCATAGAGAAATACATGCAATATCTCTAAACACAGATCATTGAATAAAAAAACCAATTGCGCCAGAGGAGTCGAAATATAAGAAAGTGCCCCTCCGATGATATCTAAAGGAACCACCACTGCCCCTAACCACGGGATGGCAAATAAATTACTTAGTGGGCTAATCCAAGTCACTTGCTTGAAAAAAATCACCATCAATGGAAATAAAGCGACAAAGATTTTCCATTGTGATTCCACCATCAACCACATTGAATGTTTTGACTTTTGCCAAAAATTGGCTTCCGCTTGAGCCAGTAAATGCTTCCTTAAGGTTTGATAAATCCGCAGTAAAATAAAGCATGCGCCATAAGACAACCAAAATGCCGCGGATAAAATACTAAAGGGATCCACAAGCAATAAAATTGCGGCACTAAAAACCAGCAGTTGAAAAGGCTGAATGGTTTGCCGTAACAAAAGTATGCTACTTGCGACAAGGCAAATCGTCAGTGTTCTCAGCGCCGGTATTTCAAAACCGGTAAATGAACAATATAGAAGGACACAGAAGATAAAGGGCATGACCAATACATATTGTTTGGGCCACTTGAGATAAATTTTGGGACAATATTTTCGAATAGCTAACTGCATCGCCCAACAAAGCATACTGGCAAAAACAAGTACATGTGGACCAGATATCGCCAATAAATGACTCATCCCAAAGCGTTGAAATAATTCACTGGTGCCTTCAGTGAGTAAACTTTTATCACCTGTAAGCAGAGCTAACAGCAAGCCATGATTCTGCAGCGGTTGTTGGTATATAAACGCTCTTAAATATAAACGTTGTTGTTCGACTTTTATTTTGAACTGGTGTAGCACACCTTGATGTCGTTGATACTGCTGCCCATAGCCCATCGCAATCACATGTTGAGGTGGTATTAATTCCACCGACTTCACCTTTAAACTGGCATGTATGTTTTGCTGTACGCTCCACCGCTCTTGGTCAAATGCACCTTCTGTCACATAGCTTTGGGTAGGTCGTAACTCACCATACATACGATAGTATTGTCCAGGGACCAACTGAATCGTCTGTTCATTATTTTGCAAAATTGAATTGGGTAAATACGCCATAAAATATTGAATCTGCTGATTCACATTGAGCACTTCAATTTTTTGCTGAATTGCTTGGTCTTTGAGTTGGCTGATCTGTGGAATATACGCTATAAACTCGCCTTGTCTGCTCTGATGTTCAACCAATGCCAAACGCTGATCGAGTTGAGTATTGGCGAAACTAAAACCGAGAATTGCACCTATGCAAAGATTTGCACTGAGCTGTAAGATTTTCGAAAAGATACTTTTTAGTTTTGGTGAAATGTAGAGCTGTAGCACTAGCCAAATCAGGACAATAAAAAGCAACTGAGCTGTCGAGAGTTGTGGATTCCAAAACATGAACCCCATAAAAGAAATACCTAAAATCCAGCCAATACAAAAACTTTGTAACATGAGTCGTCATTATTTTTATTATGTGCTGGCAATAATAAAGCCCACCGCGGTGAGCTTCAATCAAACAATCTTAATCCACTAATTTTTTTACAAAATCAATTTAGCGCTTAGTCATCTACCCATAAACCATCTTGCATATGCAAAATCGCATCAGCAGATTGAGCTAAATATTCATCATGGGTCACAATTAGCATTGCCATGTTAAATTCTTTACGCAACTCAGATAGCAACTCAAAAATCTTCACCGCGGTTTTGCGGTCTAAGTTCCCTGTTGGCTCATCAGCCATCATCAACTTAGGTCTTGCTACCAATGCACGAGCCAAAGCCACACGCTGACGTTCACCGCCTGAAAGCTCACCCGGTTTGTGCGTCATACGATGCGAAAGTCCAACACGTTCCAACAGGTATTCAGCTTGCTGCTTGACTTCTTTGAAATTACTCGACTTCCGTAACATTAATGGCATCGCCACATTTTCAAACGCGGTAAATTCAGGCAACAAGTGATGGAATTGGTACACAAAACCCAAATGTTCATTGCGAATATAACCACGCTCTGCTTCACCTAAAGTGTCAAAGCGTTGACCATTAATCAACACTTGACCCGATGTTGGACGATCCAAGCCACCCAATACATGCAACAACGTACTTTTACCAGAGCCACTTGAACCAACAATTGAAACAAACTCACCTGCTTTGACTTGTAATGAAAGTCCGCGAATTACATCGACTGTAGACTTACCATCCGTAAAAGATTTGGTAATGTTTTGGGCATCTAAAACTAAATTACTCATAGCGTAGAGCCTCTGCAGGTTGAACTTTAGCTGCACGTAATGCCGGATAAATAGTCGCGATAAAGCTAAGACCCAATGATAAAGATACAATCACCACAACATCTTGCCATCTTAAATAAGACGGTAAATAGTTGATGAAGTAAGCATCAAACATATTTAAGCCCAATGTTGTATTCAACCAACCGACTAAATTACTAATACTCGATGCAGCGATAATCCCTAAAATCGCCCCTGACACCGTACCAATCACCCCAATCACTGTACCTTGCACCATGAAGATCCGTGTGATTGTAGCCGGTGAAGCGCCTAGTGTACGCAAAATGGCAATATCGGATTTTTTATCAGTGACCACCATCACCAATGAAGACACGATATTAAATGCTGCAACCAATACAATCAGGAACAGCAATAAACTTACCATTGCCTTTTCCATTTGAATCGCACTGAAGAGATTACCGTGCGTATAAGTCCAATCTGAAGCATAAAAGTTTGCAGGTAAATCACGCACAATTTCTTGAGAGACTTGTGGTGCTGCAAAAATATCATCCAACTTCATACGGATGCCTTGAGCACCATCTGGCAGTCTTAATAAAGTTGACGCATCGTTCAGGGCCACATAGCCCATCATCGAATCAACCTCTGCACCAATACTGAAAATACCCACAATTTTAAATCGTTTAAAACGCGGAACGACCCCAGCCGGCGAAGGTGTTGCTTCAGGAAGGACCAACGTCACACTGTCATTCAAGCCTAAACCTAAGGCATCTGTCATTTGCTTGCCGAGGACAATACCAAACTCACCTTTTTTCAGATTATCGATACTGCCTTCCACCATATGGTCTTGGATAATTGATACCTTTTTTTCATACTGCGGTTCAATCCCACTGACCATAATGCCAGACACTTGACCCTGTGCCGTCAACATTCCCTGTAATTGGGTGAATGGTGCGACCCCTTGAACATGCTCATGCTGCTCAATTTTTTTTGCAAGTTCAGGCCAATTTGTTAAAATTTGTGTTGAAGAAACAGTGGCTTGAGGTATCATTCCTAAGACACGAGTTTTCAGCTCACGATCGAAACCATTCATCACAGATAAAACTGTAATAAGGACTGCCACACCAAGCGTGAGGCCGATCATGGATACCAGAGCAATAAAAGAAATAAAGTGGTTACTGCGCCGAGCGCGAGTGTATCTCAACCCTATATACAGCGAGATTGGTTTAAACATAACCATCTAGTCCGAGGTAATATATATTATGGAAAACTTACAGCATCAAAGCGTTCAAACTGAACGCCGTGTAATGTCGCGTATCGATGCTGCTTTGCGCATCAACTATCAGATTATCTCTGATGATGTTGCACTGAATGATCCTTACGATCCTAATTTTGTATTGCCGCGCTATTTTCTACTACTTGCTGAATTAGATCAATTTGATCATGCACTCAACTACGAATTAGAACAATTAGCTGAGAAAGATCAACAAATTGCTCGAATCTTATCCTTATTTAACCAAAAGTTAAACCTTATTACGGGTTCTTTATACGACGCAATTGTACAAAGCATGTTACCAGTGCCTGAGCATGTGAATTTTTCAGAGACTGGTTTGAGCTTTTTTAGCGAACGCGCGATTAAAGAAGGTACTTATATCCATGTGACCTTAAGCCACCCTGAAAATTTCTTCCATATTGCGGCAACTGCGCAAGTGGTTTATAGCCGTGAAGAAGAAAGCAACTTATACCGTACGGGTGCCTATTTTATCACACTGCTCCCTCAAGACCGCGTCAAACTTGCAGAGTGTATCGCACTGACCCAATACAAAGAGTGATTTTTAATCAATGTTTTAATTTGTGGGCGAGCTCTCTGTTCGCCCGAAAATCTTTATAAAAATAAACAAACAAGCCTGATAATAGAATCACAGCACCAAGTAAAACCATCAATGATAATTTTTCATCATTCAGTAAAGCACCAAAGAGCATAGCAAGCATGGGTGTGAGTACCGTTGTTAAAGACAAAGTTGTCGCCTTGATGTTTTGTACCAGTTTGAAATAACAAAACATTGCAATCAATGAAGCCATAATCACTGCATAAAATAAGCCAATGAGTGCTTTGGTCGAAGGCATCTGTGTCGGTGCATACTGCCAAATAAACGGTAGCATTGCAGCAGAAAATAGTGCTGAGATAAGAATCGAACCCGTGGCTTGAGACATGGGCTGCAATGGTGCATTGACTTTTTTCACCCAAAAAATCGACATACAGTAGACGAATACGCTCATTAACATTAAGACGATACCAACAGGCTGTACGTGCTGATCACTGCCGCCCAAGCAAATAATGGCTAAACCACAGACGGCAATCAACATCCCAATCCATTGCAAGCGATGCAGATAGGTATGAAAGAAGAAACGACCGATCAGACCCGTCATAATTGGTGCCAAACCAAACATCAGGGCAATAATGCCTGAGCTGAGATAGGCCGTTGCCATATAGGTAAAAATCTGAGAACCAATAAAACTAAATGCCCCCGCCAAATAACTGTGCAGCGAGGTTTTATCCATCGGAAGTTTATGTTTAAAAATAAACAATAATGCGACAGCCAAGGGTAATGCGATAAAAAAGCGTAATGTCAGTGCCCAAAACGCATTGATATCACTGACACTCCAAACGATGGCAAGTGGCGTGGTCGACCAAATGAACACCAACAACGCATAGGTCGTCGCTAGATTTGTTTTAGATGGCATGGTTTTTACTTCTGCGCCGTTTTACGTTTTTGCTTTTGAATGGTTTGATCTAAGCTACTAGAAAATTCGCGCTTATCACGTTCTGAAATCGGGGCTGGACCACCGGTTTGCACACCTGCGCCCCGTAAAGTATCCATAAAGTCGCGTAAGTGTAGACGTGCTTTGACATTTGCTGTGGTATAAATCTCACCCCGAGGATGTATCGCTATACCGCCCCGCTCAATCACTTCAGCAGCAAGTGGAATATCCTGTGTCATCACGATGTCGTGCTCTTTCATGCGCTGAATAATTTCTTTATCCGCTGCATCTGCCCCACTCATGACTTGAATCGAGTTAATTCGCACCGAAGGCGTTATCCCAACATTTTGATTGGCGACAAAAGTGACTTCTAACTTGTAACGATCAGAAGCACGAATAATTACATCACGTAAAATGCGTGGTAACGCATCTGCATCCACCCATAATTTAAATGGCAGCACTGATTTTCCATTCACTTTTAAACATGGCCCATAGTAACAAATCTACATGACAATTTGGGGATCTGCATCCGCTGAATGGATCTACATTTCTCTAATCATGAGAATCGAAAAGCTGCAAAATGAGCCAAAGTTGAGCCTATTTTCCAATGCTTTAACATTTAAATCCTACTGAAAACATTTTTTATGCATGATTTCATGATAAATATGACGTCGGTGACTTGAAAATTTCAAATAACCCTCGATTTATTAACTATGAAACCAACCCAATATCAATTGTGCATATGAAAAAACAAAATAGCCCTGAAATTATCACTATTGAAGATCAAACTTTTGGTAGTCATGTTGAACATTGGAATTTGCTCACCGGCAACCCGACAACGGATGTACCAGTTTGGCTGGGTCAGGCATTGGATGCACCCATTATGCCGATGGGCTTATGTGCACAAGAATCTGATATGGATCAAAGTACCTGGCTGATTCAAGGTCCATCAAAAGCGTCGATTCAACTGTGCCAAGTGATTGCGGTAGAAAATAATAAACCTAAAGCCGTTAAAACTGCATTTCCAAGTTTTGATAGCCCGTATAAAACCAAAGCCACCATTGAACGTATTATTACCTGTAAATCCAATACACAAGCTGTGCTTTGCCTCGACTTAGGCGCAAATACCAGTGTGTATGCTTTTGATAGTTTATATAGCGTCAATCACGACCAATATGAAAAAGATGTAACCTACAGTGTGCAACTCAATGCTTGGGCCTATGAACTCGAAGCTGTCGCAGAACATGAACAGCTTGTCGTTGACGATCCTGCATCGATTAAACATCATCGTGCTTTAAACGATATCTTGGCAGCAAACAACGGTGTTGCCCCTGCAGACTTACACGAACAAATTAAAGCATGGCAACCAAAGTCTGAAGATGACAAAGCACCAGTCACAGTCGATTTTTCTAAAATGGTGGCATACCTATATGGTGAAAATCTTGGACAAGAAGATGAAGCATGGTTCCAAGGGCATATAGTTGGCAAAACTGCCATGCAATTTAAAGAGCAAGACTATACGCTGTATGATGTGACCTTAATCCACGAAGAAAGCCAAGAAGCGGTGATTGTTCGTGTTGCAACACGAAATCCGGCGCATAAAGATTTCAATGTTGGGCAATATATTCGTGGCAACCTGTGGATACAAGCCAATATTTACGCGAAATCTGCCTAATTTGAATTCAAAAAACCTATTTCAAATAAAAAAAGCCGCCTCAGTGCGGTTTTTTTATTTCTCGCTAATCATGTGTATTCGCTGAATATTTAAATGATTGAATATTTCTTATCCATAAACCAGTCAATATATTCTATTTTTAAATTCAAATTAAAATAACTTATCCACAATATTAAATTCAAAATAATGCTGCTAAATAAATCCATCTGCAAAGGATAAAATATAAAAATCTAATATAAATAAATAAGATAGGAAATTTATGAAACTAAATTTATCAATTCAGTTGCTTATTTTTAAATAAACTAAATAGTTTAGTAAGTTTATGACAGATAGTACTTTATTTAATCAAATAATTATGTTAAAAATGCGTTTAAGAAATAGTAATTAACGATAAATAGATCGGAAAGAATATCTATGAAAGTCGTGCAAGAAGAAAACTTATCGCAAGTTGACCATCACATGGAATCTCGATATCAAATCGAGCCAATGTCCTGCTTATTTTTTATGTTAGGTATGCTGATTTGTGCATACGTGTTACATACTTTTATTTTTTAATCTATTCAATAAAAAAACCGGCATTTGCCGGTTTTTTATGTCTTTAGGATTATGCGTTGCGTTTTGCAAAGTCATCCATAAAGTTAACGAGTGCTTGAACACCTTCTAGCGGAACAGCATTATAAATACTTGCACGCATACCACCCACTGAACGGTGACCGGCTAAATTAAGCAAGTGGTTTTCTTCAGCTTCTTTTAAGAATTGTTTTTCCAATTCTGGATTTGCCAAAGTAAATGGTACGTTCATGATTGAACGGAATTCTTTTGCAATTGGATTTGCATAGAAATCGCTTGAATCAATATAACCATAAAGCAATTCAGCTTTTGCCATATTCGCTTTATAAATTGCGTCTACACCGCCCTGCTCAAGTAACCATTCAAAAACGAGGCCAGATAAGTACCATGCATAAGTTGAAGGTGTATTCACCATTGAACCATTTTTCGCTTGAGCTGAATATTTCAAGATACTTGGAATATCTGCTTTCGCTTGATCCAATAAATCATCACGAATAATCACCAATGTTAAACCAGCTGGACCAATATTTTTCTGAGCGCCTGCATAGATTAAACCGAACTTAGATACATCTAACGGTGCAGATAAAATGCTCGATGAAAAATCGGCAACCAATGGTTTGTCTGTTTCAGGAATGTTGGCAAACTGAAGACCACCAATGGTTTCATTATCTGCATAATGCACATAAGCCGCATCATCAGATAAGTTCCAGGTGCTTTGATCAGTAATCGCAAGTTTACCGTCAATGGTGGTACCCGCTTCAACAACATTAATGTCGCCATAACGCTGTGCTTCTTTCAACGCTTTTTCAGACCAAATACCCGTGTGGATATAGTCTGCTTTGCTGTTTTTACCCAATAGGTTTAATGGGATCGCAGAGAATTGAAGTGATGCGCCACCTTGAAGGAATAACACTTTATAGTTGTCTGGAATATTCATCAGCTTACGAAGATCAGCTTCTGCTTTCTCTGCCACAGCGACATAGTCTTTACTACGGTGGCTCATTTCCATGATCGAAAGGCCTTTGCCTTGCCAGTCAAGCATTTCAGCTTGAGCTTTTTCTAAAACGGCAGTGGGTAATGCAGCAGGACCAGCACAGAAGTTGTACGCGCGCATGAGTTTTCCTTTCAAAGTGAAACACAATAAAATGATGGCATTTAACCATATCTGACGCGTGCTTGCAGTAGTTAAAGCTGAAAATATTCCAATGCTGTCTGACATTTGAAGTCAAATTTTCAATAAAGATCAAAATTAATTCTTCTTAATTCAAATTATTAGATTTACTGATATTTTTTATCCCTTGAATTGATGCTAATTTAAGGTCTTGATGTGCGAAAAATGATGCGCGCTGCAAAGATAAAATTTATTTACATATGTATATGAAACAATACAACAACTTAGTGAATTTACCCAACTTCATCACAATGACTATAATGAACCCATCCTAGCTGTGAGTGTGTTTTTATGCCTCTACCTCGAACAGATTATTCTATAAAAATTAAACATACATTTCGTTCAGGTTTACTGCTTGGCCTTGGTTGTTTCAGTGGCTTTTTTAGCCCCACGGTACTTGCGCAAAGTATCAGTTATAGCCAAGCAGAACAAAGTCTACTCACTAGTTCGTATAGTACTCAGGCCAACCAAGCGCTACAACGATCTGCCGAACTTCAAGCTCAGGCCATTAAAGGGCTTGGTTTACCTCGTGTGGATTTAAACGTCCGTGCCTATGCCTTTCATAATGAACTCGATATTCCTCTCGGTGCCTTAAAAAATAACTTAGAACAAACGCTGAGTAATGGCATTAATAATAAAATTGATGAAAGCTTACCGAGTGATTTGGCAGACCCATTAAAAGACAGTCTGCAACAGCCAATCCGTGATGGTGTGGGCTTAATTCCAGATTCGTCACAGGTGGTCTTAGATGATCAAGTGATCCGCCCTACCGTTTCCGTAATGATGCCGCTGTATACCGGTGGTTTAACGTCTAGCGCCAAGGAAATTGCCAATATTCAAGCTAAACGCAGCGCGATTAGCAGTGAACAACAACAAGATGTGCAACGTTTTGAATTAATCCAAGCCTATTTTAATGCTCAATTACAAAAAAAATTAGTCGAAAGCAGCCGCTTCAATTTAAATGCAATGCAACAACACTATGCCAATGCGCTCAAAATGGAACAACAGGGTTTCATTAGCAAAGGCCAGCGTATGCAATTTGAAGTGGCGAAGAATAATGCGCTCAGAACTTTTCAAAATACTGAAGCGAATTTACGCTCTAGCTTATTTAAGTTAAACAACTTAATGCAAAGCAGCCAAATTACTGATCTTACAACGCCATTATTTATCAATCAGCAACACAATCAAAATATAACCGCCTTACTAAAAAGTTATCAGGATCAGTCTAGTTTGGTGCGTAAAATGCAATTGGACAGTCAATTGGCCGGTGCCAATGTGAAAGCCCAAAGCGCAGCAAAAAAACCCAACGTCTTTGCATTTGGCGAATATAGTCTCGACGATAAACAAAACTGGATCGTTGGTGTTGCCGCTCGCTACAACTTATTTTCAGGTATTGATAAAAACAAATCCGTACAAGCTGCTGAACTTCAACGCTATGCATCTGAGTTAATGACTGAGCGTACCAAACAAGAAATTGAAAGCCTGATTTATAGCTCATTTAATGAAGTCACCAGCGCTCAACAAAGTCACCTGTTGTTGCAGCAAAACCTAAAAGCTGCTCAAGAAAATTTAAGAATTCAACAGCTTTCATTTAAAGAAGATATGGGAACAGCCACACAAGTGATTGATGCACAAAATGCACTGAGCGGGCTACAAAGTGAAATGGCACTCAATGCTTATAAATACGTGATGTCACTTGCAACATTGCTACAAAGTCACGGGAGCATTGACCAGTTCCAAAGCTATATCAATCAATCACACACCGATTACATCCGTTAAACTTAGACTGGGGAAATGCACATGAATCAGGATTCAACTGATCAACCAAAAGACACCTCAACTGAGGATAAATCATCTGTTACATCAACAAATGATACGGTTGTACCAAAGCCTGTTATGGAAAACAGTAGTACGCAAGACGAAATCGCGATGGATAAAAAGCTGACAGAATCTGTTAATTCAACGTCTCTAGAGCAAGACCACTCTTTCTCCCCAACAAAAGACCAACATAAGAAATCTATACTGATAAAAATTGCCGTTGGCATTATATTGATACTACTTTTGGCATTGATTGCATTTGGCTTATGGAAAAGTTATCAGCCCAAGCAGGTTGAATTACAAGGTCGAGTGGAGGCTGAAACCATTCACATTAGTACCAAAGTACCCAGCCGTATCGAAGAAATATATGTGCATGACGGTGAAAAAGTACAAGCAGGTCAAGCACTGGTTCGTTTAACCAGCCCCGAAGTCGATACAAAGAAACAACAGGCTTTAGCTGCTCTCCAATCTGCGCAAGCACTGCAATCCACAGCTGAACGTGGCTCTCAACAAGAAAATATTGATAGTTTATATGCCAATTGGCAAAGTCTAAAAGCACAGCAACAATTGGCGCAAACCACCTACCAACGTGGTCAAAATCTCTATAAAGAAGGTGTCATTTCACGACAACGCCGTGATGAAATGCAAGCTGCCGCAGTGTCTGCTGCACAAATGACAGAAGCGTCTTATCAACAATATGCGCGTGCAAAACGTGGCAGTACACCACAACAACAAAGCTCGGCAGATGCCCAAGTCAAGATTGCGCAAGCCGCGTTGGCTGAAGCCAATGCACTTGAGGCTGAAACCAAGTTATTTGCACCGTCCAATGGCACTATTTCAAAAACCTATGGCAAAGTTTCAGAATTAGTTGCAATGGGTGTGCCCGTTGTAAGCCTGATTCAAGATGATAGCTTATGGATTAGCTTTAATGTACGTGAAGACCAGTATGCTCAAGTGTATCAACTCAAGACCATGCAAGGATTTATACCGGCGCTAAACAAATCTGCCGAGTTTAAAATTGATCACATAGAAGCCGAAGGTGAATTTGCAACGATTAAAACCACGCGGCAAACGGGCGGCTATGACATTCGTAGTTTTAAAGTCCAACTGAAACCCGCTCAGCCGATTGCTGACTTAAAAGTGGGTATGAGCGTGTTGTTTAAAATTGAAGAGCGTAAATAATGTTTAGGGGCATTCTGCGTGAGTTTCGCTATTTAATGCAGCACAAATGGGACTTGTGTATGGTCACACTTGCCCCCGCCCTTGTGATTTTGCTCTTTAGCAATATGTTTGCTCAAGGCAAACCAGATCATTTACCTATCGCGATCATAGACCAAGATCAAAGCAGTTTAAGCCGTAACATTACTCATTTTGCGCAGCTCAACCATACCTTAAAAGTAGCCACTATTACACCCAGTATGGATGATGCTGAAAAGCTTTTAAATCAGACCCAAATTTGGGGCTATATTCATATTCCTGCTGGCGCAGAGCAACGACTGGTTCAAGCAAAAGATGCAGAAATCAGCATTGCCTATAACCAAAGCTATTTTAGTGTTGGCAATAGTATTTCATCAGCCATGTTACTGAGTACACTGCAAGCCATGGCCGATTTTAGTGGTCATCAGTATTTAGAAAATACCATTCCCTACCTCGATGCACCGACGCCCAATGTCAAAATTTCACCCTTATATAATCCAGATTTAAATTACGAGTTCTATTTAGAGCCCTACATGATTCCTGCGATTCTACATTTACTACTGTGTTGCTGTGTCGCATTTTCGGTTGGTCAAGAAATCAAATATGGCACTGTAAATCAATGGGTAAATCCAAGTTCTATCTTTCAAGCTTTAATCGCTAAAAATCTCAGTTATGTTTTCATTTTTACCGCTTGGACATGGGCGTGGATGTTGTGGCTAATCGCGTTTCGAGGTTGGTTTGTTCAGGGTTCATTATTGCTCATTTTGCTCGGGCAATTGTTTTTTTATACAGCCTATGCCTTTATCAGCTCTACTGTAGTTTTGGCGACACGTGATCTCACCAAGTCCTTTGGTTTTATAGCGGTATATGGTGGCTCATCACTGAGTTTTGCAGGGGTGACATTGCCGCTGAATAACGCGCCGATGTTTACAAAATTCTGGGCCAATATTATTCCCTATACGCCTTATGCCAAATTACAAACAGAACAATGGGTCATTGGTAGCCCAATCTCCATTTCAATCACACCGCTTGTCACCCTGATCATTTACTGTCTGTTCTATTTGGTTCTTGCCAGCTTCTTTTTACGGAAAGTACTGAAGGAGCAAATCATATGAATAAAATCGTGTCATTTCTATCAACTTTGCTCAGACACTATATTCAAAGCTTTAAAGATATTGTGAAGCACAGTTCGATTTTTACCACCTTAGTGCTTTCTGTTTTTCTTTACAGTTTTTTTTATCCCATTGCTTATCAAGCGGAACACGCAGAATCGCTCCCCATTATTGTGGTGGATGAGGAACAAAGCATACTCACCAATACGATTATTGGTGCTGTAGCCAATAGTCCCAATGTAGAAATTCGAGCTGTGACTGGTAATTTTTCTGAAGCTGAAAATATGCTCCGAAGTCAGCAAGCTGACGGGATTTTACTGCTGCCGAGTAATCTTTCAAATAGCATTCGCCGTGGTGAAACCGGTGGAATTGGTTTATATCTCAGTGCTGCAAACTTTCTAAAGACACAAAAAATTGGCTTAGGTTTAGCCAGTTCGATGGAAAATGCCCTCGTCGAATATGCAGAAAAATTCCAGAACATATCCGATTTTAGCCCAGCTTTATCTATCCATAAGATTCCATTATTTAATCCACTTTCAGGCTATGGCAGCTATATTTTCCCAGCGGTTGCTCCCTTAATTATTCATCAGACGATTTTATTGGGTCTGTGCATGCTGATTGCGACCTATCGACAAAACACCACTTGGCGTCCGAGCTATACACAATTGGCTGGCATCTTCTTGTGTATTTTGACCATAGGAACGTTGGGATGCTTCTATTTATTTGGTTTTACCTTTTGGCTGAACGACTATCCACGGGGTGGAAATTTTTGGGGCATGTTCATTGCTGTGCCCATCTTCCTCAGTTGTATTATTGCGATGACACTCTTTCTAGCCACCTTTCTTGACCTGCCAGAACGTGCAGGACATGTCATCGTTTTTAGTTCTATTCCGCTATTTCTACTTTCGGGAACGGCATGGCCACATGCAGCTATGCCTAAATGGATGCAAATACTCGCTCAAGCATTACCTTCGACCCAAGGCATTCAAATGTTCCTTCAACTCAATCAGATGGGTGTGCCTACAGTAATCGTCATCCCAAAACTGCTTTATCTCACAAGTATTGGACTGATTTTTTTATGTCTTGCTGTCTGGCGTTTAAAGTTTGCCAAAAGATAAAACTGTTTGTGCTGTAAGACATGTCTGGTCTCAAGCGAAATGCGTTCAAACCTATTCATCATAGACTCGAACACTTTGTATCTAATCATGTCTCAAATTTAAATTCTTGCTGTCATCTATTAGCTGTATGCATTTGGCGTGACAGTCGATGCTTCATCCACTTGAATATCAAAATCATCTGCATCTGAGGTGATCTCAGTAACCAAATCATCTGATTCTTTTTCTGCAGCGTTTTCAAGCCAGAATCCTTTCACTTTATCGTTCCCATCATGACCTGCAAAGACCACACTCATATACAGTTCTCTTTGCGGATAATCATATTTATACACAATTGTTGTGGTCTTACCTTCTCCCAGCCGAGTATTTGCCATTCGCTGAATTACTTCCGCTTCAGCACTAGGTTGACCTGCAGGAATCAGCTTTTTCATACGTGAAAACAGCTCTGGATCTGCTAGCATCGCATCACGAACATTTTCTTCAACCAATACCAAAAAGCTGTCTTGATGGGGTTGGTGTAGTGCTGCGAATAATTTTTCTGACTTGATACGCTGTGAGCTTGTCTCACTTGGTAGGCTTGATTCGAATTTTGCAATCAAGAAATCGCCGATTTTTTCACAAGCCGTTATAGGTAAGATTAAAGCAATGATGACGACTAATTTTTTCAACACCGTACAAGCCCTCTGGTTATTATTAAAATATATAAAGTTAAAATTTAGTTCGGATAATCTGTGTGATTTATAGAATTTTCACTGATTTATCTGCCTCACAAGTATAAAGCAAACTTCTATATAAAAATGAAAAATACAGGCTCACAATTAGTTTTTCGATCTTTCTAGGCAAATCAGAGATTTTGTGAAGTGTTCATTAATAACTCAATTTTATTCATTCTATAAATTAAACTTAATAATCAAATCGCTTATACAACTAAAAATGATAATTTATCGATCAAACAGTTTGGTTTTGATCAAAATCGTTGGCTGTATTCTCATATAAACTGCAAAATATTATCGTATTTATCTCCCAAATTATTCATAACTTTTTGTCATGGCGGATTCAGTCTGTCTGCAACATTTGTTCGTGGATGACTGTGGGCTTTTTTCTCCCAAATCTGACATAAGAGCTGATGTATGAAAAAGATTAAGGTGAGCCTTGCCTGGCAAATCGTGATTGCTCTCATTCTAGGTATACTTGTTGGTGCTTTCCTACACTATTCTCCTGAATATCGTGATGCTTTAGTTAATAACTTTTTGACGCCTTTAGGTTCAATTTTTATTAACCTCATTAAGATGATCGTTATTCCGCTTGTTGTGTCGATGCTTATTTTAGGTATTGCCAATACAAGTCACGGTAGTAACTTAGGTAAACTAGGTTTCAAAACAATTATTTATTTTGAAATCATTACCACAGTTGCAATTTTAGTCGGTTTAGTTGCAGCCAACGTATTCCAACCTGGTGCCGGCATTGATATGTCTGCATTGACGCAAGTCGATATTTCAAAGTATCAAGAAACAACACATGAAGTCAGTGAACATTCTCATGGTTTGATTCAAACAATACTTTCACTTATTCCATCTAACTTTTTTGCAGCTTTGACGAGTGGTCAAATGCTCCCGATCATCTTTTTCTCTGTGATGTTTGGTGTAGGTTTAGGTGCGCTTGATCAAGAAGTAAAACAACCTTTAATTAAAGTGTTGACCGCTGTTTCTGAAACGATGTTTAAAGTTACGCACATGATCATGATGTTTGCACCTATTGGTGTATTCGGCTTGATTGCTGCAACTGTTGCGAATTTCGGCTTCAGCTCTCTTGTGCCACTGCTTAAACTCGCAGTTTTAGTTTATGGTGCAATTTTCTTCTTTATTTTCATTGTATTAGGTGCAGTTGCTAAATTCTGTGGCTTCAGTGTTTGGGCCATTATCAAGATCTTAAAAGATGAATTGATTCTCGCGTATTCAACTGCAAGTTCTGAAACCGTCCTCCCCCGTATTATGGAAAAAATGGAAGCTTATGGTGCTCCGAAACCGATTACCAGTTTCGTGATTCCAATTGGCTATTCATTTAACCTCGATGGTTCGACCCTATATCAAAGTATTGCGGCTATCTTTATTGCTCAGCTTTACGGGATTGATCTGACAATCACCCAACAAGTGATTCTGGTCCTGACCTTGATGATTACCTCTAAAGGGATTGCAGGTGTACCTGGCGTTTCTTTCGTGGTCTTGCTGGCGACTCTCGGCAGTGTCGGTATTCCACTTGAAGGTCTGGCATTCATTGCGGGTATTGACCGTATTTTAGATATGGCACGTACTGTACTGAATGTAATTGGTAACGCACTTGCGGTACTGGTGATCAGTAAATGGGAAGGCCAATTTGATACTGAAAAGCAAAAAAATTATGCTGCCAATCTAAAAGATGCCGCTTAATTTTATGTCATAAAAAAGGACGCTTCGGCGTCCTTTTTTTACAGCTTTGTTTTATTTTTCCAAACTTTATTTATTTTTTTCGCCAAAAACTGAAATATTAAAATCTCGAATTTTGTTACTTCCTGCGGGTTTATCAAAACTTACATCATACTGTACAAGGTTTTTATTGGTATAACCGTACTCATAAGTGACCGTATATAAAGACGGTTTTTCAGTCGATTTTTCAATGTGCTTAGCCACTATATTTTTACGTGAGTAATCTTGTTTCGGAATACCTCGTGCAAATTTACGCAGCTCTTTTTCATTCTGTTCAAACTTCGCTTTGAGTTCTGGTTCAAAGTAGGTATACAACTTTTCAAAATTGCCTTCACGTAATTGATCATAGGCAGCTTGGGCTACTTCAGTCTGTTCAGTACTTGGGTCTGGTATTGCATTTAATGCTTTTTGGCCAATTTGGTCACAACCTGACAACGCTATGACACAACCTAGTAACAAAAAATTTGCCTTCATAACCACACTTATTCCTAATTTAAGCTTTTGAGTATATATAAAACTTCAAAGTTGATATTAAAATTAAGATATCTCTTTAACTTTTCTCTTCCCAACTTGTTGACAGTACATTAAATTAAACTCTGTTCACTTACGCAAGGTAAATGAGCTTCACTTTTAATGTATTTAAATAAAGTACCACTGAAAATTCTAAGGGTTTATTTAAGTACCAACTTTAGATGACTACCGATAATTTTAGCCAAAGGATCATCTTGTTTAAATAATACGGTGTAAAATACAGTTTGCTGCTCGTATTCATACTTAAGCTTTGCTTCTATTAGTTCACCATGCACACTATTTTTAATACTTTTATATTCCAACATTTTATAATCTAAAACTTTTTCAAAATATGGAATATATGAAGATATTTCTGGTAATAATGTTGGATCTTCTAACAAAGCTTGATAAAACTTCTCATCTGTTATTTTCTGGATTTGATCTAAATCTTTATCACGTATAGCAACATACAATTGCTCAATGTGTTTAAGTTGCAAAGGTGTCAGCTTATAAGGAATAGATGATTCTTTTTTTATACCTTCATTAAACTCTACAGACGTCGGCTCACTACATCCCATTAATGCAAAACAAATGACTATTCCTTTGGTTCTAATTAATTTTTTGAAATACATTTAAGTCACTATTCTTGTTTATATAAATTTTTGTTAATATTATTCATCTATCAAAAAGGACGCCGTAGCGCCCTCTTTTCTCAATCTTCAATTAGTCTTCTTCAGGCTCATTGAGATCTGATTCATTGTCATTTTGATCAATAATCGTTGAGTCATCTACAAGTTGCTCAGTTTCGAATGCTTCCACTTCTTCAAAAGTTTCGTCTTCTTCAACTGCTTCGATCGCCACAACACCGACTAAAATTTCGCTTTCACCTAAACGGATCAAACGAACACCTTGAGCATTACGACCTGTTTGTGCCACTTCAGACGCACGTGTACGAACCAACGTACCGCCATCTGAAATTAACATTAGCTCTTTAGACGCATCAATCGCTACCGCACCAACAAGTTCACCGTTACGTTCAGATGTTTTGATTGCAATAACACCTTTACCGCCACGTTTCTTGGTTGGGAAGTCATCTACTGGTGTACGTTTACCATAACCATTAGCTGAAGCACAAAGTACTTCACCAGTTTCCGGAACAACCACCAATGACACTATACGGCTAATGAGAGCTGAATCAGAGGTATCTTCATCATCAGACTCTACATCCGCATCTTCAGCGTCTTCAGCTTGAGCTGCTGCACCAATGGTCACGCGCATACCACGAACACCTTTGGCAGAACGACCCATTGAACGCACGTCAGTTTCTGCAAAACGAATGGCTTTACCTTCGTTTGAGAACAACATGATTTGTTGTTCGCCGTCGGTAATGGCAACACCGATTAAGGTGTCATCACCATTCAGCTCAATCGCGCGTAGACCGTTTGAACGAACATTCGAGAATTGTTCTAACTCAACACGTTTAATCGTACCGTATTCTGTTGCCATAAATACGTAGAAGTTTTTACGAACGGCTTCTGCTTGCTGTGCAAAGTCATTGATGATTTCGTCATCAAGATCAGTCGTAGATAACTCTAGACCCAATTGTTTCAACTGAATACGAAGTGCGTCAGATAAATCATCTGCACCGTTTTCAGTCTCAGCAAGTGCAGCTTCTAAACCAGCAAAATGACTATTAATCACTTCATTGGTTTGTAGCTGTGCACTATTGGCTTTTACAAATGCTTTAAAGTCAGCCAAGCGTTCTTTAAATTTCTTCGGCGCATCGACCACTGGTAAAATAGCGGTGATGGTCTCGTTTTCATCTAATGGCAATAAGTTCACCATTGGACGACCTTTCGCACCACGAGATGCTTGAGGTACTTCATATACTTTCAGACGATAAACTTTACCTACATTGGTAAAGCAAAGCACTGTTGCGTGGTTAGAAGTCACGATCAAATGTTGGATGTAATCGTCTTCTTTCATTGAAGTTGCAGATTTACCACGCCCACCACGACGCTGTGCAGCGTAGTCTGACAATGGTTGAGTTTTTGCATAGCCTGATTTAGAAACAGTTAGTACCATTTGCTCTTCAGGGATTAAATCTTCACGAGAGAAGTCGATACGTGATTCCACGATATCGGTACGACGTGCATCGCCATATTGTTGAAGGATTAAAGCCAATTCTTCTTTAATTACATTCATCAATAAGTTGAAATCGTTCAAAATTGCAGTATATTCAGCAATTTGACCTAGAATTTCTGTATATTCAGCTTGTAACTTGTCTTGTTCTAGACCAGTTAAGCGATGTAAACGAAGTTCTAAGATCGCACCTACTTGGGTTGGAGACAGACGATAAATATCACCTGTTAAACCAAATGGACGTGCTGGATCTTCGCCTTCAATTTCATCTGGACGGACAGATACCGCGCCTGCTTTTTCAAGCAAGGCAACAACACCACCGCCTGCCCACTCGCCCGCTTGTAAACGTTCTCGCGCTTCGCTTGGGTTTGCAGATGTTTTGATGGTTTCAATGATCGCATCGATATTTGCGAGTGCAACCGTCAAACCTTCTAAGATATGTCCACGTTCACGTGCTTTACGCAGTTCGAACATGGTACGGCGTGTAACCACTTCCTGACGGTGACGGATAAACGCTGCAATAATATCTTTCAAGTTCATTAACTTAGGCTGACCATTATCGAGGCAGACCATGTTAATGCTGAATGAATTTTCTAATTGGGTATTTTGGAATAAGTTATTTACAATCACTTCAGCGTTTTCACCACGCTTCAAGTCAATTGCAATACGCATCCCTTCTTTATCTGATTCATCACGAAGTTCAGAAATACCTTCAAGTTTTTTCTCTTTGACCAACTCAGCAATACGTTCAATGGTTTTTGCTTTGTTAACTTGATAAGGAATTTCAGTGAAGACAATCGTGCTACGGCCCGATTTTTGGTCTTCTTCAATGTGATATTTACCACGGATATGCAAACGGCCTTTACCAGTACGGTATGCATCGACAATGCCTGATTTACCGTAAATGATGCCGCCTGTAGGGAAGTCTGGACCAGAAATGTGTTCCATTAACCCTTCAATGCTGATATGCGGATCGTTGGCATAAGCAAGACATGCATTAATGACTTCTGTCATATTATGCGGAGCCATGTTGGTTGCCATACCTACAGCAATACCAGCTACACCGTTAATCAACAAGTTAGGCACACGTGTTGGCATGACTTGTGGAATACGTTCAGAACCGTCGTAGTTGTCTTCCCACTCTACGGTATCTTTCTCAAGATCCGCTAAAAGTTCGTGGGTCAATTTACGCATACGAACTTCGGTATAACGCATTGCTGCTGCACTGTCACCATCGACAGAACCGAAGTTACCCTGACCATCAACCAATTGATAGCGTAAACTGAAATCTTGAGCCATACGAACAATGGTTTCGTATACAGCTAAGTCACCATGTGGGTGATATTTACCGATGACGTCACCGACTACACGGGCAGACTTTTTGTAAGCTTTGTTGTAGTCATTGCCCAATTCGTGCATTGCAAAAAGCACACGACGGTGAACAGGTTTGAGACCATCTCGGACATCTGGCAACGCACGTGACACAATCACGCTCATTGCATAATCGAGATATGAGCTCTTCAGTTCATCCTCAATGGCAATCGGTCTAATTTCCGATACGCTCATGCATACTCCTTGTTATACAAGCAGAATTCTGCCCGCATTTATATATCGTAAATCTGTAAAAATTAGTTCAAAAAACACTGAACCAATATCAAAAATCAAGTCGAACAGTATAGCATAAAAACCCTGATTTTTGTGCCAATCATCTTGCACTAGAACCATGATTTTTTGTATTTATTTTAAGCATTTTGATTTTATTTGCTGTGAAAAAAACCTCTACGAATAGAGGTTGTTTATTGTTCAAAAAAAAATCTTTTTGAAGCTTCAAATTTAGACACATAAATGTGATAAAATCACTCTTTATGATATTGCATGACCTCTAATTCTTGAGGTACATGATCCTGCTGCATCCATGGGTATGCTGTTAAAAACAAACCTAAAATAAGCGGAAATTCATAAACTTCTTCGATGAAATCTTTATAAGCCAAATCATACAAAAATAAAAAACTGAGACTTCGACTATGCTCAACTGCATCAGAAATCAGCAAGCCCAATATCACCAAGCCGAATGGCCAAATTGGCAAAGCCAAGGTATTTAGTTTATGTACAATTTCTTGACGCAAATAAGGCGAAAATAGCATAAAGACGACTGGTGCAATCATGAATACCGAAATTAAACGAAAATACGGTTTAGGCACATCAGGAAAATAGTCACGCCCCCAACTAATACTGCGACCAAATAGCAACAACCACCATGCGACAGCCCACAACCAAAATTGTTTCTTTCCATCTTGCATTTCAAGTGGTCGAATATAGAAAAAAGTAAAAATCGCAAAAAACAGCAATAACAATGCTTGGACCGATTCAACTGCTGTAACAGTCATTCCATCAAATAAAGGAAAAGAGATACTTTGTAAAACAGGAAAAAGTAAACAGCAGATCATCAGCACCAATACACTGACTGGTAACTGAAAATCAAATTTCAAAGGGAGACTCCGCCTAAAGGGCAAGTTCAATAAAAAGCCATCTCAACAAAACATACAATTCTTTAAGCTTGCTTTAAGTTTAAGATTCAAACTTGAAAGATAAATTTTTATTATTTTATTTTAAATCTTTGTATTTTTTTATAATTTATTAATTTTCATCCTATTACCAAGCGATTGCTCCTGCTTACTTACCATTTAAGTTTTAACATACAAATAGCTTACGCTACAGTAGTGTCTAATACCAATAATAAGAAACACCACATGAATGTTAAACTACTAAACTAAGAATCCCTACCCTCATAAGCATGAAACATCTAACTGCAATTTATATATGTACATTTACGTATAATTAATCGATTAAACATAACCAAGAAGACCTACTAATTCTTCAAACAATAAAAACGCCCCTAAACCATAAGCTTAGGAGCGTTTTGAACTGCGTTCAGAAATTAGATTTTAGATACTAATTCTGGAACTACAGTGTTCAAATCACCCACTAACCAGTAATCAGCTACTGAGTTAATTGGTGCTTCTTCATCTTTGTTGATCGCAACGATCACTTTAGATTCTTTCATACCTGCCAAGTGCTGAATCGCACCAGAGATACCTACAGCGATGTACAAGTCAGGAGCAACGATTTTACCTGTTTGACCCACTTGCATATCGTTTGGTACGAAACCAGCATCAACTGCTGCACGAGATGCGCCTTGCGCAGCACCAAGCTTGTCCGCCAATGGATCAAGAACAGTGTGATAGTTTTCACCTGAACCAACACCACGACCGCCTGAAACAACAATACGCGCAGCTGTTAATTCTGGACGTTCAGATTTCACGATTTCTTCAGAAACGAACTTAGAAATACCAGCATCACCAGTAGATGCAACAGCTTCAACTGCAGCAGAGCCGCCTTCGCTTGCAACAGCATCAAATGCAGTACCACGAACAGTCGCAACTACAACAGACTCTCCAGACTCTACAGTTGCAATCGCGTTGCCTGCATAGATTGGACGTTTGAAAGTTTTAGGACCTTCAACAGCAATGATGTCAGTGATCATGCTTACGTCAAGTAGCGCAGCAGCACGTGGAAGTACGTTTTTGCCCGTTGTCGTAGAAGCAGCAAGGATGTGAGTGTAACCCGCACCGATAGAAGCAACTAATTTAGCAACGTTTTCAGCCAATTGATTAGCATAAGCAGCGTCGTCAGCAAGTAATACTTTGCTTACACCCGCAACTTTAGCTGCTTGGTCTGCAACTGCTTGAGCGCCTGAACCAGCTACTAATACAGTGATATCACCACCGATTTTTTGCGCTGCAGCAACAACGTTAAGAGTTGCACCATTTAGTGCTTTGTTGTCGTGCTCAGCGATAACTAAAATACTCATGATTTTTATCCTTCTGTATTAGATCACTTTCGCTTCGTTTTTCAATTTATCTACAAGCTCGTCTACAGACTTCACTTGTACGCCCGCTTTACGTTCTGCAGGAGCTTCAACTTTAACAGTTTTAAGCTTAGTCGCAGGTGAAACGCCATAATCAGCAGGTGACTTAGTATCAAGCGGTTTTTTACGCGCTTTCATGATGTTTGGAAGAGCAGCATAACGTGGCTCATTCAAACGCAAGTCAGTGGTGATAATTGCAGGAAGTGCAAGTTCAACAGTTTGTAAACCACCGTCGATTTCACGAGTCACTTGTACTTTGTCGCCTTCAACTTTAACTTCTGAAGCGAAAGTACCTTGGCCAGCACCTAAAAGCGCGCCAAGCATCTGACCAACTTGGTTAGAGTCGTCATCAATTGCTTGTTTACCAAGAAGGATCAATTGAGGTTGTTCAGCGTCTACAACACCTTTTAGGATTTTTGCAACTTCAAGTGCACCTAACTGGCTGTCGTCAGCTTCAACAAGGATACCGCGGTCTGCACCAAGCGCCATAGAAGAACGGATTTGTTCTTGAGCTTCTTTAGGACCAATAGAAACAACAACGATTTCTGAAACAGTTCCTTTTTCTTTTAAACGAACCGCTTCTTCCACTGCGATTTCACAGAACGGGTTAATTGACATTTTAACGTTCGTTAAGTCAACACCACTGTTGTCCGGCTTAACGCGAACTTTAACGTTGGCATCAACCACACGTTTTACAGCAACAAGAGCCTTCATGTAATCCTCGGCTGTTTTAGCAAATGTAAATGTTGAGAAAAGTTATATTAACTCTTCACTTTAAATTTTTTAGGTGCCCTATCTTGCAATGTGTACGGCATTTCGGTCAAGTCACAATTATCGAAAGACCTGTAAAAAAGCGTAATTTCCTTGAACTTATCGTTCACATTTTTTAAAGAATGGTTCAGTTATCCAAAAAACGCATTATTCAGTTATTTTTTAAGCATTGATTTTTATTATTTTTTTACTTGATTTAGCTCATCAAAAGATCTGATTTAATATCAATTTTCGATCAATCTTTCTGAAATAGAGCTTTCCCTCTACACATTCGGCAACATATCTAAACTTGTCATTTAAGATAGAAGTACAATGAATTTAGCGCTGATTTCACTTTTCCGAAGCTAATTGGTGGGTTTTTCTCTCTTTCTTATTCTTAATATGTGTCGATATTCAGCACAGATAAAAAAACCTCCGCTTTCACGAAGGTTTTAGTTAAAGCATTTATTTCTATTTACATTTGCTGTTTTAATTGGCAATTAGCCACGTCGCAGCAAGAGCCAATAAACCACCTGATGTACCATCGATCCACTTTTGTTTGCGTTCATCAATTTGAGTTTTTTGTGTAATACGTGCAAAGACCACACTCAAACTACAATAAACCACAAAAATCAGCCCAATAAAAATGAAGGACAAAATCAAACCTTGGCTCACAGTATTCGCTGATTTATCAATAAATTGCGGCAAAATTGCAAAATATATCAACATTCCTTTCGGGTTCAGTAAAGCCGTAAAAAAGCCTTTTTTAATCGGGTTGGACGCTGACTTTTTCTCAATACTTAATTTTTTACTGCTAAATACTGAACGCAGCAAATGCGTTGCCAAATATAAAAGATAAGCAATCCCCAACCAGCGGATTGTTTCAAACAGTAGTGGAAATGACACGATAATCGCAGCAATACCCAATGCCACCAAAATCGAGTGAACCAAATAACCTGAGCACACCCCCACTGTTGCCATCATGCCTGCTTTTGCATCCTTACCCATCACTTGTGACAGGATAAAAAGCATATCGGGTCCTGGTGTGAAAATAAGGGGAATTACCGTTAAGGCAAACAAAGCAAATACAGACATTTCAATTTTCCCTTTCTATGTCCTGAAAGTGAAATTAGTATGTTTGAATCGCTTTAAAATAGGATATCAAATATTCTATAATAGATATTATTTTTAGAATTATATTCTATTTTATGAAGACATCTTCCAAGTCAATTCTAGTTAAACTAGATCGTATTGATAAAAATATCATTCGCGCACTTCAAAATAATGGCCGCATGCAAAATAATGACTTAGCCAAGGAAATTGGACTCTCGCCTTCTTCTTGTTTACGTCGGGTCAAATTACTCGAAGAAGCAGGTGTGATTCAGAATTACACCACCGTGGTCGATCCACAAAAGATTGGCTTTCAATTGATTTTATTCTCTCGTATTTGGTTGACTGGGCAAGATGCTGAAACCATCGATACTTTTATCGAAGCGATGAAAGAACTTCCTCAAGTCATGGAGTGCTACATTATTTTGGGTGAGTGCGATGCAATGCTCAAAGTAGTGGTGCCTGACCTAGAAAGTTACCGCAAATTTCAGTCTACTCACTTAACCAAGAAAAATGGCATCACCAGTGTAAAGACTGATTTACCAAGCCAAATCATCAAACAAAGCTTCCAGTTACCGTTAGAAGATTTGTAACCAAACAATTGATCTGCCAACGAGTAACTCAATCATTAGAAACGATGAGGCTGAAACTACAAGCTTGGCAATGTAAGTGACGGATTACCTTCACAGCCTCGAATGCAAATACCTAGCAATGCGGTATTTACTTATATTTTAAGCAAAGAAAAATAATAATTTGGGGCACATTTGCAGCAATTAAATGGGAAATATCTAGGTGGTCTTTGAGCTCAATTGCTCAAGTAGGAAAACCATTGATTGGATTGACAAGCTCTCGCTATCAAAACTGAGCGAATTGAATTACTGAACAGCGAAATGGGTTTGCATTTAAAGATTTTGTTTAGCATCATAAGTTTTGCAAAGACGTCCACTTACTTATCTCAAATGTTCATTTGAAAGCTTAAAACCAAACGAGGTAGACACTTTAACGCTCTGCTCACAAGCATCACAACATGCCATGGTGCGGGTGATATAAGGGCTAAACATCCAAAACCAATGAAGATAGCCCATGAGTTGTTTATTTGACCGATGGTTTAGGCTGGCTGATTTTCCAAAAAGTCACGATGGATGTGGCTTAGGTCAATAAGTTCATACTTTGCCAAATCAAAAATACGCCAAATGGTGAGGGCATCTTCTTTACTGTCAAATTTAGCAGTTGCTTTATTGGTAAGCTGCCATTGTTTATCCGAAATCCAAATAAAGTATTGGCCCGTTGCCGCATTAAACGCCTGAACTTTTCCATCGGCATTAATCCCTTGTAGCTGCGCACCTTCAGGCAATACAGCTTCTACTTCAGGCAAACTGATTTCAACAAAGTGTTTGATCTGGCGTAAGCCGTATCCTGCAAAAATTTCTTTTTGCTGACCATTTAACTGGTCATATTTTTCTTGAATATCTGAAATCATGGTATGGCCTATATATTTTTAACGGTACAGCAATTTAGTAAATGGCGAATTTCACTTCAGCACTTACGTCAATTCAATAATGGACAATTTTTATACCCGATAATTTGAATTTTTATAATGCGACAATAGTTCAAAATGTCGGTCAATTTTACCAATATTTTTTCACATCCTTATTTAATTTTCATGAAGTAGACCACTTTAGGATACAAAATGTGAAATCTAGCCTGTGAATTTAAGCAAAATTTAGACCACTGAGTACCAAAGTCGTTTTTGCCATTGTTACGAATCTTTATGCTGTGCCCTTGGATGGGCCTGATCATAAACTTGTGCCAATCGATCAAAATCCACATGGGTATAAATTTGTGTAGTGGTTAAATTACTATGCCCCAACATTTCTTGTACAGCACGCAAGTCACCGCTATTGGACAACATATGGCTAGCGAAGCAATGTCGTAATAAATGCGGATGTAAATCGACATTTACACCTGCACGTCGAGCTTGAAATTTAACTCGATTTTCTATTTGTCTTACCCCCAGTGGATTACCTTTTTGAGTGATAAAAACTTGGGCTTCTGGGACAAAATCACCATGCCATGCAGGATATAATTGCAACCAATGCATCACAGCCTCTTTGGCTTTAGAACCAAAAGGTACAATGCGCGTTTTATTCCCTTTACCCGTAATACGTAACAGTTGGCGATTAAAATCAATATCTCGAATGGTTAAGCCCTGCACTTCAGCCAAACGTAAACCACTTGAATATAGCAGCTCCAAAATCGCTTTATCACGTATCCAAAGCTGCCGTTGAGTTTCACTTTCTGGCTCAGGCTGTTCCATGATTTGTTTAATTGTTTCAATATCGACCAATCCAGGTAAAGGACGTGATTGGCGTTTGAGCTGAAAATCATCTGCAGGATTAAAATTGAGATAATTTCCTTGTTCTGCCCATTTCATAAATTGGCGTATCGAAGATAACATGCGCTGCAAACTACTTGGACTGAGCTGAAACTGTTCCACTTTATGAGCAACAAATTCACGCAGATCTGACTTTTCAACATCATGCAGTGGCAAGTTGCGTATTGTACAAAATTGGAGAAAATCACTGACATCACGCTCATATGCTTGCAATGTATGTTTAGACTGATTTTGAATTTCACGTTCCTTCAACCACATAGTCAGTAGTTGACTCTGATCCATCGTCATCTGTCTTCTCCCATTTCAACATGTGCTTTAGCGTTGCAGTACGTTCACTAAAGCGATTTTACATATCTATTTTATGAAAAGAGTCTAGCAAAGAACCCTTTAGGCTTACCATCAACACGTTGGTAAAAAGCTTGCGTTTCATTAAGCAAATACCCTTCTACACCATCCACACTGTGTGGATTGACATGGATTAAATCCACTGGGCATTGCTCTTTTAAACTATCCTGTGTGATACGACCAATTTTACTGTGCAAATCTTGAATTTGTTGTTCAGATAACCCTACTTCTAAATCTAGTCCGATCAACAAAGTTGGTGAATCATCTCGAGCTTCATTCAGCATTTGCGCCAAATAGGCAGCTTTTACCACACGCTCTGTGCCAAAAAAAATGCTTAATTGATCAATCATAAACTGCGGATATTCCGCCGGCTGACCAATTAAAACTTCCGTATCTTCCCTAACTTCATAGTTTTCTGAGGGCTGAATATACTGCCCGTTCAGCAAATGTTGAATTTCTTCTGGTACAAAGTCCTTCGTCGCATCAGGTGATTGTGGATTCAATACAAGCCTTGCCCCAATGGTCATTTCAAATAATGCCTTGGTTGGTAGCCGGATATACGACTCCTCTTCAGATATTGCAAACCGCATTTTTTCCAAAGAAGTAAAAAACGGGATGACGCAATCATATTTTTCATCTTCCCATGATTTCAATTGAACACTGTCGCCTTCATCCAAGATCAAATCTTCGGCAATGCGTGAATCACGTTCACCTGTTATTCCCACACAATACACATTGGCTGCCAATAACTGCGCTAAAAATTCAGGGCGATAGGCCGGTTCATGTAAGGCTTTATGAAAAAGTTGCTCTAAGATTTCTTCTTTTATTTCTTCGTTTATTTGTTCCATGTTGATTCCAATCCCATTGAATTATAATTTTTATTCACTTTTTATTTTATGAAAAAAAGCCCTGAATGAATCAGGGCTTCGAGTTTAACCTTGGAAGTAGCTTAAATCTAAGCGTCCTTCGTAAACTGTTGCAGTTGGTCCAGTCATCCAGACTACACCACCTTCTTGCCACTCAATTTGCAGCTTACCACCTGCCAACTCTATTTCGACCGAATTGGCTAATAAACCACGACGCATACCTGATACTGCCGCTGCACAAGCACCTGTACCACAGGCCATAGTCTCACCGACACCACGCTCAAATACACGTAAACGTGCATGTTTCTCATCCACAATTTGCATAAAACCTGCATTTACACGCTGTGGAAAACGTTCATGCGATTCGACTTGTGGACCAATTTTAGCAACGTCTGCGGTAATGACATCAGGAACGATCGTCACTGCATGCGGATTACCCATACTCACCACATCAATGGTGAGTTGTTCATTATTCGCCAATGCAATGTCGTATAAGTTTTCAGGCTCTTCCGCAATAAATGGAATTTCATGCGGCAAAAAGCGTGGATAACCCATATTAACGCGCACCCAACCATTTGCACCTAATTCAGGCTCTACGATACCTGACTTGGTTTGTACTTTGATTTTGGTTTTGCTGGTCAACTTACGTTCATGCACAAAGCGCGCAAAACAACGTACGCCATTACCGCATTGTTCAACTTCAGAACCATCCGCATTAAAAATACGATATTTAAAATCGACGTTGGGTAAATCAGGTGGTTCTACAATCAAAAGCTGATCAAAACCAATACCAAAATGACGGTCGGCCAAACGCTGAATCGTCACTGTATCTAAATAAGCCCGTTGGCTAATTAGATCGACCACCATAAAATCATTGCCAAGGCCATGCATTTTGGTAAATTCTAATAACATCTCGAATTTCTCCTTAAGGCAATAAACGTTCACGTTCCCATAATGATTCGATGGTTTCACGCTCACGAATCAAATGAGACTGATCACCATCAACCATCACTTCAGCAGCACGTCCGCGGCTGTTGTAGTTTGAACTCATGACAAAACCATAAGCACCCGCACCCAATACTGCAAGCACGTCATTTTCTTGAATCGCCAACTGACGTTGCTTACCGAGGAAATCGCCGGTTTCGCAAATCGCACCAACCACATCCCAGTCTTTCTTTTCTATGTCTGTACGAGGTGTTACTTCCTGAATGTCCATCCAAGCTTCATATAAAGCAGGACGGATTAAGTCGTTCATAGCAGCATCAATAATGGCAAAATTACGATGATTGGTCGGTTTGAGTAAATCAACTTTAGTTAACAACACCCCTGCATTTGCAGAAATACTACGACCCGGTTCCATATATACCTTAAGGCCTAATTTTTCTAAAGCCGGACGCATTGCCTGAGCATATTCTTCAACAGTTGGTGGAACTTCGTCTTTGTAAGTCACGCCTAAACCACCACCGATATCGATGTGTTTTAGGTGAATACCCATCTCTTTCAATTGATTGATCATCACAATGACACGATCAAGTGCATCAACAAAAGGCTGAGTTTCAGTCAACTGTGAGCCGATATGGCAATCAATCCCGACAATCTCAAGATTTGGCAACGACGCCGCATACGCGTAAGTGTCAAAAACGCTGTCTGAAGGAATACCGAATTTATTTTCTTTTAAACCCGTAGAGATATAAGGATGCGTTTTAGCATCCACATCTGGATTTACGCGCAATGAAATCGGTGCTTTCTTACCCATTGCCACAGCAACTTTTTGGATTCGATCCAACTCTGCATGTGATTCAACGTTAAAACATGCAATACCCACGTCCAATGCTTTTTGGATATCGGCTTCAGTTTTACCCAAACCTGAGAATACAATTTTAGAAGCTTCACCACCGGCTTTTAACACACGTGCGAGTTCACCACCCGTCACGATATCAAAACCAGCGCCCTGCTTGGCAAGTACGTTTAACACCGCAAGATTAGAGTTTGACTTTACCGCAAAACAAATTTGATGGTCGATAAAGCTAAATGCACGATCCATATCTGAATAATGCTTTTCAAAAGTAGCTTTTGAATAAACATAAAGCGGTGTGCCATATTGCTGTGCAAGCTGTTGTAAAGAACATTGCTCTGCATGCAATACCCCATTCGTACGGGTGAAACTCATGAAAGTATCCTTTCTATAAAAGCATTAAGGTGTAGGGTAAGAATTTGAAGATTCCGATTCAGTTGGAACAGAATCCGCTTGTTTTTCCTGCTTTTGCTGTGCAGGCGTATCTGGATAAATCAGATATTTTGCGCGCTTATCTGCATTTGCATCTGAAGGTAAATGCAATGCACCAGACTGACCACAAGCTGTCAGCAGCACAGCACTTGCTAATACAATAATTTTATAATTCATAAAACGATACATAAACGTACCTAATGAAAAGATTTTTCCGAGTATAACGTGATCAACCCGCGGATAAAAGAAAAGCCCTGTAATTCCAAGTGAGCTTTTTGCCATTCTGCACTAAATTTAAGCAAAATTTGATGGTGCTGTTTTCAAACCACATTTGTGTATTTTTCGATACCGATCAGGCTATTGATTTCACTGAAATAGCTTATCAATTTGAATGCTGTTTTATACTTCTATTAGCACTAATGAATACTGTGTATTAGTGTAAATTAAATCCATATTCAAATAAAAAAGCTGCCCCCTCAGGAGCAGCTTTTTATGTTTTTACATCCGTTCAAAAATGTAAATTAATGGTGCTTTTTCTTATAAAAACCAAAATAACCAATAATCAAAATGATGAACCAAATTGGGCTCACCATGAGTGCTTTCATGGTATCTGCTTCTAATGACAAAACATAAATCATGCCGATGAAGAAGATAATCACAAGCCAGCAAGTATATAAGCCACCTGGTAATTTAAAGGTTGACTTCGCATGTAACTCAGGACGAGTTTTATAGTAAACGATATAGCTCCAGATAATCATGAGCCATACGCAGATAAATAAAATCGTAGAAAGTGTGGTTGCTAATGTAAAGGCTTCAACAGTGTTCGGTACGAAATACTGTAATGCAGCACCTAACAGCAAACAAACTGCCGAGAAATACAACGCATTTGCCGGAACTGCACGTGAGTTTAGACGGCCAAACGCTTTTGGACCTTGCTCTTCACGAGATAAACCAAACAACATACGTGAAGTCGAGAACACACCACTATTCATCGATGACATAACTGATGACAACACAACCAAGTTCATAATAATCGCCGCAGCAGCAATACCGGCTTGGCTAAACAAGTTCACGAATGGTGAAATGCTTGGGTCAATGGCATTCCATGGCGTAACGGACATCACAATCACAAGTGCCAGCACATAGAAAATAATGATACGAATCGGAATCGAGTTCACAGCTTTAGGCAAGTTGTGTTCTGGATCTTTGGTTTCTGCTGCCGTAGTACCCACGAGTTCTACGCCGACAAAGGCAAAAATGGCGATTTGGAAACCTGCCAAGAAGCCAGTTACTCCTGTTGGGAATAGACCACCATGTGACCATAAATGTGTGAATGATGCGATTTCACCTGTCGATGAGGTAAAACCGGTAAAGACCATCCAAAGACCGACACCAATAAGCACCACGATTGCAATAATCTTAATCAGTGCAAACCAGAACTCTAATTCACCAAAAAGTTTAACCGTAACAAGGTTTAACCCCATGATAAATACAATGGCGGCAACACTGATCATCACCCCTTCTTCCGGCGAGAACGGGTTACCTCCATTAAAGAATTGCAGGTAATAAATGATGGCCGATAAATCAGCAATCCCTATAGTGATCCAGCACAGCCAATAGGTCCAACCCACAAAATAGCCTGCCCACGGGCCGATTAAGTCGGTTGCAAAATCGATAAAAGATTTATATTCAAGATTTGATAGTAATAACTCGCCTAATGCACGCATGACGAGGAAAACCATAAAACCAATAATCATATAGATAATAAGGATGGACGGACCAGCTAAACTGATGGTCTTTCCTGACCCCATAAATAAACCTGTACCAATCGCACCACCAATCGCAATCAATTGCAGGTGTCGGTTGGACAAGCTTCGTTTCAAATCGCCGCTATCAGCGTGCGATCCATGAATTTCATTTGACATTATTTAATTCAACTTCGCGTTCCAATTGCGACAAATTAACGTAAAAATTTCAGAAAATACAAAATTATTTCTCATCATCTATATTTTCGGATTAAGTGACAAAGTTAATTTATTTTTCTTATATATAAAAATCTTAGCGCCAGTTCACATTTTAAAGCGACCAATAAAACAACAATTTACTTGTAATAACTTAAATTTTATGCAAAAAATATTTTACCAACGATAAAAATTTATGCCAAAAATCATGGAAGTTTCTAACAATGGCATATCAATTGCTACAGATATCAAAAATGTAGCATTCACTCACTCAGGGCCGATAAGAAGAAGATACTATGCAAGAAATTCAAAATATCATGGAAACACTCAGTGGATGGGTCTGGGGCCCGTACATGTTGGTCCTCATTGTCGGAACAGGTGTATTCCTCACCTTCCGACTACTTTTCTGGCAATTTCGCATGTTGCCTTTCGCATTCAAACAAGTCTTTGGCAAGCATCCTAAAGCCAATCAACATGATGGCGATATTTCTCATTTCGCCTCACTTATGACCGCACTTTCTGCCACCATTGGTACAGGTAATATTGCCGGTGTAGCCACCGCTTGTGTGCTCGGTGGTCCGGGCGCAGTGTTTTGGATGTGGATAACCGCGCTTTTTGGTATGGCAACCAAATATGGTGAAGGTGTACTCGCTGTAAAGTTTCGTCATAAAAATGAAAATGGCGAAATGAACGGTGGTCCGATGTATTACATCGAACGTGGACTTGGGCCTAAGTGGAAATGGTTGGCAGTGGTATTTGCCCTATTTGGTACTTTAGCATCCTTTGGTATTGGGAGCTCAGTACAGTCCAATACTGTCGCGCTTGCTGTGCAAAACAGCTTAGGGATCAGCACACTCACCACTGCAATCGTCATCACCATATTCTCTGCCCTCGTTATTTTAGGCGGCATCAAATCCATTTCTAAAGCCTCTTCATTTATTGTTCCAATTATGGCGGTAGGTTATGTATTGGGTGGCTTAATCATTATTTTCACCAACCTTGAATTGGTGATCCCTGCACTAAAAATGATCTTTAGCTATGCATTTACGGGCGAAGCTGCTGCGGGTGGTGCGATTGGTGCTGCGATTCGTTATGGTGTGGCACGTGGTGTATTCTCTAATGAAGCAGGTATGGGCTCAGCACCTATTGCCGCTGCGGCTGCAAAAACTGACCACCCAGCACGTCAAGGTCTTGTCTCTATGACAGGTACGTTCTTAGACACCATCATTGTTTGCTCAATTACAGGTATCGTACTGGTGATGGGCTTCATCATGGCAGGACAAAGCTTTGGTGATCAAACGGGTGCCGTATTAACGATCAGTGTTTTTGACAAACTACTTCCGGGCTTCGGTGGTTGGGTCGTGACTTTCGGTATTATTTTCTTCGCTTATTCAACCATTCTGGGTTGGAGCTATTATGGTGAAAAATGCTGTACTTACCTGTTAGGTGAAAAATCAGTAATGATTTATCGCTTAATTTACATCGCATCAGTATTTGTCGGCTGTGTCGTAACACTTGATCTCGTTTGGCTATTTGCCGATACCTTTAACGGTTTGATGGCTGCACCAAACTGTATTGCACTGTTATTGCTCTCAGGCATCATTGTAAAAGAATCGAAAGATTTTATTGAACGTCGTAAATCAGGTGAATTGTACTAATCCCCTGCTAAACAAAAAGCCACGTGAATTCACGTGGCTTTTTTATTCGGACTGAAAATCAATATTTACTTATTGAATCGTGCCAATTTGACCATCATCAAATTTGTCGTTTTTCGTCTTGCTTTCATTGGCCGCTTCATCTTTTGGATCTGATTCAGCATCTTCAATAAAGCCTTCACCAAATTGGTCACCAAACTCATTTTCAGCATATTCAGAATCTACAGCGCTAACTTCCATCAGATCAGCTTCGATTTCTAGGGCAATTTCCAAGGATAAAGAAAAGAACAATACCCCCTGAATTTTCATGTTCCCTTGTTCATCTTCAAGATATTCACTGAGAGTTTTATATGCAGGGCTGCTTTCATCAAAAGGTACGTCAAGGTATAAATCACCTGTATAGCTATCGATTAAAGACTCACCTTCTAGCCCCATACAAGGGAAATAGTCGATATTTTGCAGGTCAAACCAGTGCATAACATCATTACGCACCGTATTTTTTTCAGGATGTTGATGATCATATTCTTCAAAATGCACAAATAACACATCACGATTTTTTTCACGTGCGATGGCATCGATATGTCGTAATAGTTCAGTCATGTGGTGACCCATTTCAAAAAATATAATGCGCTATTATAAAGTGCTTACTATGTAAAAGTGCAGCTATTGAAAATAAAACGACATCAATTGACCTTCATCAGTCATTTCATGCGATAAAAACTTGGTTTTTCGATGTATTCACCGCTATGCTGTGACTCAATTTGAGTTTGTGCACAGTAAATATTATGGCGAAAGCAAAAAGTGTCTATCGATGTGAACAATGTGGTGCTGATCATCCCAAATGGGCCGGTCAATGTACCGAATGTGGTGAATGGAATTCATTAGTCGAAGTCAGTATTGCACCCGCTGTTACACACCGTGCACAGCCGAAAATGGGCGGTGGCTATGCAGGTCAAGCTGCTGCTGTGACTACCTTAAATCAAGTTTCCGTTTCGCATGAAACTCGAATGGCAACAGGTATTGGTGAATTTGACCGTGTGCTCGGTGGTGGACTGGTCACAGGTTCAGTTGTGCTGATTGGTGGTGACCCCGGCATTGGTAAATCCACTATTTTGCTACAAACCGCAACCTATATGGCGGCGAGTAAAAGTTCTGCCTTATATGTCACTGGTGAGGAATCTTTGTCTCAAGTGGCTCTACGTGCCCAGCGCCTAGATTTGCCGACCGATCAACTCAAAGTCATGGCAGAAACCTGTGTCGAGCGTATTTGTGAAGTTTTGGCACATGAACGCCCTGCCGTTGCCATTTTAGATTCGATCCAAACTCTATACACCGAGACACTCCAGTCTGCGCCGGGCGGTGTTTCCCAAATTCGTGAATCGGCTGCACTCCTGACCCGCTTTGCCAAAAATAGTGGCACAGCATTGTTTATTGTCGGTCACGTAACGAAAGAAGGTTCTTTGGCAGGCCCTCGCGTGCTTGAGCACATGGTCGATTGTGTTTTGTATTTTGAAGGTCAGTCTGACTCGCGCTTCCGTATGATTCGGGCGGTGAAAAACCGTTTTGGTGCGGTCAACGAGCTTGGTGTATTTGGCATGACTGATAAAGGTCTGCGCGAGGTATCAAACCCTTCCGCCATTTTCCTGAGTCGTTATGATGAAGCCATTCCGGGTTCCATTGTCATGATTAGCCGTGAAGGTACACGTCCACTTTTGGTTGAAGTTCAGGCTTTGGTAGATGATGCGCACGGACAACCTCGACGCGTGGCCTTAGGTTTAGAACAAAACCGTTTAAACATGCTTTTAGCCGTTATGCACCGTCATGGTGGCGTACAAACCGCAGGACAAGATGTCTATGTCAATGTCGTGGGTGGCTTAAAAATCACGGAAACCGGCTCTGACCTTGCAGTACTTTTAGCCTGTGCCTCTAGCTTAAGAGCTAAAGCCCTGCCACAGCATTTGGCCGTATTTGGTGAAGTTGGACTTTCAGGCGAAATCCGTCCTGTACCCAATGGACAGGAACGACTCAAAGAAGCCATTAAGCATGGTTTTAAAACCATTATTTTACCGCGTGGGAATGCACCGCAAAAACCCATTTCAGGTGTAGAAATTATTTCTGTCGCACGTTTACATGAGGCATTGAGTCAGGCAATTACGCTCACCGATGAGTCTTAGTCACGTTGATTAGTTTATTTTGAATGAATTTTCAATTTTTTACCGATGTTCTATTGAAATTCAGTACAAATGGCGGCATAACTAGATGGCTATTTTAACTTTATATAGATATAGGAAAATTTGATGGAAGTTCGACAGCGTGGTTTGATGACTGCTCTTTTAACAGCAGCCCTTTTGGTAGCGCCGATTGCAGAAGCGAAACGTGCCGGTGGTGGTAAAAGCCATGGTATGAGCCGTCAAGCTGCTCCAACTCAGTCTTATCAGCAACCTCGTCAATCTGCTCCTGTTCAACAGCCTGCAACTGCTGGCGCTCCAGCAAAATCTGGCTCGAATGTGGGCGGAATGGTTGCTGCAGGTGTGGCTGGTGCTGCAATTGGTGCTGTCGCTGCAAATGCGATGGCCGATGACAATAACGGTCAAGCAGCTTCTGAAGCGCAAGCTCAACAACAGGAAGAGAAAGGTGGTATTCCAGGCTGGATCTGGATTTTACTTGCCGCTGCTGTTGCCTTCTTCATTTTCCGTAAGATGGGCGCAAAAAAAAAACTAGCCGCTAACAATCCTTATGCGCCAAACAGCGGTGCAAACAATGCACCGTTTGGCCAACAAAATGCTGCACCTCGTGCAGGTAATGACAATACAAATATTTTTGGTAATTCTGTAGGCGGTAATTCAGCAGCTTCAAATGCTCCATTTGGTGCAGCTGCAGCAACGAACGCGCCTTTTGGTGCTGCCTATACCAACAGCGGCAATCAATTGCCGGATGGTACAGAGCCAGCAACATTCTTACGTGTTGCACGTCAGCGTTTTAATCACATTCAATCGATGAATACTGCAAGCAACATTTCTGAAATTCAGCGTTACTTAACGCCTGATCTTTACCAGTCGATGTATAACGACATTATGGCGAATAAAGATGAAGACGTTGCTGAGTTTTCTAACTTAAATGCTATGGTTGTCGATTCTGCTAACGAAAATGGTCAATACGTTGTAAGTGTGCGTTTTACAGGTACTGTAAGTGAAGACTTAAATAGCCTGCCACAGCCATTTGCTGAAGTATGGCATTTTGTTAAGCCTGCGGGTTCTGATCAAGACTGGTTAGTTGCAGGCATTCAACAAGAGCAATAATGTAGACACATAAGCATTCTTGCATTCTAAAATAGCGACTTCAGTCGCTATTTTTTGCCTTCAATTCCCCTCTTTTTAAATCCATTTCTACTCAGCATGCTGAAAAATCAATAATTTTGTGAATACATTATTCTAATTATTAATAATAATTGTTATCATTTAGATTAACTTTAATACAATTCCCAAGCGCTTAAGTATTTTATGAATAGCTCACCACCTGAGGCACTTGTGACACCCCTCACATCTGCGCTGCCTAAAACGCGTAAAGACACTCCTTCTCTATTTACCTATCGCTTGATGATTTTCTATCGCTTTGCCCTCGCTTTAGTGGGCGGATATGTTGTCGCGATGCTATCGGCCATCGTGATCGCAGATGTGTTTAGCGAAGACCGTGGAAGTGCAGCCATGAGTGCAACTTTAATTGCATTTATCCTGTGGAGCTGTTCATTTATTTGGGTCTTTATGGTGAATAAAACCCTCAAAGCAACTTTAGGCATTGTGATCCCTGCGGTGTGTTTGTATGCCATTTACATGATGATGGGAAGCTAAAATGCGTGTTGATGCAAAAGTAGAGGGGCCTCGCCAGTCCATGTCTTGGCTGCATACATGGGCTAGCCTAATCTTAGGTTGGTTGCTGTATGCTATTTTCCTGACCGGAACCCTGAGCTTCTTTAAAAATGAAATCAATGTTTGGATGACACCTGAGCTGCATCAATCTGTTCCAGCCAGTTCACAAGTCCAACAAACTGAAGTCGCACTGAATTATTTACAGCAAAATCATCCGAATGCAGGTGCTTGGAATATTTTGCTGCCAAATACGCGTCAAAATGCCACATTAATTACCGTTCGTGAACAAGGTGAAGACCCTCGCGCACGCCGTGGTGGTAAACAAATCTACATTGATAGTGCTACAGGTGAAGTGCTTGAGCCGCGCGATACGCGTGGTGGTAATTTTCTCTATCGTTTCCATTTCGAACTTTATGGTATGCCACGTATGTGGACGCGATGGTTTGTCGGGATAGCGACACTGTTGATGTTAGTTGCCATCATTAGTGGTGTGATTACTCATAAAAAAATCTTTAAAGATTTCTTTACCTTCCGTTCAGGTAAAGGACAACGTTCTTGGCTCGATGCACATAATGCAACCGCAGTATTTGCGCTTCCCTTCCACATCATGATCACCTTTAGTGGCCTGTTGCTGCTGTTATTTACAATCATGCCTTGGGGGATTGAGCGTATTTATGAAAACCGTGGACAATTTTTACAAGAACAAAATCGTGCATTGGTTCAGGAAAATAAACCTGAAGGACGTGAATCTGCTCAAGGACGTGAAGAACGTGGCGAACGCCCACAGCAAACCCGTGCCAATTCTGCACAAAACCAAGGCGAAAATCGTGCTGAGAGCCGTGGTGAAGGTCGAGGAGATCGTCGCTCTAAACGTGAAGAGCAACCTGTCGTTGCTGCGCCGTTGACCAACTTAGCGCCGATCGTGACTGCGGTTCAGAATGAATGGAAAACTAATCCGATTAGTACCGTTAGCATCATTGCACCGAATACAGACCAAGCTAAAATTGAACTACGCGCCTTACATGGTGAAAGTGTCGCGTATCGAAATGTCTATGCAAGTAAACAATTTGATGGCGTAACTGGCAAAGACTTAACTGACGAAAGTGCCAAGTTAAAGCAACCTTCTGTACCGATGGGTATTTACAATGTAGTCACTACGCTGCATGAAGCACGCGGTGTAGATTTAGCACTACGTTGGCTGCTGTTTATTTCAGGGATTGTAGGCACCCTGATGGTCGCTACAGGTCTCATTCTGTGGTGTGTAAAACGTGCGCCGCAACAGCAAAAACAAGGCTTTAAATCATTTGGCTACCGCACGGTTGAAGTGACCAATATTGCAGCGATTATTGGTTTACCCATTGCCTGTGCAGCATTTTTCTATGCCAACCGTTTTATTCCCGTACAGCTTGAAAACCGTTCGGAATTAGAAATTCGTAGTTTCTTTATTGTTTGGCTACTGACGCTCGTTTATGCGATTTTCCGTACGCACCGTCAAGCGTGGCTAGAACTTTTAGCTTTTGCTACAGCAATTTTTGCCTTACTGCCGATTGTAAACTTCATGACTGGTGGTCAAGCGCTTTGGAATACCATGGTAAATGGCCAATGGATGATTGCATCCTTTGATCTTGCAATGTGGCTTTTGGCTATCTTGTTTGCCTATTCATTTTACAAAGTGAAAAAGCATAAAGGACTGCCTGTTAAAAAAGCACGTGGCACAAAGGAGGTTGAAGCATGATGTTCTTTCTCCTGATTTGGGCACTGAGTAGCTTAGGTTTTTTTGCCTTGGCAAGCAGCATGTCTAAACATCAAAAGCAGTTCTACAGCAAAGAGTTAAGTGTGGGCCAAACACGCTTAGCCACGTTAGTCGGCTGGGCGCTATTGATTATTGCCTTGATAATTTGCCTCTCACTTGGCACGCCGAGCAATAACATCAGTTATTGGTTTGGCGCGCTGACCATTGCGGCTTTATTTGTCGGGCTATGTATTAGTTATATCGCTGAATATTTTTGGAAAATTATTGGTGCATTAGTTGTCATATTTGTATTGTCTGCAGTGTTATTGAAATTTTAATTCTTTAGACAACGATCTCTAAACATTGAAAGCCAATCTTCGGATTGGCTTTTTTCATGCCAACCGATTAGGCTATGCCTATTCTGCTCTTTTGGATTACACATGTCTGAACTTTCAATCTCTCCTGCTTTATATAACCGCGCTATGGCAGGCAATAAAGATGCTCAATTTGAACTGGCTGAAATTTATATGCAAAGTGAAAATGATGAGCATGTTGAACTTGCTGAAGAATGGGCACTCAAAGCAGCTCAGTTAGGTCATGTAGAAGCGATGTATTGGCTGGGTGAAGGCTATGTAGTCTATGCCAAAGATATGCTCGAAGAAGATCCTGAAGAATCTAAAACCTATTTTAAGCATGCGCACCGCTGGTTAGAACAAGCGTCAAAACATGACCATCCTGCTGCAATTTTAGAACTCGCCAATTTTTACCGTCGCGGCGATGTGGTGGAAAAAGATGTCGCTAAATCCATTGAACTGGTTGAACAATCTGCAAAATTAGGTGAAGTTCAAGCCATGCGTGATTTGGCTTTTATTTATGCTAATGGATTAGGCATCGACGCTGATGAAGAAAAAGCAGATTTTTGGAATGAAAAAGCCAATGCGGCCGAACAGCCCAAAGCTTAAATCACAAAGAAAAAGGCCCATCTCATGATGGGCTTTTTGCTTTTAACAAAATGGCTCAGCTCGCCACATAATTATTTACGTCTACAGTAATCACTTGTCGGCAAATGCCCTCTGCCCCACGTTGCTGTTCAAATACCTCTGCTGGCATGGCATCAAAACTGTCAAAGAAACTAATTTCAGTTTCGTCAATGTCATACACCAAAGAATGATTCCCCACGCCCTCTAGAGTATCGTAATACACAATCACAAACTGATTTTGTTCAAAAGCCTGCTGAATTTGTGCATAGCCAATTGCAGGCAATATAGGTAGTTCCAATTGGTCTGCTTCTGCATAACTGCGTTTTTCACTGTCCTGCAGCTCAGGATCATGCTCTGTGTAAAACTTTACTTGAAAACCAAACTTTTTCAGTCCTACAGCTAAACCAATGGTTGTTGTGCCATGGTCAGCGTCATAAGCGCAAACTTCGATGAGTTGCTGAATATCTGCATCTATACCTAAGTGCTGCAGCAACATCCACACCGCATAAATGCCACCATTGGCTTCAAGATTGGCTAATTCTTCAGGCATTTCCAAAGACATAATAAGAACTCACAACTTAAATCTGCAGTGATAATAAACAAATCAGCGCGATTTGTACGGCAATTTTTATAAACATAGTTGTGCCGCATCAAAAAAAATTTATCCCTAGTGCAGAAGTTTTTTAGGACGAAGATGTTTACTCCATATCAGGTTTAGCTTTTTACACCTTTGCCTTAGGCTTAGTCTTACTTATTTTAGCTGTCTTAGATTCTTTCGAATCAGAAAAGGCATCCCACAGCAAAATGACAACGATAAGAACTAAAACCAAGGACAGCATTTGAAGGCCGTAAATCAGCCATGCAAACCCTGAATTACGAAGTTCAAAATAGTCTTGGTTAAGAAAAAATCGGGATTGATTCGGATTTTGAGTATTTACATACACTGAATACTGCTGCTGATGTATTGCATGCTCAGTTTTGAGTGCTGCTCTGACTCTTAAATCCTGCGACGTTTCAAGAAACCAAAGCATATATTGCGGGTCAAGTTTATCTGCAACACCTGTACTTATTTGCTCATTCAGCATGTATTGGTATTGCACTCGCGTATACGCATATTGCAGTGAACGCCTTTGCCTATAATCATCAATTTCAACTTGATTAATCTGAACCTGATCTGCCAAAATCCAGTTGGGATGAGTCAGTTGAAATTCTTTAATTTGTAAAAAACTTGAACTAAAAAATATGGCTAAAACAGTGCTATACAAAACAATAAAACTGAGGCCATGACACAACCAGCTCCATGATTTTTTGCTGATAAATCTAAATACTGCATACAGCAAGCCGTACAACATTATTGAAAACAGCAACAAATGCCATTTGTCATTTTCATAGAAAAAAGTATAACAACCATATAAACAGGCACACATTCCCAAGAAATATGCAGCATATGATTTAAATTTTTCTAGGCTCATTACTTTGGTTATATCTCTTGCTGGATTATGTCTTATGACGGACGTTTACTCACAAAAATAATGTCCAAATCTTGTTTCGGTACAAAATTATTTTCAGTCATTTGAAATTGCGTATCGCTCAGTTTTTTGACTTTACCTGCCCAGCAAAATGAAACCAGTTCGTTAGCATCACGCTCGATAGTCAGCTTAAAATCTTGAATAGGCTTTGCCCAATTGGCGCCTGTTTTTAAGATATAGCCCAGCGCTTGAAATGGTGCATGCTGTGATTTGGCCTTTCTGAGTCCTGCCTTAAACTTTTGATCCATACAATAACTTTGATTATATTCATCAGGATATAAAGCCACAGACCCGCCCACCAGCGGTGCATATTGATGCTGTACACGTGTGAGCGCATTGGCTTTAAAGGTTTGCTTCCAGCTGTAAATTACCTGAGATGACCATGAAATGACTTCACTCGGATCTTTGGGCAAAACTTTTTGCAAAGCTGCATTTTTACAGTTTCTGAGTTTTTCCTCGAAAGTTTCATATTCATCATCTTGCCTGCTCCACGGATTCAGCATGTCTTTTTCCGTAAACCCGCATTGCTTAAAACTCTCCGTCATATCAATCGGGGCTGTTTTTTCATCTTTTTGAATAAAAGTGCGCACATGCATTTCAGGCTGAATCGTTTTTCCATTCACCTGAACTTTAAAACTTTTTAGCAATTTTTCAGTATTGGCAAAATCAGATTCAAAGAAGTTTTCAACTTTTGGCAGTGGAAAGAGTATGGTTTCAGTCACATCTTTATTGCTTAAATTTTTGAACTGGTAATCGACCTTGATGATTTTTTTACTAATAAACAGGTCTTCACTGAACATTTGAATATCTTTATTTTTCAGGTATTGCACACCGCCTGTTGCCACATAGCCTGTTGAATCGTTGGCATATGTTAGTGCTGAAAAACACAAGCATATGAATGCAGTTAATTTTTTCATTATTAGCTTCCAATTTTTTATATTTAAAATTGCACTAGAATATCATCGACCATTTTTCAGGAATATACTCAGAAATTAGCCCTATCCCGATAATTATAAGGGCAATGATGCCAATCAAAATAATAAAACTCACTGCTTTTATGACTACTCTAAGGGTTAAATTTAAGCCTTTCGTATAATTTTCAATAAAGCCTGAAAATTTAAATAAGGATAAAACCCCAATCAAAATTAAAGGCAGAAAAAAAATATCTTGTGGTGAAAAGTCGCCTCGCCTTGCTGAGACAGCTTGTGAAGATACGAGTAAAACTAGGAAAATATTAAATTTTAATATATTCATGATATGTACGTTATTATCTTTTTATTATCAGATTATTCATCTACATATTAACCAATTTTTGATTGGAACTCACTCTATTTCCAAGTACAATACTGCCCTAGTCGAGGGATGCTGCGACTTTCTTATAGGCACTAAATATAAGATCGCTAGGCTCGACGATTCGGTTGGACACTCGTTCCAATCAACAACGGCATCCGCGAACTGAATGATCAATTGTTTTTATTAAGGAGATCGTGATGAACGCGGTTAATGCTTCATTTACAGATTACAAAGTTGCCGATATTTCACTAGCTGACTACGGCCGTAAAGAAATCAAACTCGCAGAAGCAGAAATGCCAGCCCTAATGGGTCTTCGCAAACGCTATGCAGCGGCTAAACCGCTTGCTGGCGCGAAAATCTTAGGCTGTATCCACATGACTATTCAAACTGCAGTTTTAATTGAAACTCTAGTTGAATTGGGCGCAGAAGTACGCTGGACTTCATGCAACATCTTCTCTACTCAAGACCACGCTGCTGCTGCAATCGCTGCTGCAGGTATTCCTGTATTTGCTTGGAAAGGCGAAACTGAAGAAGAATACATGTGGTGTCTTGAACAGCAAATCAATGTGAACGGTACACCTTGGGATGCCAACATGATTCTGGACGATGGCGGTGACTTAACTGCGCTTGTTCACGAAAAATATCCTGAAGTGATTGCTAAAATCCACGGTATTACAGAAGAAACCACTACAGGTGTTCAACGTCTTTACGAAATGCACCGCGACGGTACTTTAAAAGTTCCAGCGATTAACGTAAATGACTCTGTCACTAAGTCTAAAAACGACAACAAATACGGCTGCCGTCACTCACTAAACGATGCCATCAAACGTGGTACAGATATGCTTTTATCTGGCCGCCGTGCACTTGTAATCGGTTATGGTGACGTAGGTAAAGGTTCTGCTCAATCACTTCGTCAAGAAGGTATGATTGTACGTGTCACTGAAGTTGACCCTATCTGTGCAATGCAAGCATGCATGGACGGTTTCGAAGTTGTTGCTCCGTATAAAAATGGCATTCAAACGGGTAAGAAAGAAGACATCAACCTTGATCTTCTTCAAAATACTGACTTGATCGTAACAACAACTGGTAACTACCACGTATGTGACGCTGCAATGCTTGATTCATTAAAAGCTGGCGCTGTAGTTTGTAACATCGGTCATTTCGATACTGAAATCGACACAAATTACTTACGTGGTTATAAGTGGGTTGAAGTTAAGCCACAAGTTCACCAAGTGTATCGTTCAGAAAATGAAAATGATTACCTTATTCTTCTTTCAGAAGGCCGTTTGGTGAACCTTGGTAATGCAACCGGTCACCCTTCACGTATTATGGATGGTTCTTTTGCCAACCAAGTATTGGGTCAAATGCACCTATTCGCTGAAAAATTTGCTGATCTTCCTGAAGATCAAAAACAAGCTGCGATCCGCGTAGAACTTATTCCTAAGAAATTAGACGAAGAAGTTGCTGCTGCAATGGTTGCAGGTTTCGGTGGCGTATTAACGACTTTGACTCAAGAACAAGCGGATTACCTCGGTGTTCAAGTTGAAGGCCCGTTCAAAGCTGAGGCTTATAAATACTAAGTTTTATATTCCCCCTCATCCTAGCCTTCTCCCATAGGGAGAAGGGACTTTTCATTATTAAGTAAATTTATAATGAACGTTCCCTCTCCTCTTAGGAGAGGGTTAGGGAGAGGTCTAAATAAAAAGTATTTATAAAAAAGGATTTGAACATGTCAAAACAGATTCCTATTTCCTTTGAGTTTTTCCCGACCAAAACTGATGCGGGCGCGGAAAAACTTAAAGTTGTACACCAAGAACTTCAATTATTAAATCCTGAATTTTTCTCTGTAACATATGGTGCAGGCGGTTCTACCCGTGAACGCACTTTGTCTACATTGAATGATTTCAACGGTAAAGGCACACCGGTTGCCCCTCACCTGTCTTGTATTGGTGATAGCAAAGCACGTATTGCTGAATTGCTGGATTTATATAAATCACAAGGTATTGACCGTATTGTTGCGCTTCGCGGTGACTTGCCTTCAGGTCAGGTGGGTTTAGGCGAATTACCTTATGCAACGGACTTGGTACGTTTCATTCGTGAGCACACTGGTGATCATTTCAAAATTGAAGTTGCAGCATACCCAGAAATGCACCCGCAAGCAGACAGTTTTGATCTCGACATCAAACGTTTCTGCGATAAAGCCAATGCGGGCGCAAATGCAGCTTTGACACAGTTCTTCTTTAACCCAGATGCATACTTCTACTTTGTAGAGCGCATTCAAAAAGAAGGCGTGAACATTCCTGTCGCTCCAGGCATCATGCCTATTACCAATGCAAGTAATTTAATTCGCTTTGCTGATGGTACAGGTGCAGAAATTCCACGTTGGATTCGCAAACAGCTTGCGACTTATGGCGACGATACAGCGTCAATCAAAGCCTTTGGTCATGAAGTGATTGTAAAACTTTGCGAACGCCTGATTGCTGGTGGTGCGCCAAGCCTGCACTTCTACACCATGAACACCACTGACCCTACACGTCAACTTGTGAAAGACCTCGGTCTTGCATAAGACATTTCGACCTTTTTGAGAGTAAAACTTTAATGCCACGTTTTTATATTGAAGCTGATTTAACTGTTGATACGACTGTTGAATTAACGGAAACAGTGTTTCATCACTGGGTAAAAGTTTTACGTGCTCAAGTGGGCGAAACAGCCACTTTGTTCAATGGGCAAGGTGGCGAATACCATGTTGAATTGGTTGAAATCGCTAAAAAGTCGGCTGCCGTCAAAGTTTTGCAATTCAATCCAAGCAATCGCACACCACATTTTACGGCACTATTGGGTCAAGTGATGAGCAAAGGCGACCGCATGGATTATGCGATTCAAAAAGCGGTGGAACTCGGTGTTTCTGAAATTCAACTACTCACTTCAGAACGTTGTGAGATGCGTTTGAAGTACGATCGTGATCAAAAGAAACTTGACCATTGGCAAGGCATCGCTATTGCTGCTTGCGAACAGTGTGGACTCAACATTGTTCCTAAAGTACTTCCGCCTCTTTCCCTTGAAAAATGGTTGGAAAGTGACCTACCGACAACAAAATTGGTGCTCGCACCCAATAAAGATGAAGTTGATGTATTAGCTGATGCTGACCCGCACGTTGCCTTACTGATTGGCCCTGAAGGTGGCTTGAGCGAAGTAGAGATCAGCGCAGCAAATGAGAAGGGTTTCGTGAACTGGTGTATCGGTGAACGTGTCCTTCGCACAGAAACTGCACCTGTAGTTGCACTTTCAATTTTAAATTATAAATTTATTTAATTTTTACTCGATAGTTCATCTGAAAGCATCAATGATGGCATCCTTGATATTGCTTTTTATTTGTAACGCAATTACCCTAGAGTCAATAAAAACAATTTATTTGTTACCAAGAATAAACAAATACTCTCAGGAACAATACAAATACAACGATCTAGATTTAGTTAAGGCAGGGTTTTTATATTCATGATGTATAAACAAGATGAATATATCAAGCAGTACAATCATACTGCTCAAATTGCGAACACGATTCGCCATAGCCGCTATTTTTTAGTCAGTATCCTGATTATTTGCTTATATATTTTTTCGATATATCAAATTTTTTATAAATCGCCATCTTTGTATTTCAATATTTGGTTTATTTTTACCGAAGTTTTTGTCAGTTTATGCTGGCTGATGAGCACCGTTTATTTTAAACCCGAACAATATTCACTGATGATTGCGCATCGTTGGCTACAATTTCAGTGTTTTTCTGTCGGCACACTGATTGCGAGCGGTATTTTTTTAATTTTTTATTATTTGCCTGCGACCAATCAAAGCTTTGAACCAATTCAAGCCCTGACACTCTCTGCCCTACTCTTGATCGTGACACAAACCTTTGGTTTGACCTATTTAACGCAAAAACTCAATTATTTTTGTTTGGCATTTATTCCATCTATTGTGCCCTATCTGATTGCACAGTTTTTTTTCTTAGATGGTTCAAATCACTTATTTAGCCTGAGTATTAATTTTGGGCTTATTGTGATTCTAATGTGCGCCATGACGTCATATCGCATTCATCGTCGTGTATCGACTTTACATGCTAAAAACAACCTATTGGTCGATAGTGCCAAGCAACAAGTCAAATGGACTGATGAACTGTGTCAGCAGCTCCAAGAAGAAGTCAACAAATCAAGAGACATCGAATTACAACTACAGCTAGGTAACCAAATCCTTGAACAGAAAGTCAAAGAGCGGACCTTCGACATTGAGCAAATGAACAAGGATTTAGAAAACCAACAAGCCAATTTAGTCCTTGCGCATGAAATTGCAGGTTTACGTCCTTGGGATTGGAATATCAAAGACCGTAAAATCGTTGTCACCAACTATAAGCAAGAAAAAACCCTTAGACATTCGAAAGAGCATCAGCAACAGTTACAACATGTGATCCATCCTGATGATATCCCACATTTTAAATCAGCGATGATTCAACATCTACGTGGATTTAAAAACCGTTATGAGGCCACCTATCGGATTCAAAACAGTCAAGGAAAATGGAGTTGGGTACATGATATTGGACGGGTCATTCAACGCGATCCAGATAATCGTAAGCCATTGCGCATGGTCGGTATTCGACGTGATATCCATCAAGAACGGACATCTCAAGAACGTTTAAAACTTGCAGCCAGTGTACTCGAACAAGCTGCTGAAGGGATTTTCATTTTAAATGAAGAGCTGTGCTATATCGAAGTCAATCCGTTTTACGAACAATTAACCGGCTTTAACTACGACCAAATTATTGGTAAACATCTTTTTGATATCACTGCAAATTACAAATCAATTCAACGTAGTATGCACTATTCGATCATTAAGCAAGTGCTGAAAATTGGTGAGTATGATGGGGAATTGCACGAAAAATTTCTTTCAGGTAAAGAACTGACGCTATGGATGCATATTAATGCGATTACCGATGATCAAAATCGCGTCACCCATTACATTGGAATTGTCTCAGATTTAACCGAACGTAAATTGCAAGAACAACGTTTATCGTATTTAGAAAATTATGACACCTTAACGGATTTACCGAACCGTTTTTATTACAACTATCAACTGCATCAGTATTTAGTTTCGCAACAAGATTCGATTAAACAGTTGGCCGTCATTCGTTTAAACATCGATCGCTTCCGTCCATTAAATGAATATCTCAGCAATAATGGTGGTGACGAACTGTTACGCCAAGTCGCACAGCGTTTACGTCTAACCAATGCCGAAGCTCTGTTTGTCGCACACTTAAATGGCGATGATTTTGCGATTGTGTATGAAATTTCACACATCCGCCCTTCTGTGCAAGAGCATTGTGAACGCATCAATAAAGCCTTTAGCATTCCATTTAATATTTTTGGCCAAGATCATGTCATCACTTTATCGATGGGCGTCGCGTTCTACCCTGAACATGGCCGTCAGCTAGATTATCTAAATAACTGTGCAGAACAAGCGCTGAGCGAAGCCAAAAATTTGGGAGGCAATACTACACGTTATTATTCCAATGAAAATACTGCATTATTAGAACAAGGTATCTTCTTGGAGCGAGACTTACGTAAAGCCATTCAAAATAATGAGCTGGTGGTGTATTACCAACCGAAGATCAATTTCCGTGATAAAAATATTTACGGTTTTGAAGCCTTGGTGCGCTGGAATCATCCTGAAAAAGGCTTAATACCACCGGGCTTATTTATTCCTTTAGCAGAACAAACCAGTTTAATTTCGGATATCGGGCGTTTTGTCCTGCAAAAAACCGCGCAGCAAATTCGCTTTTGGAATAATTTGGGTTATCAAAATATTTGTGTATCCGTCAATATTGTTGCACAGCAACTGCGCCGTGGACAATTATTAAATGATCTCGATGAAGCGATAGATGCCAATCAGATTGATGGTGCCAGTCTGGAACTGGAAATTACAGAATCTTCTTTGGTCGAAAATCTAGATTCAGTACGTGAACTGTTAAATGAAATAAAAAAACGAAAGATCAATATTTCACTTGATGACTTTGGTACGGGCTATTCTTCTCTATCCTATCTAGCTGATTTTCCAATTGATATCTTAAAAATAGACCGCAGTTTTATCTCTAAAATTGGTGAAAATAAACAATTGGCCATCGTTAGTGCCATGATTGCCATGGGTAAAGCGATGGGCATGACGGTAGTCGCTGAAGGGATTGAAACTGAACAGCAGTTACAGTATCTACAAGACTTAGAATGTGACATTGCTCAAGGCTATTTTTTCTCTAAGCCACTGCCACAAGAAGAGGCAACCGTGTTCCTTGAAAATAATATCTCTTCGCCTGCTTATACTTACTTAATATAAGTCACTATGCCTGAGCTATAAGATTGTCTAAAAAAGACGCGACTTCGACTGTCCCAACTGTGCAACTAATGTTATATTCAAGCGGATAAAGCAAGCATTGCAGCTTTATATTGGATAAACAAAACACAATCGAGATACAGATGGACGATCAATCTTTAAAACAGCAGGCTTTGTATTATCACGAATTTCCAACTCCGGGGAAAATCAGCGTTACACCAAGCAAACAATTGGTCAACCAACACGATTTAGCCCTCGCATACTCGCCAGGTGTCGCTGCACCTTGTTTAGAAATTGAACGCGACCCATCTACTGCTGCACTTTACACAGCGCGCGGTAATCTTGTTGCTGTAGTCAGTAACGGTACAGCCGTACTGGGCTTAGGTAACATTGGTCCTTTAGCGTCAAAACCTGTTATGGAAGGTAAAGGCGTTCTATTCAAAAAATTCGCTGGTGTTGATGTTTTTGACATTGAAATTGCTGAAAACGATCCAGACAAAATCGTAGATATCGTTGCAGCATTGGAACCAACTTTCGGTGGTATCAACCTTGAAGACATCAAGGCCCCAGAGTGTTTCTACATCGAGCAAAAACTTCGTGAACGCATGAATATTCCTGTGTTCCATGATGACCAACACGGTACATCAATCATTGTGGGTTCTGCATTACTGAATGCACTTCAACTCAATGGCAAAAAAATTGAAGAAATCAAAATTGTCGCTTCTGGCGCAGGTGCTGCTGCCCTTTCATGTTTGAACTTACTTTGTGCACTTGGCGTGAAAAAAGAAAACATCGTTGTGGCAGATTCACGCGGTTTATTGACCACTAAACGTGAAGGCTTGGATGAGTCTAAAAAAGCATATGTTCAAGATATCGAAGGCTCTCAGCTTGCTGATGTAATGGAAGGTGCGGACATGTTCCTTGGTCTTTCTGCAGCAGGTATTTTGACCAAAGAAATGGTTAAAGTCATGGCGAAAGATCCGATCATCTTTGCCCTTGCTAACCCAGACCCTGAAATTCTTCCTGAACATGCACATGAAGCACGTCCAGACGTGATTATGGCAACTGGTCGTTCAGACTATCCAAACCAAGTGAACAATGCGCTTTGCTTCCCTTATATCTTCCGTGGCGCACTAGATGTTGGTGCAACCACAATTAATGAAGAGATGAAGATTGCTTGTGTACATGCGATTGCTCGCATGGCACATGTCGAAGCTGATGCTGCATCATATGGTGAAAAATCTGCTTCATTTGGTCGTGATTACCTCATTCCGCGCCCATTAGATCAACGTTTGATTCTTGAAATTGCACCTGCTATTGCGCAAGCAGCGATGGATTCAGGTGTTGCAACTCGTCCAATTCAAGACTTCTCTGCGTATCGTCAACGTTTGTCTGAGTTTGTTTATAACTCTGCATTCATGATGAAACCAATTTTTGCGCAAGCGAAAACTGATCCAAAACGTATTGCATATGCTGAAGGTGAAGATTTACGTGTACTTCGCGCAGTACAAATTGCTGTTGATGAAGGTTTAGCAAAACCAATTCTTGTAGGCCGTCCTGCAGTCATTGAAGCAAACATCAAAAAATTAGGTCTACGTCTTGAAGACGGCGTGAACATCACTATCGTCGATCAAGAGAAAAACCCTGATTACGATAAGTTTGCTGACGATTACTACAGCATCATGCAGCGTAAAGGTGTAACGCCTGAATATGCTCAGCGTGAAGCACGTCGTCGTTCTACACTTATTGCGGCAATGCTGGTTCGCCATGGTGTGGCTGACGGCATGCTGTGTGGTACATATTCAAGCTACGACATTCACTTAGACTTCGTCAGCAATGTGATTGGTCTAAAAGAAGGCCGCAATAATTTCTTCACGCTGAATGCATTGATGCTTGAAGACCGTAACTTGTTTATTGCCGATACTTACATTAACCGTAATCCAACAGCTGAACAGCTTGCTGAAATGACTATTTTAGCGGCTGAAGAAGTACGCCGTTTTGGTATTACGCCGCGTGTAGCATTGCTTTCTCACTCAAGTTTCGGTTCAGACCAAAACGATCCTAGCGCACAAAAAATGCGTAAGGTTTATGATATTTTGTCAGAAATTGCACCTGAACTTGAAGTTGAAGGTGAAATGCATGGTGATGCCGCACTGGATGAAAATATTCGTCATTTCGCATACCCGAACTCACGTTTTAAAGGTTCTGCGAACTTGCTGATTATGCCAAATCTGGATGCAGCGAACATTTCGTTCAACTTGTTGAAATCAACATCGGGCAGTAACGTGACGATTGGCCCAATTCTTTTGGGTGCTGCAAAACCTGTTCATATTTTAACGCCAACAGCGACAACACGCCGTTTAGTGAATATGACTGCATTAACTGTTGCAGAGATTCAAGAAAACGAAAAATTAGCACTCTAATTTAGTTGACCTGAACACACTTTGTGACTTGAGAAAACCTCTGTTCTGTAGCATGATTGCTCTAAGAATAGAGGTTTTTTCATGCAAGTTTATTTAGTAGGCGGTGCAGTTCGAGATCACTTGCTCGGGCACCCCTATCACGAAAAAGATTATGTCGTTGTCGGTGCAACGCCGGAACAATTACTTGCTCAAGGTTATCAACCTGTGGGTAAAGATTTCCCTGTTTTTCTTCATCCAGAGACCAAAGACGAATATGCCTTAGCCCGTACAGAACGTAAGTCTGGACATGGGTATCATGGCTTTGAATTTTATACCGACGTCAATGTCACACTCGAACAAGATCTCATTCGACGTGACCTCACGATCAATGCGATAGCGATGGATGATGCAGGTAATGTCTATGACCCCTATGGCGGTCAACGTGATCTAGAACAGCGTGTCCTTCGTCATGTGTCTGATGCCTTCGTCGAAGATCCATTAAGGGTTTTACGTATTGCACGTTTTGCGGCACGTTATAAAGCTTTAGGTTTTAAAGTGGCTGAAGAAACACTTGAGCTGATGCAAGAGCTTGCCAAATCTGGCGAGCTTGAAGCCCTCACACCTGAACGCGTATGGAAGGAAACATCCCGTGCATTAATGGAAGACCATGCAGATGAATATTTTGAGGTATTAAGAGCCTGTGGCGCTTTAAAAGTCTTGTTCCCTGAAATTGATGCGTTATACGGTATTCCACAGCGTCCTGAATATCATCCTGAAATAGACTGTGGCATTCATACCATGATGTCGCTACAACAAGCGTGTCGTGCAAATTATTCTTTGGATGTTCGTTTTGCTGTACTGGTACACGACTTAGGCAAAGCACTTACTCCAGTAGATGAGTTACCGCGCCATATCATGCATGAAGAACGTGGTGTAAAACCTGTTACCGAAATCTGTGACCGTATGCGAGTTCCCACCAATACCAAACAATTGGCCATCTCAGTGTGTAAAGAGCATTTAAAATGCCACCAAGCTCTGAGTTTAAAACCGGGAACATTATGGCGTCTGTTACAACGTATGGATGTATTACGCCGTCCTGAACGCGTAGAGGCCTTTGTACAAGCCTGTGAATGTGATTCACGTGGTCGCTTAGGTTTAGAGGATCGTGCCTATCCGCAAGCTCAATACGTTTTAGATGCCATGCAGGTGGTTCGTAATATCAAGGCTTCTGACTTACCTTCAGATGTGAAAGGCCCTGATATTGGTGAAATGTTGATTCAGAAACGAATTGAAGCTATCGGACAATTCAAGCATGAACTCGGCCATAACACGCCTACAGCTTAAAATAAATCCTCTCAGAAATGAGAGGATTGACTTTCATCATTGCTGTTAAGCCTGCCGAAGTATTTTGAAATAAATGAAAAATTGAAATAATCTAGTGTCATCTCTGAAAATTAAATACTGATACTCAACCCAATTTAAGACTGGTAAAAAGAATAAAAATAATGAAGAAACAACTTTCCAATATATTGATTGCTATTGTCTTTTGCGGACTCCTAGTAGGGATGGGCTTTACCCAAACCCTTTTAAAAAGTTTGCCACAGCTCATCATGATATTTTTTGGAATGTTAGCCTTAGGCTCCTTAATAATTAAGCGTTCATTTATAAGCTCTATTCCTTTTTATATAGTTTTGGGAGTTATGTTTTATATTAATATTTTTCTATTGGCGAGCGCTGCTGTGGATTTTATTCATCCACATCAAGACTGGACTACACAGAATGACGGGAGTATTGATAGAAGCCCAAATTTAAACTGGCTGTGGGCGATAATTGTCTCCTTTTTTCTTTCCCCACTCAGCATTGTTTTCTATCATAAAAAAATTCAAAGAAATAAAGGTCTTGAAATAGCCTTTATTACTCTTTTTATTATTGTGACATTGATAATTTATATAAAATTTGAGCTACTCTGCTGTAATTAAATTGCATCTTTTATAAATATTTAGACATATTATCGCTAAATCACAATCTATACGTTGATAGGCCTTTTTAAATTTGAAAGCTATGCTGCTGTCTAAAATGTATAAGCATTTATAGACAGCAGCTATTCAGTTCACTTATGACACAGCTGCTGGAAAACTAATGACTTTTTCAAGCTTTAGCTGATTCATAGCCACCATTAGCAATCGATCAATACCTAAGGCTATACCTGCACACTCACTCATATGCGGTAATGCAGCAAGCAAATATTCATCAATCGGCATCACATGCAACCCAAGTTTAGCGCGCTCTGCATTATCTGCCTCAAAACGACTTCGTAAAACATCCGCATCAATCAGTTCATCATAAGCGTTCGCTAACTCTAAACCTTCGATATACAGCTCAAATCGTGCTGCAACCAATTCACCATCTTCGTCCACACGGGTTTTCGCCAAAGAAGCCATTTCCGGTGGAAAATCTGTAAGGAACACTGGCGCATCAAAACCGAGGCTCGGCTCAACATAATGCGAAAACAATAAATCCATATAGCCTAAACGGTCTTCACCCAGATCTAAGCTAAGTCCAACACGACGACAGCAATCTTTCAGATCTTGTAAAGTGGCTTGTAACGGATTCAAATCCAAACGATCCATAAAAGCATGCTTATAGCTCAAAATAGTCGGACGAATTTCACCAAAGCGCTGTTTCAAAGTTTCATTCAATAGGTCAGTCACTTCAAACATCAAGTCTTTTAAGCTAAAACCCGGACGGTACCATTCCAACATGGTGAATTCACTGTTGTGTTTACGTCCATGTTCATCATCACGGAAAACTTTACAGATTTGGTAGATAGGCCCACTGCCACTTGCCAACAGACGCTTCATGGCAAATTCAGGTGAAGTTTGCAAATAATGCGTTTGCTTTTGACCATTCACATGACGCTGAGCTTGTACCGATGCTAAATGCACATCGGTGACACCCGCTTGTGAAAGCACAGGTGTTTCCACTTCAAGCACATCACGTGCAGCAAAAAACTGGCGAATTTGAGCATACATCGTGGCACGTGCACGAAGTGCAGTGAGTTCACAACTCGGCTGAAAGTTCATTTGACTCATGCTGCTGGGCCTCCATGCGCAGCCCATTCACGGCGTAAAGGATAGGTTTTACGTAAATAATCAAAGGCTTTTTGATCCACCTTGCCGTCTTTTAGGCAAGCACGTAAGTTGGCATCATCACGAGCGATATCATAAATATCTTTTAAATAACGCTGTAATACCGTCTTAAAGTCAGCGCCAGTAAAATACTGCTCACAGACGGGCAACTGACTTTCAAAAGCTTTATTTATCGGTTGATTAAAAGTTTGACAGAATGCTTCATAGATCATCTGTGTGCCACGTGCTTTACCTTCCAAGCTATAGCCTGCAATATGGGGTGTCACCACGTAAATTAAATCCAACAACGCTGTTGAAATCTCTGGCTCATGTTCAAAAACATCTAAGACCACTTTACGCTGAGTCTGTTGAATATCGGCAATTAAGGCAGCTTCTTCGACCACTGGCCCACGCGCGGAATTAATCAAAATCGCTGAAGGCTTCATAGCGGCAAGTGCAGCAGCATTAATTAAATGACAGGTTGGATATTCCCCCACTTTAGTTAGTGGCACATGGATACTAATCGCATCTGCATTTTTTAACAATTCTGCAAATTCAACTTGTTTCACCTGATCAGATTGCACAAATGGATCATAGCCAATGACATTCCAACCGAATAATTCTGCCATGACGGCTAAACGTGAACCGACATTACCTAAGCCAACGATGCCCAAGGTAAATTGTTCATTTGCATTCAACAATTCAGGTTTAACATAAAGCAATGCAGTAATCACATATTCAGCAACCGCTTGTGCATTACAACCTGCGGCATTTGACCAAGCAATGCCCTGCTTTTCTAGAGCATTAATATCTAAATGATCTGTTCCAATCGTAGCACTACCGACAAATTTGAGTGCGGTCTGTTGAATTAACTCTGCATTTACTTGAGTCACTGATCGTACCAATAATGCATCGGCTTCTTTGACATCATCATGGGTCAATGTTCGACCTGCCGCTTGCTTTATATCACCAAATTCGGAAAAAAAATACTCAGTAAATGCCAGATTTTCATCTGCAACGATTTTCATAGTTCATCTCATAATTCCACTACGAACATGATAACGCGTTGCTCATGCCATGACTATTCTTCTGCACATAAGACATAGCACCTATACTCTATAAGCTAGATGATCGAAAATGATACTATCGACAATAATCTGACTGCTGATCTTCAATCAAGGACAAGGCCGCCTGCCAAGCTGCTTGAATAATGGGCTCGGCCATCGGATTTTCAAACTGCTGCAACGTATGTTCACAAACCTTAGGACTCGGATAATGCAATGTAGCACTCGACAACGCTTTTACTTGAATTTGACAAGCCCGTTCTAAAAAGTAAATTTCATGAAATGCCCGTGCTACACTCTCTCCAGTCGCAAGCAAGCCGTGATTGCGTAAAATCATGCAACGATAATGCCCCATATCTTGTACCAGTCTTTCACGCTCTTCAGTTGAAAAGGCAATACCCTCATATTCATGATAAGCAATGTTCTGATAGAACTTTAACGCATGTTGTGAGATTGGCAATAATCCATGTTCCTGTGCAGAAACTGCCACGCCATCTGCAGTATGCGTATGAATAACGCAATTAATATTTGCACGCGCATGATGTAAGGCCGAATGAATTACAAAGCCGGCGACATTCACCATCTTCCCTGCATCATAAGTTTCAATAATTTTTCCTTCATGATCAATTTTGACCAAATCAGAAGCTGTCATTTTGTCAAAGGTCACACCATAACGATTAATCAAAAAATGCTCCGGTTCATGACTTAAACGCAGGCTGATATGGGTATCAATTAAGTCGGTCATTTTATAATAAGCCACTAAGCGATACAGTGCCGCCAATTGACAACGCGCTTGCCATTCCAGTTCATGAATAAGCTCTGGTTTTTGCATGGATGAATTCCTTTTCTAAATCTATTAATTATGTTTTCTGTTTATTGTGAATAATTAATAGCATGTCATATTCATGCTGTATATCAACTTCGCCTGTAGAAAAAAACTATTCAAAAATTTAGGCAATAAAAAACCCCAATGTAAAACATTGGGGTTTTTGAATATGGCGGAAGCGGTGAGATTCGAACTCACGGAGGACTCGCGCCCTCGTCGGTTTTCAAGACCGGTGCATTAAACCGCTCTGCCACGCTTCCATGGCCGCTATCATATAAATAAAAATTCAGATTGGCAAATTATTTTGCCTTATTTTGAACACTTGGCGAATCGTTCATACAAAATTTAGGCGATTGTAAAATTTTGGCTTCGAGCTGAAAAATAGAAGCTCAATCAAAATTTATTGAATTGAGGTCAAGGCTAATTGCATTACCTCAATTTACGCACATAAAAAAACCCTGATGCTAAAAACATCAGGGTTTTTGAATTTGGCGGAAGCGGTGAGATTCGAACTCACGGAGGACTCGCGCCCTCGTCGGTTTTCAAGACCGGTGCATTAAACCGCTCTGCCACGCTTCCATGGCCGCCATCATATAAATAAAATTCAGCAATGGCAAATTATTTTGTAAAAAACACGTCCAATTGAACAAAATAAAAGCAGTTTATTGTTTTTCAGTGCTTTCGCCCATTTCATAACGAATTGAATTGATATACCAACATTTTTTCCCTAGCGGGGTTAGAACTTCGACTTCATCATCCACTTGCTTGGATAAGAGTGCTCGAGCCATAGGTGAATCAATTGAGATATGTTGCGGATGATGATCATAAATTTCATCTACCCCCACGATTCTTAGCGTTTTGTGTTCGCCGTCTTCATTTTCAATATCAACCCATGCCCCAAAATAGACTTTCCCTTTTTGTTCGGGTGAGTAATCGATAATACGAAGCTCTTCCAAACGTTTTCCCAAGTAGCGTACACGTCGGTCAATTTTGCGTAACAATTGCTTATTATATTGATAATCCGCGTTTTCCGAACGATCTCCAAGACTAGCCGCCCAGTTCACTTTTTTGGTAATTTCAGGTCGCTCTTCATGCCATAAATGTTGAAGTTCAGCGACCAATAAATCGTGTCCACCACGGGTAATTAAGTTAGATTTCATGATGATTTTTAGGCCTTGAGCAAGTGCTGATTTTTACAAAACATGCCTATTTTATCCTCCATTTCTACACAGGCAAAGTATATAAAATTTATTCCCAAACAAAATCAATTGTTTATGTTACATATTTTAATATTTTTTCGTACAAAATTTGACAAGTATTTTTTTGCTCATTATTATGCGCACATCTTTTAGGCTTGTTTAATTTTTATCCAGTGTAGATTTTCTACATATTTCCCGAAACCCCCTAGTCATTTTTGAATGACGTCATGACTGCCCAACCCTTATTGAATTTATCAAACTTGAAAAAGTCTGAGGCCTGTTTGCCTTTGCTTTTTAGGGCATAAATTACTTGTAGCGGAGACAACATGCACAGTAGTTCAACTTCTGGGTCGAGGCTTTGCCTTAACTCTTTTAACTCTCTCCCATTTAAAGCGCTTGCACTTAGTACTGTCTTAATTCCTTTTCACAGTATTAATGCCAGCAAAACAGCACATCAATATGATGCTGTCGTCAACAGTAATAAACTCACTGTTGTTGCAGTTGCCAATCCTGCCATTGTTTTTCAGGATGGTAAACATCGACATGGTTTTGGTTACGACCTTGCACGTAACTATGCAGAAAGTTTAAATGTCCAATTAGATTTTAAAACAGTGAATGATAATGCCACTGCTTTAAAAATGGTTGCCAAAGGTCAAGCCAATTTTGCTATGACCACTGCCGAAATGAGTACCATTGAAGCCAAGCATTTGACGTCATTTTCAGCCAGTTGTGGTGATACCGTTTCTTTAAAAAAGAATGGTTTAAACAGCAACTTAAACTGGGTATTTAAAAATGCAGATGATCCACTAAGCCAAACCGCGAGTGGTTTTATTTGCCGTGCCAAACAAAATGGCGCAATTGGACAGTTGGCATCATTCTACAACCGTAATGTGGTCAAACAAGATTCTTGGAATGTGATTCAACGTGATTTAAGTAAACGTATGCCGATCTATAAGGCAAGTTTTAAAAACACGGCCAAGCAATACGATCTAGACTGGCATTTATTGGCAGCGATTGGTTATCAAGAGTCTTACCTCAAACCTGACTCGGTATCCCCAACGGGTGTTCGTGGCATTATGATGCTGACCAACAGTACAGCAAAAGCCATGGGTGTGAGCAACCGCACAGATGCGACTCAAAGCATTCAAGGTGGTGCAAAGTACTATGACCAAATGCTAAACCGTTATAGTAACATTCCATACCCAGATCGTAATTGGTATGCCTTAGTGGCTTATAACATGGGTCCTGGTGCTGTAAGTCAGATTCAAAAGCGCATCCAATCTCAAGGTAAAAACCCGAATAAGTGGGTGAATTTATATGCTTATCTAGACCGTAACAAGGCCAGCAATGGTCGTTATCGTCAAGCTGTGCAATATGTCACGCGTATTCGTGCTTATTTGGAACATATTAAAACCACACCTCAACTGGTGAATATCTAATATACATCCACCTAACATTTACATGTGAGCGCACAAAAAAAGCTTACCTTTAGGTAAGCTTTTTTCGTTTTAGACTTAAGCAGTTTGCTCAAGTACTTTTTTGAACAAATCTTTTTGCTCAGCACTTGGTTTTGCTGTTTGTAATGCCATCAATTGTGACATATCACCTTGTACTTTTATTTTGCCCGTCATAAACGCTTGCATCGCTGCAGCCATATCAAACTCAAGGAATACCTTACGTAAAGTTTCGGCATCCATGTTCAAAGTTGTTTTCGCATTTGAAGATAAACCTTTTTTAATTGCACCACCGTCTAATGACAATTCAGTATTGCCTGCAGCGTCAGCAACCACAAGGTTAATTGCAAGATTAGCCAATGCAGGTGGTAAGTTTAAATCACCAGCTTGAGCTGTCAGAGTTTCTACAGTTGAAAACCAATCATCAGTTAAAAAAGCAGGCATGATCTTTCCTCAATTTATTTTGTTCGTGTGTGTTGCCGTTCCGGACAACATCAGTGCAAGCATATTTTGCTTGAGGTTTGTTATAGCATGATCATTTGTGAAAAGGCTAAAGTTTTTTGTACGCGCCGTTCAATATTTAACTGTTTAACAACAAAATGTGAAAAATCATAAGCATAAAAAAGGCATTCTGTAGAATGCCTTTTGCATGATAAGGTTTTCGGGTTAATCTGCCATAAACCCTAAGTTCACCATATTAATGCGTTTGCTTTCTGACTCACCTTCTTCAGTTGAACAACTTTCGCTATTTTTAAAATCAAATTCGCGTTGTTCATCTAGGGCTTCAAAGTCGAATAACTCACGGTCAGCCAGTTGTGAGGGCGAAACATTTTGCAAAGCACCAAAAATACTGTGTAAACGTTTAGGAAATTCTTTATCCCAAGTACGCAGCATGTCATTTAGCATCGCACGTTGTAAGTTTTCTTGAGAACCACACAAATTACACGGGATAATTGGGAACTTACGCATTTCTGCATATTTGATAATGTCTTTTTCTTCCACATAAGCCAGTGGACGAATCAAAATGTTCTTTTTGTCAGAAGACAATAATTTCGGTGGCATGGCTTTTAAACTGCCGCCATGGAACAAGTTCAAAAAGAACGTCGCCAAAATATCATCACGGTGATGACCTAAAGCCACTTTCGTCGCCCCAATTTCTTGAGCAAAGCCGTATAACGAACCACGACGTAGACGTGAGCACACTGCGCAGTACGTTTTACCTTCTGGTGTTAAACGTTTGGTAATGCTGTAAGTATCTTTTTCTAAGATGTAATACGGAATTTTGTTTTCTTCTAAATAACGTGGCAATACGTCTTCAGGGAAACCCGGCTGTTTTTGGTCAAGGTTGACCGCAACCACATCAAAATTAATCGGCGCAATACGCTTAAACTGCAACAAAATGTCGAGCAAGGTATAACTGTCTTTACCGCCTGAAATACAGACCATCACTTTGTCACCCTCTTCGATCATTTTAAAATCACGAATGGCATGACCGACCTGACGGCGTAGCTTTTTCAATAGACGATAATACGCAGAGCTAGTTGGTAGTTCTGGTTTGAAATTAAATCCTTGTTCGGACTCAACTGGCGAGAACATAGACGAGTTAAACCTAAAAAAAAATACCGCGCAATTTTATCCGATTCGCAGACTTCTCGCATCAAAAGAATGTAATTTCCGAAAAAAGTAGAAATACTGTCATGATCACGTAATCTTCAGTGCAATATTCTATACGGTACAGTTCATTTTTTAGCCCAAATGCTTATCTTTTGGACTTTTCCACAGTTGTCCACAAAAGCTGTGGATAACTTTGTGGATTCTAAATGACTTGACAAGGTGAGCCGCCCTTATTTTAAGGCTTTTATTTAAATTGATCATTTTTTGATCAATTTAAATAAATTTAATTATCAATGACTTAAGTGTGTCAAGTTAAGATCAATAAAAAAAAATAAATATTTTTTTTGATTATTGAATCATCAAAATGACTTGATTTTTACAAAGTAAAGAAGAAATCAGTCTATGAAGCCTTTTCATCTAATTTTTTTTTGATAAACTCTCTTTAACTGTTTGGGGACAGAATTTTTCTTCACAATAAAATGAAAAACATTACTTGGACTTTGGGGCTGTTATTAGGTGGAAGTGTGGCTATCAGTTTAGCTGCACCAAACATTTTTGCCGGCCAAACGATTTATCAATTGCGTGAAAGTAATGGCACAACGTTACTGACCAATAAACAAGGCCGCTATAGCAATCTAAAAGTTGAAAAAAAAACCTACTATCCGGACAGTAATATCCATAGTTATAGTAACTGGGGCTCAAATGAAGCGTCTGTCTTACCTAGTTATAGTCGGAATAAAAATGCCTTTGACAATATTATTAAACAAGCAGCGGCCCAACATGGTGTTTCCGAAGGTCTAATCAAAGCGGTGATGCATACCGAATCAGGCTTTAACACTAATGCTCGTTCACCTGTTGGGGCTCAAGGTTTAATGCAGCTCATGCCTGCCACAGCACGTCGCTTCAATGTAACAAATGCTTATGATCCTCATCAGAACATTATGGCTGGTGCTCGATATTTATCTTGGCTACTGAAACGTTTTAATGGCAATACGTCTCTTGCTTTAGCAGGTTATAACGCAGGTGAAGGCAATGTCGCAAAATATGGTGGTATCCCACCTTTTCGCGAAACACAAGATTATGTCCGCCGTGTCACTAGCCGCTACAATAACCTATATGCTGGTAGTTTAAGTGTATCAGGTTCGAGTAATTCCAATATCGCTTCAAATAGTGGTCGGATTATTGCCAGTTCGGATAATTATCATGCTGCTGCCCCTACGGTTGCTAAATCATCAGCACGTCAAATTATTCAAACAGACAATGGTAGTTTTACCGACGCACCTTCAGGTTCATTTGCCACAGCAAATGCGTCTGCTTCAGCGCGTATTTATTTCAATGAATAAATTCACTGATTTTGTAAAATTGCATCTGTTTTACTAATTTTTCCTTGAAATTTTAAGACTTTCACCTCATATTGAGTTTAATGATTTTTATTTGTAAATCAGATCATTTTTCTATAATAAGAGGATTTACCCAATGATGCGGATTGGTTTGTTCTTGCTGACCAACCTCGCGGTACTGGTTGTAGCTGGCATAATCTTGTCACTCTTCGGTGTCGGTAGTTACCACGGTGCAGGCGGCTTAAACTTAGGCAACTTGCTCGTAATCTGTTTTGTGTTCGGTATGGTGGGTTCAATGATCTCACTATTCATGTCAAAATGGATGGCGAAGAAAACCACGGGTACAGAGCTGATTGACCCTAATGCACCACGTAACCAAGCTGAAGCATGGTTACTTAACGAAGTTGCGCAACTAGCACAACGTTCTGGTATCAAAATGCCAGAAGTGGGTATTTTCCCATCGTACCAGTCAAATGCCTTTGCAACAGGCTGGAATAAAAATGATGCTTTAGTAGCAGTTTCTACCGGTCTACTTGAACGTATGAACAAAGATGAGCTCCGTGCCGTACTCGCTCACGAAATTGGTCACGTAGCCAATGGTGATATGGTAACCCTTGCGTTGGTGCAAGGTGTAGTCAACGCCTTTGTGATGTTCTTTGCGCGTGTAGCAGGTGACTTCATTGACCGTAATGTTTTTGGTCGTGAAGATGGTGAAGCACCGGGTATCGCATATTTTGTCATTACGATTGTATTAGATATTGTTTTTGGTATCGCAGCGTCTGCCATTGTGATGTGGTTCTCTCGCTACCGTGAATACCGTGCCGATGAAGCTGGTGCGCGTCTAGCAGGTAAACAAGCGATGATTTCTGCCCTGTTACGTTTACAAGCAGAATCTGAAATGCCAGATCAAATGCCAAAAGAAATGAAAGCCTTTGCTATTTCTGCGGGTCAAGAACAAGGTTTCAGCTTAGCTGCATTGTTCCAAACACACCCAACGATTGAACAACGTGTTGCGGCTTTACAACAATTAGATTGCCCATAATCGAGCATCTAATGTAAGTCGTAAAAAAGCCTCCCTATGGAGGCTTTTTTTGAGTCTAATTTTTTCTCAGAGCATTTACTGTTTTATCAATCACTTTTCAGTTGAACAGCCTTTCATTGCTAGCACTCAAGCCACAAATCTGTCCTATCTACAATACCCCATTGGCCTTTAACCATTGCCAAAGCAATGAACCGCCCATGTAAATTGCAAAGATAAACACCAATAAGAAAATCATCCCGAGTATATCTGGGATATGGATCCATAACCATGCAATCACAGGATTACGCCAAAAAGCCGATTGCTGTTGTTTCTCTTCTAATTTTTCATGTAAAAACGGATGTACCACATGTTGATCTGTACTGATTTGATATTCTTCACGTATATGCGTGTGTACGACATCTAAAGCTTTACGGCTCGGACGAATAAACACATCGAAGATCGTCCCCGCGACAGGAATAAACCCCACGACAGCATCCATAACCGCGAGTTTCATCACACCATTTAATTTGGCTTGTGGTACGCCAATCTGTTTGGCCTTATAGACGGCATAGCAGGTCAAGACGAATCCTGCAATATCACCAGCGACGGGAATGGTACTCAACGCTGCATCTGCACCTACCCCTTGTCGGGTAAATGGAATCCGAACCACAGAGTCCATCATATTGGCAAACTTGGCGAGATCGCGTTCAAGGCGAATGACTTCTTGCTTTGACATTTTTTGTTTTAATGGTTCAGTCATGTTTTATCCAATAAAAACCGTGTAAATCACTGAGATTAAAACATATTAGAAGTCTTCTATCTGTAGCAAAATGCTAATCTCTATAAATTGAGCAATTGTGAAGCAATCATCAAATACACCACCACGCCGGTCGCATCACAAATCGAAGTCACCAAAGGTGCAGAAGCACTTGCAGGATCGAGCTTTAACTTGTTGAGTACAAAGGGCAAACTCATGCCAATTAAACAACCGAGCAATACGATACCCATCATACTTAAAGCCAAGACCAAGGCGACGGTTGCATCACCACGATAGTAGCCTAGAATCGATACAGCAATGGCCATGGTTCCACCGAGGCAAAGCGCGACGAGCGTCTCCCGTCCCAACAAATAAAACCAATCTCGAATTTTTACATCCCCAGTGGCAAGCGCTCGCACCATTAAGGTCGCAGACTGAGAACCCGCATTGCCTCCACTTCCGACCAGTAAGGGTAAGAAAAAAACCAAGACGATATGTGCTGCAATGATGTCTTCATAATAGGAAATACCTAAACCGGACAATAAACTGCCAAAGACCAATATCACCAACCAGAACACCCGCTTTTGGTACAATTTTAAAATCGGTGCTTTCTTAATGCTCATACCAGGTTCAGTACTCACCGCACTGGCTTTTAAAAAGTCTTCAGTGGTTTCAGCCTGTACCACATCCATCGCATCATCATAGGTGACAATCCCCATTAAACGCTGAGCATGATCCACAATCGGCAAGGCCATAAAATCATATTCAGCCAATTTTCGAGCAATACTTTCTTGGTCTTCATCTATCCAGCCGGTCACCACATCTTTGGTCATCACCTGTTGAATTCGTGCATCACGGTCAGCCTGCAAAATTTGCCGCAGTGAAATCACCCCTTCTAATTGAGACTGCTCATTGGTGACATAAATTAAATATAGGGTTTCACGGTCATGCGGTTCATGGCGCAAGGCCTCTATGGCTTGTTGCATGGTAAAGTCAGCAGGCATACTGACATAGTCTGAGCTCATGATTGCGCCTGCAGACTCTTCTGCATATGCAGATAACGCCTTTAGATGCTCTTGGGTATCTTGATCAAGTTGTTGGTAAATTCGATCTTGTTCTGCATCAGTTAAACTTTTATATAAATCCGTTGCATCATCAGAATGCATATCATCAAATAATTCAATTTGTAGACGCAGTGGATAACGCGAGATTAACTGTCGCTGTGACTCAAACGGGAAAAACTCAAATACCAAGCCTTGATGCGCTAAACCTGAAAGTAACTCAATTTGATCTTCAATTGGAAATTGCTGAATTAAACGGGCCTGATCAGCGTAATTCAGAGGCTGTAAAGCGAAAACTGCTGCTGCATAATTTTGTTGTTGCAGCAAAGCGGAAATTTCACGCTGTCTTTGTATTAAATCCGCCATTCAACTCACTCTTATTTTAATCTTTCTATGTAGAGCACATATTGAAGGATAAAAGGAAGAGTTTCAAATCTCTTCGATATGTTCTCGGTGAACGTCATTTGCGAAAGTTCTCTGTGACTATTCCCTGCCGAAAGTTTGGCGACATAAAAAAGCCACCGCGATATACTCAAGCTTTAACGGTGGCGTTTAGTAGAGCTATATGCTGTGCGTGAATTATTTCTAAGTTTCAGACACCGGCTTGATTTTAAAAATAGAACGGACCATCACATACATAAACGGAATAAAGATCAGCACCAAGACCGTACCGAATATTACCCCACCGAGTACGCTCACCCCAATCTCTTGACGACTGGCTGCACCAGCACCAAAAGCAAGAACTAAAGGAACCACCCCTGCACCAAAAGCCAAAGAGGTCATCAAAATAGGACGCAAACGAAGTGCTGCGCCTTCCATTGCAGCTTCGATCACATGTTTGCCTTTTTCTTGTGCCATTGCTGCAAACTCTACAATCAAGATCGCATTTTTACAGGACAGACCAATGGTCGTCAGCAAAGCAATTTGGAAATAGATGTCATTTGGAAAACCGGTCATGTAGCTAAACAGGATATTACCGCCTATCCCGAGTGGAATCGCACTCATGACTGCGGTTGGAATGCTCCAACTTTCATATAGGGCGGCAAGACAGAGGAAAATAAATCCAATTGAGACCAAATATAGCCAAATCGCTTGATGACTTGATTTTTGCTCTTCAAAGGATAACCCACTCCATGCCACGTCTACACCCGGCACTTGGTCAACTAAAGCTTTAACATCTTGCATGGCTTGTCCACTTGAGACATTTTTGGCAGTATCCGCTTCCATTTGTAATGCAGTATAGCCCATAAAACGGTTAACAACTTCTGGACCACCACTCCAACCAATGGTTGAAAAATTACTAAATGGAATCATTTCATTTTGGTCATTACGTACATGCCAATAGGCTAAATCTTCTGGTTTAGAACGGAATTCGGCATCTGCCTGCATCATGACGCGTTTAATGCGCCCACGGTCGATAAAATCGTTGATATAGCTACCGCCCCATGCGCTACTCATGGTGCTATTAATCGCATTTTGAGTTAACCCCAAGGCCATTGCTTGTTTTTGATCAATATCCACTTTTAGTTCAGCTTTATCGGGGTTTGAGCGTTTGTCTAAATTTTCGAAACTGCTGAATTGTGAAGATTTTTCTTGTAAGCTTTTAAATTGCGCATCGAGATAAGCACGGCCTTCACCATTCATATCTCGCAGCCAAAATTCCAGACCATCGGTTTGCCCAAGGCCACTGACAGAGGAAGGCATGCTGACATTGATTTGTGCATTGTTAAATTTTTTAAAATGTTTCATAGCACGTTCACGAATCGCTTGCGCTGAATTGTGTTGTCCTGAACGTTCATCCCAATGCTTCAGTGCAATAAAGCCTTGCCCTAAGTTTTGACCCGTACCAGAAAAATTTCGTCCATAACGAATCATCACCAAATCAACATTTTGCTTTTCTTCAGTTAAAAAGTACTGCCGAATTTGTTCACCGACCTCACGACTTTTCGACATCGGTGCACCTTCTTGTAATTTAAGTTGCACACTCAAAATACCTTGGTCTTCACTAGGAATAAAACTGGTCGGTAAAGCACGATAAAACAAAGCAAATACCGTAATGAGCCCCGCAAACAACACCACCGTCCATAAGCGATAACGAACTGTGGCTTGTGCAAGTGCTAGATATTTGGTTTTTAAAATCTCTAATTTGGCGTTAAACCAAATCGCCCAGCGCTGTGGTTTCGGATTGGGTTTTAAAATTAAGGCACATAATGCAGGAGTTAAAATCAGCGCAACCATCAGTGACAAGCCCATGGCAGCCACAAGTGTGATGGAAAATTGTCTATAGATCACGCCCGTTGAGCCACCAAAGAACGCCATGGGAATAAATACAGCGGTTAATACCAAAGTAATCCCGATTAATGCCCCACTAATTTCATGCATCGACTCTATAGCCGCTTGTTTTGCTGTTAACTGTTGTTCATGCATTAAACGTTCGACATTTTCCACCACAACAATCGCATCATCGACCAACAGACCGATGGCCAATACCAATGCAAACAAGGTGAGCGTGTTAATGGTCATGCCCAAAGCATATAAAATCGCTAAAGTCCCTAGAATCACCACAGGCACGGTAATCGCAGGTATCAGCGTTGCTCGCCAATTTTGTAAGAAGATAAACATCACCAAAACCACTAATAAAACGGCTTCGAATAATGTTTTCACCACTTCTTTAATCGATTCTTGTACAAATGGCGTGTTATCCCGAGGATAAACAATTTTATAACCGGCAGGTAATTGCTTCGCTAATTGTTCAATTTCTTGCTTAATTAAGGCTGAGGTTTCAAGTGCATTCGCCCCAGATGCCAATGAGATCCCCATCCCTGAAGATGGATACCCATTAATGGTATTCACCCCTGAATAATTTTCCGCACCCAATTCAACACGTGCAACGTCTTTTAAATAGACAAAACTGCCGTCTCGTGCAGATTTGACAATTATATTTTCAAATTCTTCAACTGACTTTAAACGTGAACCTGACGTGACTTTTGCATTGAGATATTGATCCGATACACTCGGCAATTCACCTACGGCTCCGGCTGCAACCTGCGTATTTTGTGATTCAACAGCCGCACGGATATCACTGGGCATAAGGCTATATTGCTTTAACTTCAGTGGGTTGAGCCAAATGCGCATGGCAAATTGCGAACCAAAAACATCGACTTCACCGATACCCTCAATTCGAGCAATGTCCTGCTCTAGATGAGTCATCATATAGTCACCAAGTTCGATATTCGAACTCTTGCCAGTCTCATCATAGAGGCCGATAACCATATGGGTATCACCCAAAGATTTATAGACATTTACCCCTTGGCGCTGCACATCTTCAGGCAGCCGATTGATTACTCCATTTATGGCATTTTGTACTTGTACTTGAGCGGTATCTGGGTCAGTGCCATTTTCAAAACTGATGCTGATCCGGCTTCGACCTGAAGAGTCGCTGCTTGAACTAAAATATAAAAGATGATCAATTCCTTTAATTTGTTGCTCAAGAACTTGTGTGACACTTTCCTCGACTGTTTCTGCTGACGCACCGCTATAACTTGCACTGACCGTAATTCGTGGTGGTGCAATATCTGGATAGCGCTCTACCGGTAAATTGAGCACAGCAAATAGCCCGAGCGCCATGACGATGATCGCCAAGACACCTGCAAAAATCGGTCGATAAATAAAAAACTTAGACAGCATCAGTCCATGTCACTTTTCAATTAATGAAATAAAATATGTAGATTGAATTTTTTCAAAAAATCTTATTGATAATCAATCACAATGTGCTTGATTACAAGCCTAGACTACATAAAAACCTTGCTTGAAGCGAAATATGTAGAAAATATGGAGAGCCTCCATTTCAGCTATTTTAGTAAATTTATGTGACAAAACCGCCTCTGTCATGAAGTCTTAGCCACTGCCCTGCAATGTATGCCTGCAACATCATTCATTTATATAAAAAGATGCCGAGGCAGCCATGCAAAAACAATTAACAAAGCAGTTGAATATAGCGACAACAAGTAAAGTAAAATCCTCATGGGGCGTGTCTTCACTGCTCCTTTTTAGCGTTTTTGGTTTATCTGCATGTAATTCGGATGACGATAAAACCCATGCCACCAAGCCCCCTGTTTTGCCTGATACAGGTTTTGTCATTGTTGGGCATCGTGGTGCCAGTGCTTTGCGACCTGAGCATACCCTTGCCGCATATCAAAAAGCGATTGACGATGGTGCGGATTTTATCGAACCCGATTTAGTGCCAACCAAGGATGGCTATCTGGTTGCGCGCCATGAAAGTGAAATTTCAGGGACAACCAATATCAGTACGCTGCCACAATTTGCGGATCGAAAAACCACCAAAAAAATCGATGGTATCGACTATACAGGATGGTTTACGGAAGACTTTAATTTGAATGAACTGACTCAAAATGTAAAAGCACGTGAGCGTATTGCTCAATATCGTCCCAATAACACTCAATATAATGATCAATACAGCATCCCAACGCTCGAACAAATCATTGAACTTGCCGACGCCCATTATAAAAAAACTGGAAAAATTGTTGGTTTATATATTGAAACCAAGCATCCAACATTTTTCCAACAGCAAAATCTAGCCATGGAAGATCGCTTACTCACAACGCTTACGAAATACAGTTATACACGTGATATCGCGCCTGTATATTTACAGTCTTTTGAAACCACCAATCTTAAATACTTACGTGATCAACTTACGCAAAAGAAAACCCTCAAACATGGCAAAATTATTCAATTATTAGATAGCCCAACTGCCATACCGGGTGACTTACAGCAACAAAGCTCACCTCAAAATTATGCAAGTTTAGCCACTGCAGAAGGCCTAAAAGCTGTAGCAAAATATGCAGATGGTGTAGGTCCAAGTAAAACCTATATCTTTTCAAACTCTGAATTTAAACAAACCACTTTTGTCAAAAATGCCCATGCTGCTGGTTTGAAAGTCCATCCTTATACGCTCAGACCAGAAAATGGTTTTTTACCTGACTATTTAAAATGTAGCTCAGTAGCGACCGAACGTTGTGATACGGGGGCGGCCAAAGAATTTGAAAACTTCTATAAAGCTGGTGTAGATGGTGTATTTGCAGATGATCCGGGACTGGCGCGTAAAACCTTAACACAACTGCAAAAGCCCTAATTTTCCTAAAATGAAAAAAGACGCCAAGGCGTCTTTTTTATTGTTAAACGGAAATCTTAAAGTGGGTTTGCCAAATATTCTGCGGCTGACTGCGTTGCCACTGGCTGAGGTGCTGGAGCTGTCGGAGCTGTCGGAGCTGTCGGAGCTGTCGGAGCTGTCGGAGCTGTCGGAGCTGTCGGAGCTGTCGGAGCTGTCGGAGCTGTCGGAGCTGTCGGAGCTGTCGGAGCTGTCGGAGCTGTCGGAGCTGTCGGG
>NZ_VOZB01000021.1:0-22736 GCF_013420005.1 Acinetobacter sp. YH12040
CCTATTTAAGTGATGTGCTGAAAAGGTTGCCGACACATAAAGTGACTCAGATTGAAGAATTACTGCCACATCGCTGGAAATCCAACTCAAATTAAAAAATAGGCATGGGGTTCAGCGGACGCTTACTTATTTTTCAACAAACGTGCAGTTGCAATAGCTTTCATCCCATCATGAACAATAAAATGCAGTGAAATCGCATCTTCTGCATCCCATTCATCTTCGGGCGATATCTGCTGTTCTAAAATAAAGACCTGTTCACGTATCGATCGAGCTGCAGAGGCCAGTTGCTCCCACAGACCAAATTGAATATTTAACTGCTGCATCCCTTCATCCTTTAGCATTTACAGCCAATATCTTGCTGGTCCCATTGATCATTCAACAATAATTCTAACGAATGCTTTTGAATGCCATACATGTCTTTTAAAGCTTGGATCTGCGCCAATACCGCTTGATCAGGTTCGACATAGTCTGCACGTTTGGTTGCCAAGATCATTTTATTTTTACTGGTATGTTCAAGTGCCACAAATTCAAAGACTTTGGTTTCATAACCATATGCTTTCAATAAAAGTGCACGAATCGTGTCAGTAAGCATCTCTGCTTGCTGGCCTGCATGAATACCAAATTGCAACATCGGTGCAAGTACTTGCGGCGCTTTCAATTGCGGACGCAGTTCTTTATGACAACACGGCGCACACATGATCATTTGCGCATTTAATCGAATACCGGTATGAATCGCAAAGTCCGTTGCCACATCACAGGCGTGCAGCGCAATCATGACATCTAAGCGCTCAGGCGCATAGGTACGAACATCGCCTTGGAAAAAATCCAGTTGGCTGAAATTCGACTGCTGAGCAACGCTTTGGCAAAATTCCACCATTTTTGGATTCAGCTCAACCCCAGTCACTTTAGGCACTTGCTGGTGTTTTGCTAAATAATCATATAATGCAAAAGTTAGATATCCCTTGCCTGAACCAAAATCTACAACATGTAGAGATTGATCAGTCTCTTTAATCTGACTTAAAGCGCCTGAAAAAATTTCTACAAATTTATTAATTTGTTTCCATTTACGCGCCATGCTCGGAATAATTTGTGCTTTGGCATCCGTAATACCGAGTGGCTGTAAGAAATAACTGTTTTGATCGACATAGCGATGTTTCGCTCGATCATGTCCTTGCTGCTCAGTAGGATTTTTCCCTAAGGCTGGCTGCTTTTGCTGATGCTTAGCATGGCTTTCTTTTTATTTTTCTTAAGCTGAATTTCTTCATCTAAGGTCATCAGGTTGGCTTGCTTACAACAACTCAATAAACTTTCGACTTGTTGATATGCAGCTGCCATTGGATAGTTTTTGGTGATGTCTTGGGTTTTATAACGATATAAACAACTAAGAAATGACTCACCTTGCAGCGAAATGACTCGCAAGGTCATTTTTTCTAATTGGTCTAATTCACCTTTATACTGACTCAAAATCATGCGATCAAAACGCTGTGTTTCAATGGCTTGCTGAAAGGCTGCTAAAAATTGCTGCTCTTGCGTAGAGGGAGAAGCCAAAGATGACATAATATAAACCTAGATAAATTTGCAAAACAATTTTAAATCTTCTTACACCAAAAGCAAAATTGAATTACTATACATATGTATATTTAAATTATTATAAAAGATACGTTATGAATACTCCCCATCTTTTAGCTTATGACCCAGCTGAAGAAAGACTGAATTTCTATACCCATGCTTTCGGTGCAGCGTTGTCTGCCATCGCAGGTATCCTACTGATTTTAAAAGGCTCATACCTTCCAACTGGACAATGGCTTGCACTTTGGGTCTATGCATTCAGTATGCTGTTATTGTTTTCAGCCTCGAGTTTATATCACTTCGCAGAGTCTCCTGAGCGCCGAGGTTGGTACAAAAAGCTCGACCATACCGCAATCTATTATTTAATTGCAGGCACTTACACCCCGTTTCTGGCAATCGCACTGCCTACCGCAAAAGCGCATTATTTACTCATTGCACTGTGGGTCATTGCTGCAATTGGAACACTATTCAAATTAATTTTCATTCATCGTTTTCAAAAGATTTCGTTGATTGCTTATTTGGTGATGGGATGGCTTGCAGTACTGGTAATGGATGATATGCAACGCTTTTTATCTGATCAAGCTTTAACCTACCTGATCATTGGCGGGCTATCTTATACAATCGGTGCATTGTTTTATGCCTTAAAAAAGGTAAGATATACACACGCTATCTGGCATATTTTTGTATTGATAGGTGCAGGATCACATTTCCTGTCGATTTATCTCTACGTGATATAACCCACTGACACTGCATTCTTTAGTGACCCTAATTCCGCAGTTCGTAAGTTGGTATTTCGTATTTTTTTAAGAAATTACGCCTTTTTTAAAAAGATTACGCTTTTAAAACTAAGTTCAATTATTTTTAGTAAGTGTAAGGTCCACCATGGCGTCTTCAAGTGCTGCTGCCAATGAACAGCAACCAACAAATTCAAAATTCCGCGTACTTACAGCAAGTCTTGTAGGTACCACAATCGAATTCTTCGATTTCTACATCTATGCAACTGCGGCTGTAATTATCTTCCCGCATCTGTTCTTCCCTGCAAGTACAGATCCAACAACCGCAACAATTCAATCTTTAGCAACGTTTGCGATTGCCTTTATTGCTCGCCCGATTGGTGCAACATTCTTTGGCCATTTAGGTGACCGTATCGGTCGTAAAGCCACATTAGTTGCCGCTCTCCTCACCATGGGGATTTCTACAGTATGTATCGGCTTGCTTCCAACCTATGCTCAAATTGGTATCGCTGCTCCGCTCATGCTTGCACTTTGTCGCTTAGGTCAAGGTCTTGGTTTAGGTGGTGAATGGTCAGGTGCCGTGCTGCTTGCAACTGAAAATGCGCCAGAAGGCAAACGTGCTTGGTATGGTATGTTCCCTCAATTGGGCGCGCCAATCGGCTTTATTCTTGCAACAGGCTCATTCTTGACCTTAGGTCACTTCATGTCTGAAACTGAGTTTATGCAATGGGGTTGGCGTATTCCATTCATTACAAGTGCGCTATTGGTTATTGTCGGTCTGTGGATTCGTTTAAAATTACATGAAACACCAGCGTTCCAAAAAGTTTTGGATAAGCAAAAAGAAGTAAATATTCCGTTCAAAGAAGTGATCACTAAGCACTGGGGGATGTTAATTCTCGGTACGATTGCCGCGATTTGTACATTCGTTGTGTTCTACTTAACCACAGTATTCGCTTTACAATGGGGTACAACCCAGCTTGGTTACACACGTGAAGAATTTTTAAAACTTCAACTGGTTGCCACACTTTGTTTCGCTGCCTTCATTCCACTTTCTGCTGTATTTGCTGAAAAATTTGGTCGTAAAACGACTTCGATTGCGGTATGTGTTGTATCTGCATTGTTTGGCTTAGTCTTCTCAAGCATGCTTGAGTCTGGCAGTACTGCGATGGTGTTCTTATTCCTATGTATCGGTCTTGCGATCATGGGTTTAACCTATGGTCCAATTGGTACGGTATTGTCTGAAATCTTCCCAACGTCTGTACGTTACACAGGTTCAGCTTTAACCTTTAACATGGCTGGTATTTTTGGTGCATCTTTCGCGCCATTGATCGCAACTAAACTTGCAACTGGCTATGGTTTATATGCAGTAGGTTACTACCTAACTGCGGCATCAATCCTTTCATTGATCGCGTTCTTAATGATTCGCGAAACTAAAAATGATGATGTGAATAATCAGGTTTAATCTGCACATAATAAAAAAGCCAGCACCTATTGCTGGCTTTTTTATGTCTCAAATTGAGTCAATGACCTGATTAGCTACTCTATAGTTGACATCATTTCGATTTTATTCATGAATGCAGCTTAGATCCAACTGAGCAATACACATCATCTGTTCCAATACACGGTCATTTACTTAATTTCAAACAGCAAATGAATGGCACGATTCAATTTTATTAACCAAACAAGGCCTGTAGCTCTACATCAAGAAGAACATTCACCAAACCGTTTAGCGATAATGAACGGTAGTTTTTGATTAAACCAACTCGATAATATCAATGGTCGGTGGCACAAGAAAACGGAAAGGTACCCCAACCATGCCCGTACCAACAGTGACAAAGACATCTGCATTGTCATGCTGATATAGCCCTTTTTTATGGCCTAAAATGGACACTTTTTTCATTACATAATCAGTCAACCATGGCAGTTGTACCTGCCCGCCATGCGTATGACCCGACAACATCAATGGTCGTCCGGGAAGTTTAGGCACCATATCGACTGTATCTGGATTATGCGACAAAATGATCCAAGGTTTATCTTGTGGCAATTCTGGCAAATAGCGCATATCGGCTTTACCTGCCCATAAGTCCCCAACGCCTAATAAGCGAAACTCATTAAACTCAACCACCTGCCCTTCGATGTCCACCACATGATTACTTTCTAATGCATGTTTTAACAGCGCTTGAATAGGCGGACCGGGATATTGCTCATCATGATTACCATTCACCGAATAAATCGGAGCAATAATTTTTTTCAGTACAGCCAGTTCTTCAGCCAACTTATTTTCAGGTTCATAAGTCCAATCCCCTGCAACCACGATCAAATCAGGATTTTGTGCATTGATTTTATCGACGATCATTTTTAACTGACGTTCATGGCCCGAAAATAAACCAATATGTAAATCACCAATTAAGGCAATGCGTACAGGCTTTAATAATTGTCGTGTTTCATGCAATTGATATTGACATTTTTTCACCTGAATCATGTGCGGCTCGATAAATCGGGCATAGCACAAAAGCCCCGTAACAGCACCGACAAAAATTGCTTCATGTAGTGAATAATAGCCACTCCAGCCTGCATAAAAGCTAAAGAAGAATAAAGGGATAAGTAAATACGATAGATAAAACGCCAACAAATGTACGAAGGCTTTAAACGGATGAATCGTTTCCGTGCGCGACTGGCTTAACCAAGCTTGGGATATTGCCCAAACGCCCAGCACAGCCAACCCGATATAAAAATACATCACTACGGAATCTAATTCCCACATACATTTGCTCTACAATTTGCCTAACGAGAAAACTCGGTCACTATATTTATCTTTTCACAGCTGACACTTATACTCAAATCAAATTTTTTAGTATGTCTAACAGCATGAACTCAGCTACACTGAAACAGCAAAATTTGTCCTTCATACATAACCACACTAAGGTGGTTTTGCTGAGTTGTAGCCTTGTTTTGACTTTATCTGCATGTAGTACCTTGCCTAAACAGCAAACTCAACCTGTGGAATATGCCTTTAATACCCCCACTGACGATACTAGCCTTGCTAAAATTGTGCTGCCGTTACGGGAACAAAATCCTAACTTAACTGGTTATCATGTTCTATATGACCCATTAGAAGCCTTAGCGGCTCGAATCGAACTGATCAATAAAGCCGAAAAAAGTTTAGATCTACAATACTATATTTGGGATAACGACAAAATTGGTGCTTTGGCCCTGCATGCCATGATCAAAGCTGCAGATCGTGGGGTGAAAATTCGTTTATTGGTCGATGACAACAATGCCAAAAAAATGGAAGGCATTTATATGGCACTCGACCAACATGCCAATATTGATGTCAAACTGTATAACCCGTACCGCTTCCGACATTTCCGCCCTGTCGATATGGTACTGGATCTAAAACGCATCAACCGTCGTATGCACAACAAAAGCTTTATTGCAGACAATCAAATTGCTCTGATTGGTGGTCGCAATATGAGTAACCAATACTATAACGTCAGTGATAATTATCAATTTTCCGATGTCGACGTCATGCTGGTCGGTGCGGCATCCGATGAAATCATCCATTCTTTTGACGAATATTGGAATGATGATTATGCCTTTCCAGTACGTCAATTGGTCAATCCACGCCACTATAGTTTGCGCTTTGACAGTCTCAAACAACAACTCGATGACTATAACCAAGAAGCCACTGTGGTCAATTATTTGGATTTAGCCAACCGTTCACATGCCTTTGATGACTGGCTCAACAATAAAATCCAATTTGACTGGGTTAAAGCCGAAGTGGTCAAAGATTCCCCAAGCAAAATCAAATCTAAGGCTAAAAAAGAAGAGCATCTCAACTTTCAGCTGCTCAACCGTTTAGATAAACCTGAACAAAGTGTCGATATCGTTTCAGCCTACTTTGTCCCAGAAAAAAAAGGGGCTGAACGCCTAAAAAACCTTCGTGCAGATGGCGTAAAAGTCAGAGTCTTGACCAACTCATTCCAAGCCAATGACGTGCCATTGGTTCATGCTTTTTATAGTAAATATCGCCAAGATCTATTGGAACACGATGTTCAACTCTATGAGTTTCTCTCTAGACCTGATGCAGAAAACCTCAACACCAATACCAAAGAGTTGGCGGAAAAATCTAAAGTTAGTCTAAAAGGTTTAAGCCGTTCGAGTCTGCATGCCAAACTGATGGCAATTGATGAAAAACAAGTCTTTATCGGCTCATTTAACTTTGATCCACGTTCAGCATATTTAAATACTGAAATTGGGGTATTACTAAATAGCCCACGCTTAGCCAAAGCCGTCCACTACACCATGGATGAAAATTTAAGTAAATATGCCTATAAGTTAGTGCTCAATGCAGACCAACAGATCAATTGGAAAATTAAGCTGTCAAATGGTCAAACGCGTATTTATCCACGTGAACCGAAAATCAAGTGGTGGCAAAAAGCGGGGGTGAAATTTATCTCTTGGTTGCCGCTCGAAGGCTTTATGTAAGGATTGTGCTGCAAAGGCATCCCTTGCAGCCTGTATCATTAAATTATTTAGCTTCAACTGGAACTGGCGCTTTAAGAACTTTAGCTTGAAGCTCTGCTAATCCCTGATTCATTTTTTGCTGCACTTCTTGTGTCAGACTGTCAACAGTATGACCTGCCGAATCAATTGCGGGCAATGTCATCAGATGCGCTGTGACTTTCGGCATTTCTAAGACATTTTTGACATGTCGATCAAAGCTAATGTCTCCGACATAGGGCGCAATATTATCGAGTTCACCGTCCTGATTCACATAGCAAATTAAGCAAATTTGGACTGGACGTTCGGCTTCAATTGCCGCACCTAAAATACGACCATGAATTTTTTTAATTTTGCTGCCATCTGAAGTGGTAGCTTCTGGGAAAAAGAGTACCGGTGTATCTTGTTTTAAGAAGCCCGTAATTTGTTCTTTAATTTTAATGGAGTCGCCAGAGCCACGCTTAATAAATAAGGTGCCACCGCCTTTCGCCAAATTACCCAGCACTGGCCACTTTTCAATTTCAGCTTTAGCCAAAAAGAAAACACGTGCGCCAGAACCTAAAACTGCCACATCTAACCATGAAATATGATTACTTACCCAAAGGGCTGGTTGTCGTGGAATTTCACCATGCACCTTGACTTCAAGGTTGAATACTTTGCATAACTTGCGACAAAAATACTGCACATAGCGGGTATTTTGCGGATTATTCGGGTCTTTATACAATTGATGACGATAAACCAAATAAAAACCCTGCGTCACGGCAACAGCTGCTGCACCGACTTTTTTACAATACAAATAAAATTTTGAAAACACATTAATTTGCGGTGTATTGACGATTTGAGGTTGATTCATAAACGGTTCACTAAAAGGACACGGTGCCACAATTTGGCGTAAATTTTCATCATCATATACCGAAGACAGTTTTTTTGCATTGATCATAAAAACCGAAGTCGAAGATAATATTTTCCCATTTTAATCGTTTTTAAAAATCAAATATTATTTTTATATCGGTTTTAAAGGTTAAAATTATGAATCATTCATATTCAGACAATCCCCCTATTTCTTCATGGCAAGCGTTAAAAGCCATTGCTTGTTTTTCATTGATATATGTGAGTGTGCTTTTCTTATTGGCGCTGAGCTTTCGAAGCTTTCTCTAATTGAATAACACTACATACAGAACTTAGCCATTAATCCCTCACTTAGATTAACCCTCGCACTGCATTTTCGCCTAAAATGAATCTTTAAACAGGAGTGTGTGCTGAGTGGAAAATTTAAATCAACATCAAGCGAGCGGTGAACGCGTAATTTTAGTCAGTGTGGCAGTACAAATGCTTGCAGACCTTGATGCCGAGGAATTCCACTTACTTGCTCAATCTGCAGGTGCCAATATTTTGCAACATGTGCATGCTCAGCGTATTAAGCCTGATGCCAAATTATTTATCGGCTCAGGGAAAGCTGAAGAAATTGCAGAAGTAGTCGCAGAATATGAAGCCGAATTGGTCATCTTTGACCATGCCCTCACCCCTGCCCAAGCACGTAATCTTGAACGCATCATGCGTTGTCGTGTGGTCGATCGTACAGAATTAATTTTAGATATTTTTGCCCAACGCGCACGTACCTATGAAGGTAAATTGCAAGTTGAGTTGGCTCAATTACAACATATGGCTTCACGACTGATTCGTAGTCGTGGCGATCTCGATAGCCAAAAAGGTGGGATCGGCCTACGTGGACCGGGTGAAACGCTGCTGGAAACTGACCGTCGTCTACTCAAGCTCCGTATGGGACAACTTAAAGCGAAACTTGAGAAAGTCCGCCAAACACGTATGCAAGGTCGTGTGGCACGTCAAAAAGCTGCTGTTCCAACCGTGTCATTGGTGGGTTATACCAATGCGGGTAAATCGACCTTATTTAATAATTTAGCAAAAAGTGATGTTTATGCAGCAGACCAACTTTTTGCGACACTTGACCCAACTTTACGCCGTCTACATTGGGATGGTATCGGCAACTTAGTTCTCGCAGATACTGTAGGTTTTGTGCGTAATTTATCGCACTCACTGGTCGAGTCGTTTAAAGCCACTTTAGAAGAAACGTTGGAGGCGACCTTATTGTTACATGTCATTGACTCCAGCAGTCCTGACATGATGGAACAAATCGAGGCTGTCGAAAAAGTACTGAAAGAAATTGGTGTCGATGTTCCGATTCTGCGCGTTTATAATAAAATTGATGTCAGTGGCGAAGATCCTAAAATCATCTATGGCAAGCCACACCAGCCGGAACGTGTCTATGTCTCAGCACATAGTGGTAAAGGTCTTCCCTTATTACGCCAAGCGGTTCAAGAATGCTTAATGGGACAGATTCAAAGCTTTGAAGTCCGTCTAAAACCGGCTTATGGCAAATTAAGAACACAACTGTATGCGCTCAATGTGATCCAAAATGAAAGTTATGATGAACAAGGCAACTTAATTTTGCATGTTATCATTGCCCCGCATAAGTTAGAACAACTGATTAAACAGGCGCATTTACCCATTGATGAAATATTGGGAACGCGTGCGCAACAATTTCAACGTCCACTTGAAGAATTTGAAATTAAAGACTAAATCGGTTAAAACTTGATTAGTATAATTTTAACGAAAGACAAAAATGGACTGGATCAAGCGCATCGACTGGAAAGCCTGGATAGGCACTATTGCATTAATTATTATTTTCCGTGAAGGCGCGGTCTGGGTCATGAAGCAATTCAATCACCCAGAATTAGGCAATCTAGTCGGTTTGATTGCCCTCTTGATCGTGCTTTCATTTTGGAGAAAATTCAACAAAATTCCAGCCAGCTTGGTCGATACCAATAATAAAATTATGAAAGAAAGTGCCTTTGCCTTCTTACCCATTAGTGCAGGCTCATTGCTGATGATGATGCATTTAGGTGATGAAATTCCAATGTTTTTGATTGTTCTCTTTGTCAGCACCCTCATACCGCTGTGGGTCTACGCAAAAATGTCTAAGAAATGGCTATAGGAGAATCAACATGCTTTCAATCATCTCTGGATTCATCATTACCCTGATCGCCTATCTTGTCGCAAAACCCATTAATAAAAAATTACCGCAAATCCCCGTGATTGTGATTGGGATGTTTTTCGTCATTGGTATGCTCTATCTTTTTGGCATTTCCTATGATAGTTATATGGCACAGGTGAATCCACTGTTCAATAACTTACTCGGCTATGTCACAGTGGCCTTGGCCATTCCTTTAGCAGCGATGCGCTACGATGACTTGCCTTTAAAAGCCGTGGGCGGGATTTTAGTCTTTGCCAGTATCAGTGCCGTTGCCCTCCCTATGGGGCTGGCTTATTTGCTGCATTTGTCAGATCCAACCATTATGGCTTTTGCTACACGGGCAGTGACCACCCCTATTGCCATCAACATTGCCACGCTGTTGCATTCCCCGATTCCTTTGGTGATTTTGATTGTGATTTTATCAGGGGTGATTGGTGCAGCATTTTCACCCATCATACTTAAAAATATTCATGATGAACGTGCATCAGGACTCGCCTTAGGACTTGCTGCACATGCGATTGGCACAGCTCAAGCTTGGCAGCGCGGCAGCATTGCTGGGCGCTATGCGGCATTTGGCATGGCGGTAAATGCAGTATTCACAGCAATCTGGTTGCCAACTTTCATACTCTATCTACAAAATATGTGACTGAGCAATCACTTTTAAATGATTGTTTTGTATAAAAAATAAACTTAATATAAATTCTAGGGTACACCACAACACATTGAACGATGTGCTGTGGATGTTACATTTTTGGTAAAGGCACTTTTGTGCAACATGTCAACTTTCCCGAATAAAATGTAAATATTTACGCTTAGAGTAGTTGCTCTAAGTTCAAATATTACCTAGTATGATCAATAAACCCTCACAAAGTGTATTGATAAAGGATTATTAATATGATCGAAAAAAGTTTGAAATGGGCTGCATTATTCGGTGCTGTAGTTACAAGCTCCGCACTCTATGCTCAAGATCTTACAGGGACTTGGCAACAAATTGACGATAAAACTGGTTCGCCTAAAGCACTGATCGAAATTCGAAAAGATGCCAAAGACACCTATACCGGCAAAATTGTGAAAGTGACGCCACGTCCGGGTTATACACCAAAGGAAAAATGTGTGAATTGCCCTGCACCTTATACCAACCAGCCTATTTTAGGGATGGATGTATTTAAGGGGCTGAAACTTGAAAGTGAAAATACCTACTCTCAAGGAAAAATTATTGATCCTTTAGCAGGCAAAATTTACAGCTTAAAAGGCAAAATTTCTGCCAATGGTAAGCGCTTACATTTACGTGGATATCTGGGGATTTCCGCGATTGGTCGTACACAGACATGGATTCGCGTTGAATAAATTTTAAATTTATTCAGTAAATTGATTTGATATAGGTGAACCACCTACAGGGAATATCTGATGAAAAAATTAAAAGTGAGCCTCTTATTCTTAGCTGCTGTAATGAGTGGTTCAGCTTTTGCTCAAGACCTTTCAGGGACTTGGCAACAAATTGATGATAAAACAGGTTCACAAAAAGCCATTATTGAAATCCGTAAAGAAAGTAATGGAACATTCGTGGGTAAAATCATCAAAGTGACGCCGCGTCCGGGCTATACACCGCGCGACACCTGCGTAAATTGCCCTGCACCTTATAAAAACAAACCGATTTTAGGCCTTGATGTGTTAACTGGTTTAAAACATGTTGAAGGGACCAATAACTACGACAAAGGCCGTATTATCGACCCACTTTCTGGCAAAATTTACGACACAAAAGTTCGCTTAAATGCCAGTGGCAAACGTCTCACGCTACGTGGCTATATGGGTGTATCAGCACTCGGTCGTAGCCAAACTTGGATTCGCCAAGAATAAGTTCAATGTTATAAAAACCGCCGCCATGGCGGTTTTTTTATACCTAAGATATTCAAATTATTTTAAAAATAAAGTTGACTATTCTCGTAAACTTTCTAACATACGTGCTCATAAATCACGCTTCTAGGGGAAAAGCGATTATGTTTAAAAAAATATTATTCAGCCTTTGCACATTCGGATTGATGAATGGTGCATTTGCAAATGACATTGCTGGCACGTGGCAACAAATTGACGATAAAACAGGAGCGGCCAAAGCGATTATTTCGATTCACAAAGAATCCAATAATACCTATACCGGTAAAATTATTAAAATTACGCCACGTCCGGGCTATACACCGCAAAAAAACTGCAATAAGTGCCCAGCACCTTATACCAACCAACCAATTCTCGGTATGGAGATTATTAAAGGTTTAAAACAAGTAAAGGACACCAATAATTATGAAAAAGGTCGTATTATCGACCCTCTTTCTGGCAAGGTTTATGATGCTAAAGTGCGCTTAAACAGCACAGGAAAACGTATTTCGATCCGTGCAAGTATTGGCGTTTCAGTCTTGGGCCGTAACCAAACTTGGATTCGTTTAGACTAATCCTCACACCAATAAAAAAGCCGCATCAATGCGGCTTTTTTATTTTTAAATACTTACATCACAGGATTATCGACAGCAAACATGTGCTGATCTTCTAAACGATAGGCCATCAACTGATTGCCCCAGACACATCCGCCATCCACATTTTGGATTTTTGCTGAAATGCTTTTTCCTTGCAAAGCCGCCCAATGGCCAAACAGAATTTGATGGGTCTGTGCTGCTTGTGATTCAAACTCAAACCATGGCTGAAAACCCTTCGGCATAGGGTCATTGAGTGAGTTTTTAAAACTGAACTCTAAACGGCCTTCTGCATCGGTTAAGCGCATACGGGTCAAATAGTTGGTAATACAGCGTAAGCGCGCATGGCCAGACAAATCATCCGACCACAGGTTCGGCTCTTTACCGTACATGACTTGAAGAAACGCATCGACCACATCAAAGTCGTCATGACCAATCACCGCTTCCACTTCTTTTGCCAAGTCTGCGGTTTGCTGCGCAGTCCAATTCAAAGGAATACCCGCATGAGTCAAAATGGTTTGCTCATTCGGAAATAGACACAGCGGCTGCTTGCGTAACCATTCAATCAGATCATCACTTTCTAAAGCGTGAATCACATCATCGATATTGTCTTTAGGGTTGATGTCCTTAATACCGCGTGCGCATGCCAGTAAAGTTAGATCATGATTGCCTAGTACCGTCGCCGCAACATCACTATCCACTAATTTTTTGATGAACCGCAAAGCGCCTACAGAGTTTTCACCCCGTGCGACGAGATCACCGGCAAACCATATATAATCTTGGTCTGCATCAAACTTGATCTCTTTCAGTAAAGCTTTTAATGCTTCAAAACAGCCTTGAACATCACCAATGACATAGTTATAGCGAATTGAGCGAGTCATAATTATTTAAGCCACCATTTGATCTGCTAATGCGACAAATTCTGCAAGTGTTAAGGTCTCTGGACGCGCCATTGGATCAACACCTGCATTTTCAAAACCATCTTCAACCAGCATGCCTTTTAAGCTGTTACGCAAGGTCTTACGGCGCTGAGTAAAGACATGTGAAACCAAACGTGCAAGCGCTTTTTCATCTTTCGCCACAATCGGTTTAACGGCATAAGGCTCTAAACGGAATACCGCAGAGGTGACTTTTGGCGGCGGATTAAATGAGCCCGGCGGCACTTCAAATAAAAACGTCGGTTTGCAGAAGTATTGGATCATCACCGATAAACGGCCATATTCTTTAGTATTCGGTGAAGCGGTAATACGGTCCACAACTTCTTTTTGCAGCATGAAGTGCATGTCTTTGACTTTGTCGCCAAACTCCAAGAGATGGAACAGCAGCGGTGTCGAGATGTTATACGGCAAGTTACCAACCACACGCAGTGGACGGCCTTCGGCAAACAGCTCGGTAAAGTCATATTTCAGCGCGTCGGTTTCAACAATGGTCAAGCGCTCAGGATGCGGCACACGGCCCGGTAAACCTGCGGCTAAGTCACGGTCCAGCTCAACCACAGTTAAAGCATCGCATTCACCAATTAAAGGCGATGTAAGCGCAGCAAGACCGGGACCAATTTCGACAATATTGTCACCAGTACGCGGATTTACCGAACGTACAATTTTGGCAATAACACGTTGATCATGTAAGAAATTCTGTCCAAACCGCTTACGCGTGTGATGCCCTTCATCTTTTGGGTTTAGGGCATTAATTTGATACATAAAATTCTCCGCATAGGTTTATTACAACGATTACTGACTTGATTCAAATTCACTCAAGCGAGCAAAAATTTCTTCGGACTTGATCACATTATCCCGAGCCGCTTTAATTACACTGAGCAATGGCTCTCTTTGTTGCAACAAAGCCATTGTTTCAGATTTCATCATTTCTTCAGTTTCAGCCTGAATGGAGAGCAAACTTTCACGCATTTCAGCATTGTTTACGCGCTCTACACCCAGTTCGGGATTACCATTCAGTTGAGCCTTCAAATAAATATTGAAAGTTTCAAAATCTGCTAAAAAGTCATCTAAATCGTCTGGATGAATAGAATTCACATCAGTTAACTTCAGCAAAGAACTTAACATTCGTCCCGCAATATAGACTTGATTTTTGGCAATCATTGCTTGAATAGCTGAATTGTTTGCTCTAGCCATCATATCAGCCAGAATGTTATATTCAGCTTGAATACCTGGAATGGTTTCACTTACAAGAAGTTGATATTCATATAGCGCACTCAGGCTATTTTGATGCTGTACAAGCAGATCAATATTAGCATTGATTGCCTGTCCATCTTGAAGCATTTTATCAGCACCGCCACGATTCGCATATTTTTTATGCACCGCGGTCAGCGCTTGATTAAATTTTTGCTGATTATGTTTAAAGCCATCCACGGCAGCCGGTGATGCAAAACGTATAAATCCTTCCGTCTGTTTTGGAATTTGCAGCGATAATACTTTTAATTCACAAGAATGATGATCTGTAGCGAGCGTTGAGCATGCTGACAGCATCAACGCTAACGCAATCCCAAAAAATGGGCGAATGATCGATTTCGCCCTAAGCATCTTGTTATTTTCCTGTTTTATTTTTGATAATTTTTTAATATTATTCATATAAAATTCAAACCTTTATTATTAAGTTTCGTTATTTTTCGCACGTGCTAATTCTAAAGCCAAATCAACCGCCACCTGTAAACTCGAACTTTTAGCAAGACCAGTTCCAGCCAGTGACAGTGCTGTGCCGTGATCCACTGAAGTCCGAATAAATGGTAAGCCCAAAGTGATATTGATGGCTTCGCCAAAGCCCTGCGACTTTAACACAGGTAAGCCCTGATCGTGATACATCGCCAAAACCGCATCGGCATCATTTAAATTTTCAGGGGTAAATAAGGTATCAGCAGGTAAGCTCAGGCTCATATTCACCCCTTGAGCGCGATAACGCTCTAGCACCGGATTGATCACTTCAATCTCCTCCATGCCCAAATAGCCATCTTCACCCGCATGCGGATTTAAACCGCAGACTAAAATATGCGGATGATCTTTTTTAAATTTGGTTTTTAAATCATGAATTAAAATATCAATGACTTGATGCAAACGTTCTTGAGTAATGGCATCTGAAACATCACGAAGCGGTAAATGTGTAGTTGCCAATGCGACACGGAGCGTTTTTGTCGCAAGCATCATCACGACACGGTCAACGCCTGCAAATTCTTGATAAAATTCCGTATGTCCGCTGAAATGGATACCGGCCTCATTAATAATCGACTTTTGCACAGGTGCAGTTGCAACACCTACACTTTTGCCAGACATCGCATAATCTGCAGAACGACGTAATTGTTCCAACACATAGGCTGCATTATTCACATCTAACTGACCTGCAATAACAGGTGTAGTTACAGGTACATGTTCCACATAAAGCTGACCTAGAGCTGCCGAACCCTCCTGCCCAACATAGTCAATCAGTTCAACTTCGAGCTTTAACTGTTGAGCACGCTTGAGCAGCAAATCTTTATCAATAAGAACCACAAGTGGCCTTTCATCTATTCGATTGGCTAAGCTCAAACAAATATCAGGTCCGATACCTGCGGGTTCACCGCTCGTGATATATAAAGGCAGCATGGGTCTATCCTGTGTGTGCAATAGCATTATTATACTGTGTGATGCACATGGCAGACCTAATTTTATTGATTAAAAATATCGGACTAAAACTCAAAAATAAGCGCGTTGTGCGACATTGTATGGAATGAAATCGAAAGCAAAACCTGAAATGCCAATGATCCAAATCAATGCAATAAGAATTACAATGCAGCGCTGAACGGCTGACACATGTTGCGGGTACTTCGTTATCAGCCAAAAAGACATACCACCCACAAGCAATAATCCAATTAACAGATAAACCAATAAATAACTAAGGAAAAATAAAGTGAGCATCATTAACAAAACGATGATCGCACCATCCGCCCCGTGCAAATACACCAAATACAAAAAAGTTGGGCTTAAAACCAAGGCGCTACATAAGCCCATTAATTGCAACCATTGCCGCCAAAATGAGGGTTCAGATGTGTTTTTTAACAGATTAGAATTCGACATGATTTACTTTCATCCGCTTTTTTTATAATTTCTGGATTATCTGCTGTTTATTGCTGAAGAAATATACTACAATACAGCGCTTGAAATTTTATATTTTCATTTGTGATTCTTCACGTATTCGTATAGAATCGCGTCTCCTTTTGTTTGGACAGCTTCCATAGTCCAAACCAACTATAATAGGTAGTGGTTTAATGAAAACTCTCAGCGCTAAGCCAGCTGAAGTTCAACACGACTGGTACGTTGTTGATGCTTCTGGCAAAACTTTAGGTCGCCTTGCGACTGAAATCGCTCGTCGTTTACGCGGTAAGCACAAAACTTCTTATACTCCTCACGTTGACACTGGTGACTACATCGTTGTTATCAATGCTGAGCAAGTTCAAGTGACTGGTAAAAAATCACTTGATAAGAAATATTATCGCCACACTGGTTTCCCTGGTGGTATTCGTGAAACTAATTTCGAAAAATTAGTTGCTCACAAACCAGAAGAAATCTTCGAACGTGCTGTAAAAGGCATGTTGCCAAAAGGTCCTCTTGGTTATGCAATGATCAAGAAAATGAAAGTGTACGCTGGTACTGAGCATCCACATACTGCTCAACAGCCACAAGTTTTGGACATCTAAGGGATACAGCACATGGCTACTAACTATGGTACAGGTCGCCGTAAGACCGCAACTGCACGTGTTTTCCTATCAGCTGGTACTGGTAAACTCGTAATCAACAACCGTTCTTTAGAACAATATTTCGGTCGTGAAACTGCTCGTATGGTTGTTAACCAACCACTTGAGCTTTTAGAAGCTACTGAGAAATATGACCTTTACATCACTGTTGCTGGTGGTGGTATCGGTGGTCAAGCAGGCGCTATCCGTCACGGTATTACTCGTGCATTGATTGCTTCTGACGAAACTCTTAAACCTGCTCTTCGTCAAGCTGGTTTCGTTACTCGTGATGCTCGTGAAGTTGAACGTAAGAAACTTGGTTTACGTAAAGCTCGTAAACGTCCTCAATTCTCTAAACGTTAATTCGTTTACCGAATCGGACAAAAAACCTTGGCTTATGCCAAGGTTTTTTTATGTTTAATTTTTATGAAGATGATGCAAATAGAATAACGATCCGATAAACAAAGAGACTCAAACTCGCAATTAAGCATATAACCGACAATGTTAGTGTAATTGTACAGATGGTCATTTTGCTTTTTTGTTCTTGGCTATCATCCTCTACTCCATAATCAGAGGCATAACCTCCAGCGAGTGCCGTATAAAAGCCAATGCCCATAAAAATAACAGCAGCTAAAAATAATAATTTTTGTACAAGTGCAATGGTCATCATGCGGTGACGATCAGGTAAATATATGACATGAAAAGCTATCAGATAAAATCAAATAAAACAAAACTGTAATTTTCACTGTTGCTGCATTGATATTGCTAAAGTCTCCGTGATTTTACTGTCTAATTTTAGTATCCTATCTTAATCATTTCTCATCGTCTCGGATTATGTCAGTCGAAAATGCACCTCTCCAAGGGATTACGCTTTACAGTCATGCGGATGACTTTCGCTCACACTGGATACGCTATGTACTTGCAGAGAAGCAAATCAAACATAATTTAATTATTGCTGATGATGAAGACGAAGATCTTGCGAGTTTAAATCCCTACAATCAACTTCCAATGATGATTGAAAATGGCCTAAAACTCTATAACAGCAGTATTATTGCCGAATATCTAGATGACCGATATCGTCAAAATAAACTGTACGCAGATGCACCCATGCCTCGTGCAGAGCAACGTCAATATGTATGGCGCTTCGAACAAGATTGGTTAAGACTTGCCGATATTATGCTTCGCCATCCCGATACCCTCGATGAAAAAGCCAAGCAAAAAGCACAAAAACAATTGCGTGATACACTCATTTCACTAACCCCCTTGTTTCAGCATTATCCTTATTTTATGTCTGAACAATTTAGCATGTTAGACTGTATGCTCGCGCCTATATTTCTGCGCCTAAAAGCCATGGGGATTGAGCTTCCCAAACAGCAATGCCGCCCTATATTTCTCTATTGCCAACGCATCTTTAGCCGTCCTGCATTTATCAAATCGATGACATTGCAGGAAAAAAATCGCTATAGCGAGCTTTTAGCAAAAAATTAATTTCCCATAAATATTCGAGTAAGCATTATGTCTGAACTGGAACTACAACTCACTCCAACGCGTCCGTACTTAACACGGGCACTTTATGAATGGATTTGTGACAATCAACTTACACCGTACCTACTTGTTGATGCGACACAGAATGGTACGATGGTGCCAGTTCAATATATCCAAGATGGCCAAATTGTCCTGAATATCGCACCTCATGCAACGCATGCGCTACACATGAGCAATGAGACGATTACTTTCTCTGCACGCTTTGGTGGCGTTTCGCAAAACCTCTATATCCCCTTTTCTGCTGTTCTAGGTATCTATGCACGTGAAAATGGTCAAGGCATGTTCTTCGATCCTCAAGAATATGAAGGTATTCAGAATGATCAAAATGCTTTAAAATCAAACGACCAAGAACAACAAGAGCAGCCGAAGAAAAAACCAGGTTTAAGGTTGCTCGATTAAAGAATAAGGAAGCGAATAATGGCTTTTGATTTAGTACAATATTTTGTCGAACAAATAGAATCTCAAAAGCCTACGCTTTTAAGTCATTTAAATCGTGAAGAAAAACGTCAACATATACGTGAAATTAATGCATTAACTTTAGGTGAATTGATTCATCAGCTCCGCAATAATGCTCAAAAGATTTATCAAGAAATTACTCATCCTGATGAACTCTATATTCAAGAAGTTTCACGCCATCTGACCACCAATCCATCGAATGCATCAATATTAGAACACTCTGAACTTGAACACCTAACAACTGAAATTTTTCATTTACAATTAAATGAATTAAAGCAACTTCATGATACCGGCTCACACTCACCACAAAGCATTCAAGAATTACTCAATGGACAAATTGAACACCTTTCTGGTCAAGCGGATGATTGGGTTTGGTCAACAAACAACCTAACAGAGCTTCTTGGTTCTAAACCAAATCTGCAAGACGAGATATCATTAGAAGCATCAATGAAGGAGTTCAATCAAATGGTTAATCAACAACATACTCAAGAAGATGTGACAACTGAAGTACAAGTGCCAACTTGGTCAAAAATTGTAGAGCCTATCGTTGCAGTGGTGATTTTATGGATTCTGGCATCTGCAGCTTGTAATATTTTTTCTTAAGTGGCTTCATTTGTCTAAAACAATGACCTGCTTTTTAAGCAGGTTTTTTTTAAATCGAATATTCTAAATTACACGCCTTTAGATCACTTTTTGTTTTCTTTATGTAAATCAGTCAGCTTTATTCTGCAAAAATTGAGTTTTATTACAATATTTACAAAACTTTACATTTGAATTTTTGGTAAATTTTATATCAAAAATACAGTTCTAAAATACATAAAAAATATATATAGCAAATTAAATCACATTTTTTAAATCCTAAAACTTAACGCTATATTTAGAAAATATTATCCTTTTAAAGCAAAAAATTAATTTTATTGCAAAGCCCCTTACGCTTCCTATAATCAAATTATGTAGTTAAAAACGCTAGTTTAATTACCTAAATATCTACAAATAATAATCATGTATAACCTAAAAGAGGGGCATAAAAATGGCTAAAGTTTCATTAGAATCACTCACAACAATCGACGGTTTTCATGCAGCGGCACTGGTAGACGGTGAAAGTGGCCTAGCTATGGCGACACAAGGCGGTGGAGATATTGATTTAGAATTAGCAGCTGCTGGAAATACTGAAGTGGTTCGCTCCAAAAGACGTGTTGCTCAGTCACTCAATTTAGACGATCACATTGTCGATATTTTAATTACTCTAGGAAAGCAGTATCACTTGATTCGTCCACTGGAAAATAATGAATCCGTGTTCTTATATTTAGTACTTGATCGTGCCAAAGCAAACCTAGCCATGGCTCGACACGAATTAAAAACCTATGAAAAAAATTTAGATTTTGCTTAATTTCACCCAACCCTCTTATGCCAATAAGAGGGTTTTTTATTCCCAAAATGTTTTACAGGTTTGAATAAAATTAGTCGAGGAACACCATGAATAAGCAATATATCAATATCGGCATTGCAGGATTAAGTATTCATGATTCAGATCAACTCAAACATCAGCTTTACGCAATTTTTCCACAGCACTTTAATATCCAATGGAAAAGTGCATCTGATGTGAATCTCGATTGTTTATTTATTCATGAGCGTTTTTTTGACACCGAAGGAATTCAAAAAATATTAACTCGCCGCGCTTTACCTTGGCTCAAGATCTCGAAAGACAACCAACAATCAGGGCGCGTCAGAAACAACACGCTGTTCCTACCCGTGGATGATAATCAAGAGCTCAATCAATGGATTGATAAACATCTCGTCAGCCATAATAACCTTAACGAATCCATTGAGCATGCTCAACATGATCAAATCCAGAGCTTTAGCGAATTTAATTTGGAGGATGATTACTTCAAAAAAATGTATGCAGAAGATAATCATGAAAAATTACACCTATATGATGATCTAGGCACAATAGCGGTAATCGATACCGCGCAAAATATAGCTTGGCTCAACCTCGAGCGTCAACTTCAACACACAGATGCTAGTTTTAAATATGATTTCGCATCAATTGAAGATATGACCCATGTAAGTCGAAAGCATCCCGTCATCCTTCAAGACTGGATATGGAATCTATTTTGGCAAACTCCGAATTTTTACCAAACAGTTCCTGATGATGGTCATTTTCGAATTTTAAGCTGGCCAAAACCTGCTGACCATTTATCTCATAAACAAATTTTTCAACTTTCTGCATGCTTTATCCAGGGCGCAAAGATATCAACGATTGCAGAACAATATGATATACCCCTCAGCACCGTTCGACAGTTCATTGCTGCAAATATGGCATCACTAAATATTAAAAAAATAAATCTTTGGGATAAACATTACACGCCACCTGAAACGCATGAACCAACAGAAGAAAAGAACTTTGTGCAAAACTTCTTTCGTAAATTACGCCGTAAATTTGGATTTTAGAATAGGACATCAAACATGATTCTTCAGCAATATAAAATTGTCTTTGCTGGTTCTATGGGTGCTGGAAAAACTGAAGCGATCCGTTCACTTTCTGATATCCCAGTTCTACTGACCGAGGCGTTTAATACAGATCAAACCAGCCATCAAAAACTTGAAACTACAGTAGGTATCGACTATGGAGAAGTGACCTTAGAAGATGGTTTAAAAATAGGTTTATATGGTACCCCTGGACAAAGTCGTTTTGATTTTATTTGGCCTGTGATTTGTCAAGGCTCAATCGGTGCAATTATTTTGATTGATCATAATGTTAATGATCCCTTAAGTGAACTCGAAAGCTACTTAGAAACCTTCCAAAACTATACAGATAACATAGCCATTGGAATTACCCATACAGACGAAATCACAAGTTCAACGAATACTGCTATCTACAAAGATTGGCTGATTAGTCAGGACTTATATTCGCCCCTATTCTTTATTGACTGTCGCAAAAAATCTGACGTTTTACTGCTACTTGAAGCTTTAATTACCTCAATCGAAGTAAATCACTACATTACCGCATAAGGAGCTATTAATGTTTAATGTCACAAAACGCACCGCTTCGAATGAGTTAATACAACATGCCCGTGAACAAATAAATAATATTATTAACAATGCACGAGGCGTTCATTTCATCATGGTGTGTTCAACAGATGGATTTGAGCTAACAAGTGTTTACAAACGTGGGCAATATAACAATAGCAAGTTAGCTGCGGTTAGCAGCTCTATCCTTGCAATGGTGTCAGCATTTATTAAAGAAATTCATTTGGTCGGTTGTCAAAATATAACCTTAGATGCCGAAAATGGAAAAGCGATACTTGCATCTGTTGCTGCACAAAATCATCCCATGATTATTGTGGCATTGACAGATAAGGACATTTTATTAGGCCAAGTCTTATATATGCTTAAAGCTGCAACGCAATCAATTATTTCAGCGGATCAATAACCCTGATAGAAATATTGAGGGCATCTTACTATATATTTGAGTGAGAAATATTCATATATTATCCACTTACAACATATTCATTTTCATATTTTATGCTTTTTTCATTTCTCTTATTTTTTCTTATTTTCCTTTTTCCGAACACATAAAAAAACACCCCCAACGTTTAAGTTGGGGGTGTTTTCGAATAATGAGCTGGCGATGACTTACTCTCACATGGGTAACCCCACACTACCATCAGCGCTAAGAGGTTTCACTTCTGAGT
>NZ_VOZB01000022.1:0-12869 GCF_013420005.1 Acinetobacter sp. YH12040
AATTTCGATCGATCAATCAGTAAAAATCCACACAAGTTGTTCTTCATAATCTCTTAATGATCTTCTTGTTGGTTCGTCACCAGCAAGCTAGGTCGGCTATATTACTCTTTATTTCTAAAGAGTCAACTGGTAATTCAAATTATTTTTAAACTTATCAAATAAAACCCAACTTAATCAATTCAACCAAGTCATTGTTTTATCAGGAGTTTTAATCTTCATCACCGCCGATGGATGTGCATTCTACAGCATTTTTGATCCAACGCAACACCCTTTTCCATTTATTTTTAATTTTTCATTACGTTTGTTTATTTATTCTACTAAATTGAGTTTTTTTACTATTTTTTGAGCATAAAAGGGACAATATTTCCATATTTGTCCGTTAATTTATCTTTTTCATTCTTTTCTTGCCATTTTAAAGCTCGACAATCAACATATTCACAGTAACCACCTTCCCCACACTCGATTTCGTCGTTGATTTTGATTTGATAGTTAAAGCTTCCTGCATAGCCAGCGCCGAGTCCAAATTTAAAATCCCCACGACTCTGCGCTTGTATATGTATTTTCATTTTGTCATTTTGGTAAATCCATTCAAATTCACGTGGCAAATACATTTTTTGCAAATTTGGGGTTTTAACAGCGGGATAAACGCGCATGACTTTAAAGAACACGCCTTGGTCTGCCATGAACACTTGCTGCTGATTTAAATCTCTTAGATATAAACGCGAACTCAAAATATTGTTATAACGATCTCGCGTTTGCATAAAGATAATTTGACGTTGTCGACTAAGGTTAATCACCTGATGGGTATAAAACGCTAAAGGTAAATATGGGAACTTACGTATTTGTGCATAGGATAATACCGCCAGCTGATTTACATCATACATCTGGCCCTGAAATTTGATTTGACCTTCACATTGGCACATCACCGACCAATATTCAGCAAGACCCAATCTCAACTTAATTAAACACGAAGAAATATCGGTAGTTTGCACGGACAAATCTAAACTGAGTTCAGTATCTTCTCGATGGATTTGAAATACCGCTCCATCCCAACCAATCTGCTCTTTATCTCTAAATTTAAAGACGGTATCACTCAGACTACAGTCGTCTTTGATGGAATATGATTGTAATTGCCCAACCATATGACCGCTCACACTGGTCAATACTGTGGCTGTATTGAGTTCCTCTTGTTGAATGGACACAGGATTTTGAAAAGCGGGAATCTGAGGCTGACCGAGCCAACTTATAAAGTTAAGATAATGTAAGGGCGCAGGAAGATTCGGTAGACAGAGTCCATAATGGACTGAAGGGTAAGGCGTATTCGGCGCATGTAGATTTATTTTTTTATGTTGTAAATCTGGAGCTTGATTCAGTCGTCTTGATTGATCCAAGAAATCTTGAAATATCTGCATATCAAGCTCCTTTTCATTTTTATTTCATGTTTTAACTCATGCTTCAGCCTTTTTTGCCATTAAGGTTGTGACAAAGCCAGACAATGCATAAATTACTGAAATAATTAAAATACCCATTGGAATATTATACGTTACGGCAGCTAAAATGAAGACTATGATTGGCAACACCGCAAATGGAACACGGCGACGATCCACAGTTTTAAATGAATAGTATTTTACATTTGAGATCATCAATAGACCCACTGCAATAATCACTACCGCATTAAAAATCTGAATACCTGTTTCGCGTAAGTCGAAGACCGCAGGGATATCCATACCTACCCATACCAATGAAATAATCATAACGGCTGCGAGTGGACTTGCAACACCAATAAAATAACGTTTATCGACAATCCCAATTTGTACGTTAAAACGTGCCAAACGGAAGGCTGCACATGCGGTGTAAACAAAACATGCTGCCAGGCCAATACGGCCTAAGTCATTTAGACTCCAGCTATACATTAAAATGGCAGGTGCAACACCAAATGCTAGCAAGTCCGACAACGAGTCAAACTGTTCACCAAAAGGACTTTGTGCGCCGATAGCACGTGCGACACGTCCATCCAAACCATCAAATAATGCTGCAAGGAAAATGGCATAAATGGCTTGTTGAAACTCACCATTCATACTGGCAATTATTGAATAAAAGCCGGATAACAACGCTGCAGTTGTAATCAAGTTTGGCCACAGATAGATCCCACGACGTTTCACTTTATGCCCTTCATGGGTATGCTCCTCTTCTTCAACTTCAAATGTAATGCCATCAAATGCATTTTCATCCTTTGAAGAAATTTCCCGCTCAGGTTTATTTGTATTTGTCATTGTTCGATCCTAACTGTGACCTTTCTTTTTCAAGTTTAAAATTATTCGCCAACCAACCAACGTACGGCTGCATGACCACCATTTTCATTCATACGAAGATGTGGGAACAACCATTGTAATGCTTCGTCCGCATCTTCAGAGAATTTCCAAGGTGGGTTAATCACCAATAAACCACAACCATTCAGTCCGACTGGAGTGTCATCTGGCCATACACAAATTTCGCAAACTAACTGACGACGAATGCCGGTTTTGTACATTTTCTTTTCAAAACGTTCAATCATCGCGCGGTCTTTAATTGGATACCATACCGCAAAAACGCCTGTCGGCCATTTTTTATAAGCAGCCACCAATAATTCTACAAGCTGTGGAAAATCTTTACGTTCTAATTCGTAAGGCGGGTCAATCATGACTAAACCACGTTTTTCTTTTGGTGGAATTACACCCAGTAAACCTTCGTAAGCATCACGTTCATGCAAGCCTGCACGTTTATCAAAAATATTGTGGCGCAATTGCTGAAATACATCGCGCTGCATTTCAAAAATCGTTGCCTTATCAGTTTCACGCATGCCTTCAAGTGCAAACCATGGAGAACCTGGATAAGCACCTTTACCAAAGTTTTCACGCATTTTTTCAACAACTTTTAAATATTGTTGAATACCTTCAGGCGCATTTCGTTTAATCGAATCATCGAGCTTAACTAAACGATGAATACCATTTAAAAACTCACCTGATTTCTGTGCTTCAGAGGTCGAAAGATCATATTTACCTGCACCACCATGTGTATCTACATAGCGATAAGGTTTATCTTTTGCATTCAGTCGACTTAATAACTGAAGCAGCAAAACGTGCTTCATCACGTCGGCAAAGTTGCCTGCATGAAAATGGTGACGGTAATTCATGTTTCTTTAATTCCTAATATCAACGGACATTTTAGCATGAAAAATAGTTTCATTCCGATGCTATTCTTGCTCTAGAATACGTCACCTTTTTTTTCCACAACTTTATGGATCGTATATGGAAACAGCCTTTCTCCCAAAGTCTTGGCCGGTTGATCAAATCCTCGATGATTTAGATCAACACGGGTTTAGCATTATTGATGACGCTTATCCTGCTGAATATATACATGCACTTGTTGAAGAATGTATGTCAAATTTAAATAAATTTAGGGATGCAGCCGTACAAAATGGGGTCATCAGTAAAATTAGAAGTGATCATATTTTATGGATTAACGACACATTAGATGTCGCACAAGAACACGTTCAAGCCTTAGAACATTTATCAGAACAATTTAATCGCGCATTTTTTTCTAACATTCACGAAGTCGAAGCACATTTTGCTTGTTATAACGCAGGTGAGTTTTATGCACTACACAAAGATAATCCTCAAGGCAAAAATGGACGTGTCATTTCAGCGGTTTATTATTTGCATGAATATTGGCAAGCCGACTGGGGCGGTGAATTGCGCTTACAAGATAAGAATGATGTTTGGCATATTTTAGAACCTAAACCGAATCGCATTGCGTTATTCCAAAGTGACCTATTACACGAGGTACTCGAAGCAAAACATCAACGTTTATCGATTACGGCTTGGCTACGTAATGACAACTCGATGTGGTAATTCGAGATTCCTCCTTTAAATCCCTTAAACTATCCTCATATATGAGTCATTCATAGATGAGGATGTACCCGATGCGTCAAAACAGTCATAAAATTATTCAGCGTATTGGCGAAACCGATCAATTATTTCTACAAGGCAACAGCCCTGAACTTGCTCTTGAGCGCGCAGACTTACGCCTGCAATTGGTTAATTTAAGTAAGAACCATCAAGAACAAGTGTATTTTCTGCAAGAAGCCATTGTTCTACTTGAGCAAAGCCGGATTGAATTTGAAGAAATGCCGATTGAGCTATACGTCAGTTTGTCTGTACATTTAGCCAAAGCTTATATGATATTTTTTGAAATTACCCAAGAGCAGCGCTATGCCCTGATTACCCAGCAGATTATGAAACCGATGTCCAAAGCTGAACATGGCGACATTTACTTCTACCTGGCCTATGCCTCTGCAGTAAAACAGGAACCTGCGTTAACCCGCCACTGGCTAAATAAGTACTGCAAATCTCAAGAATTCAAACTGACCACATTACTTGAGCATCCTGCATTTAATCCATATCGCCAAGAAGACTGGTTTTCAGAATTACGCCAAAGCAAACTGCACTAAATAAAAAAACACCTCCGAGGAGGTGTTTTTTTATTTGTGGAGAAATGAAATTTATGCTGGCTGCAGCTTATATGCATCCATATGCAACTGTTGATTCAGCTCATCAATCCAAATCGCCCAATCATCATCTTGTACTAAATGACTGATTAGAAAATCACGCTGCGCTTTATTCCAAAATGGCGCATCATGTAAATTTTCACTTGCAGCAAGCTGATGCGTACGCACGTATAACTCGATCGCTGCTGGACTGCTAGCTAACCCCAATTGAGAAAACAATAAAGCTAAGGATGGTTTATTTTGATTGAGCATCTCGCCCTCCTTATCAACTAATCTGTCATTTATTATTTAATTAACTTATATGATGAAGCTAAAAAAACCTAGCGTTAAAACTAGGTTTGTTGTTTCAAATTGTATTTAGATTTTGCATGATCCGGAAAGCTTATGTTCTGTATGCAATTGTTCATTTAAAATATCGACCACTATGGCCCAGTCATCATCTTTTTTCCAATGACTGATAATGAAATCACGCTGTGACTTCGTCCAAAATGGCGCTTCGTGCAATGGAACATCCATGGTGATTTGATGCGTTTCGATAAATTGGTCAATGCCTTCCGGACTTGCATCTAACCCCAATTGTTCAAAAAATAGTTCCAACGTCGGTTGTTGATCAAACATTGCCGTTCTCCTCAAGCCAAAAACATTTCTTCCATCTTCATAGTTATCTGTTTAATTGACTTTGTCAGTTGCAACTACATCTCAACGTGTTATTTTTTGTTCAAAACTTAAGCTTGGTATTTTTCGCAGGCCATAAAAAAGCACCCCAAATGGAGTGCTTTTTTTTATAATTTAATTTAAAAAATTAAATTATTTAACCATGTCAGCAACTGCTGCACGTTCTTCTTCAAGCTCGTTTAGAGTGACGTTGATACGTTCACGGCTGAATTCGTCGATTTCAAGACCTTGAACGATTTTGTATTCGCCATTTTCACAAGTTACAGGGAAACCGAACATTACGCCTTCAGGAATACCATAAGAACCGTCAGAAGGAATACCCATAGTTACCCATTTGCCGTTTGTGCCAAGAGCCCAATCGCGCATATGGTCGATTGCAGCGTTTGCAGCAGAAGCAGCAGAAGAAAGACCACGCGCTTCAATGATCGCAGCACCACGTTTACCAACAGTTGGAAGGAATACGTCTTTGTTCCAAGCAGCATCGTTGATTTTGTCTTTTAAGCTTTCGCCGTTTACATTTGCAAAACGGTAGTCAGCATACATTGTTGGAGAGTGGTTACCCCAAACTGTCATGTTTTCGATGTCAGAAACTGCAACACCCGCTTTTTGAGCAAGTTGAGTTAACGCACGGTTGTGGTCAAGACGTAACATTGCTGTGAAGTTTTTCGCTGGAAGATCTGGAGCAGATTTCATTGCGATGTAAGCGTTAGTGTTTGCAGGGTTACCTACAACAAGAACTTTAACGTCACGGCTAGCAACTTCGTTAAGTGCTTGGCCTTGACCGATGAAGATTTCACCGTTTACTTTAAGAAGGTCAGCACGTTCCATACCAGGACCACGTGGACGTGAACCTACAAGAAGAGCGTAGTCAGCATCTTTGAATGCAACTTTAGGATCATCAGTACCGATCATACCTTCTAAAAGAGGGAATGCGCAGTCATCAAGTTCCATCATTACGCCTTTAAGCGCTTGTTGAGCTTTCTCAACTGGAATTTCTAATAATTGAAGGATAACTGGTTGGTCTTTACCCAACATTTCACCGCTTGCGATACGGAATAATAAGCTATAACCGATTTGACCAGCTGCGCCAGTAACGGCAACACGAACTGCTTGCTTCATGTAATTATCTCCAATTGAGGAAGGTCATAATGATTAAATAGCTGTTCTATCTAATCTTAATAATCATAAACGGCAAAGATTGTACTCCAATCTTTTGACGCTTGCATGTAAAAGAGAATGCTTTTCAACAAAAGTATGATAGGAAATATAAATAAAATGCCGAAAAAAGCTTAGAAAGAACCTTTAATTATGAAAGTTGCAGGACAATTTCCGACGATAGTCGTAGGGCAACTTTTGTACTGACCATTGTTTTTATAGCAGATTTTAATCTCAGTCAGTAGGCTACCACCACGGGTTTGCATACAGTTAAATTCAATACTTTGTGATACCAATCCGCTGTTCATACGCAACATTTTATTACGCAAGACATTGGCTTGAATAGATTGGGTTTCTTGGCTAGTCAATTCATCTGGAATTTTTAGCTTATCTGCATGATTAATAATGGTTCTGAAATACTGGCTGGCATTCATTGGGACACAGCCGCCGGTATTGTGCCAAAGCGCCACGCGAGCATTTTCATCAGGCATAATCCGTGCAACCACTTTGGCTTGCAGCGGAGAAAGTTTAGCGGAACTATTGGTGGTGCAATCACGGGTAGAAGTTTCTGGATATAGACCCGTGATATTGAGTGAATACCCTTCCAGACATTTACGCTTTTTACTTTTTAATGGGTCATAAGCGCAAACAGCAGGCACCATTTGCACATCCATCACATAACCATTGACCACGGGTGCTGCCGAAAGCACAGACATACTAAAGCCTGCACCACTGCCGATGAGCAGTGATGTCAGTATTCGATAAGCAGGTCTAATGTCCATGTTCGGCATTCATTATTTACCCATATTGCACCTAAAAGCAGGCGCATCTTGCTTTAAGGTTTATTGCGCATTCCGTAATGGAATCATTTGCATTCGTTTTTCAATCGATTGGGGTCCCTGACCCAATAAAAGGCCGTAATGGGTTGCATTGGTCATCACATGTTTTACATAGTCTCGAGTTTCCATTAATGGAATCGATTCCGTATATTGGTCCGCTGCAATCGCTTGATACTCAGGCTGCCAGCGTCGAGCACGATTTGGACCCGCATTGTAACCTGCGGTCGCTAATACTGGACTATTACTCAATTGACGTTGAATCATCGATAAATAGAAAGTGCCATAACGGATATTGGTATTCATATCCGTTAATGCAGCGGGGTTATAACTCTCCCCCATCTGACGAGCCACCAATTTTGCTGTGTCTGGCATAATTTGCATTAAACCACCGGCACCGACATGTGAACGTGCGCTAGTAACAAACCGACTTTCTTGACGCATCAAGCCATAAGCCCATGCAGGGTCAATGCCGGCATTACGACTATGACTCACCACATAATTTTGATGCGGCATAGCATAACGTAAAGCATAATTATGCTGTTTAGTGGTTCGATCTGCTGCATAAATCGCCCGATCATACCACCCCATATCGGTTGCACGTTTAGCTGCGGCAAGAATCATGCCATCATCATGCTTTAAGTAGGCTTGACGCACTGCCCAGTTCCATTCACGGTTAATATAGCTGTCAGATGCATTAATATTGCGCAATGCAAAGGCACGACGGAAGTGAATATCCTGACTGAGACGCTGCGCATCTTGTGACGAAGGCTGCACATTTGACGGAATATTGTTATAAGACTGACCAATTTTGTCACGTGCTAACAAATTATGGTAATCATCGCCAACGGCAAGCTTGCGATAAATTTCTTTTGCCGCACGTTTAGATGAGGCATCTCCACGTTGTTCAGATGCTCGTGCTAACCAATATTGCCAACGATCTTCCTGCTTTTGCGAAACGCTCATCGCATCAATTGCACGAATGACACTTTCCCATGCGCCAAAACGAATGGCTTGTCGCGCATAAATCTCGGCTTCTTCTGCACTAAAAGGCAGTCCATAACTCAAATCAAGATAATTTAGAACTTCACGGTTGAAATTATTTTTCATTACCGTTGTACCACCGATATACCCGACACTACGGTATAGGGCTTTTTGTACATCGGCTGGTGTGCCTTCTACTGCACGTTTCACCGAAGAAATCGCGCCATTTAAGTCGCTATCGGCCAAGCGACCCATCGCATAAATCAGGTATACATGATCTTCAGCTGTGGCTTTGGGTGCAGACCATAAATAATTCAGTGGATTGGCTTGAATGGTGTTGAGTTGTGACAAATTAATATTTACGCCAATGGTTTGCGCAGTCGCAATCGCTTGTCCTGACTGACCCGCTCTTAACTGTCCCCACATCCGTTGATGGCGGTCATCTTGAGTCATTAAAGGACTCGACAGCATCATACGGCCCAAGCCCGTACACGAGTCAGGTTGTGAGTTTGTGGTCAACCATACATCTTTAAATTCTGCGTAGACCAGAGGGTCGCCCGACTTTGCGCGGACTTGAGCCATGGCACATGTTTCAGCACGGTCAGCATTAGTCACATATTGCAAGACAGGCTGTGCTGTAGCGAAATCAGCTTGTTTGACTTTTTCTTCAACATAATCTGCGGCTAATTTTTCTGCCATTGCCGAGTTTGGATAACGCTGTGCAAAATTAGTAATCGCACTTGCAGGCTGTGAAGCCAAATTGTTATTGAGCAACCAATATTCTGGGTAATAGCCCAAAACATCATTTTGCATGGATGATTGGTATTGTTGTAACAAACCTATATTGCCTGCATTCGCAGCACGTAAAGCATCGTTAAACTGCTCATCTGCCGCCTGAGCAAACGCAGAAATTCCGGAGAGTCCCACACTCAAAGCAAGTAATTTAGCGTAATTTTTCTGTTTAAAATTATGTTTTAACATCCACTTGCCTTCTTTCATGTCATTCCGCCCGGTTACAACACATCGAACTTTATTTAGGAATTAGTTTAATAATTCTAAACTCTGCATTGTGTTCTGTTATGTAACCTTATGATTAGCCAATATTAATTTTCAAACATTTTTACTTCATAAATCAATATGGCAGAGTTGTCATTTTAGGCTGTAAGTTTCTAGTGAATTACTGCTAAAATATTGCCCATTCTTAAAATCCCCTTTTTTGACCTCCGCAGCTGCACAATTCGACTGATTGAATTGTCTGTCAGCCACGTATGGTTATTGATTTTCATAAAATTCCTTTAGGAGCCTACATGACGGTTCAAACCTTCATCCCCAATAGTGCCCAAGCTGCCCCAGATAACACTGTTACCCAGCCACAGCACACCCCAGCTCAAGATGGAGCAGTGAAAAAACTGTACATCGAAACGCAAGGGTGTCAGATGAATGAGTATGACAGTCAACGTATGGGCGACCTTTTAGGTGATTCTCACGGCTATGTGCTGACAAACGATCCAAAAGAAGCGGATATTCTCCTGATGAATACCTGCTCTATCCGTGAAAAAGCACAAGAAAAAGTATTTTCTGAGTTAGGCCGCTGGCGCAAGCTGAAAGAAAAAAATCCTGACTTGGTGATTGGTGTTGGTGGCTGTGTAGCTTCTCAGGAAGGTGACAACATTCAAAAACGCGCACCCTATGTTGATATGGTGTTTGGCCCACAAACCTTGCACCGTTTACCGCAAATGCTCGATCAGCATACTGAGCAAGTGGTCAAACCGAAAAAAGAAAAAATTCAGTTGGTGGATATTTCATTCCCGGATATTGAAAAATTCGACTTTTTACCTGAACCGCGTGTAGAAGGGTTTAAAGCCTTTGTTTCAATTATGGAAGGCTGTTCAAAATACTGTTCATTCTGCGTAGTTCCTTATACCCGTGGTGAAGAAGTATCACGTCCACTGGATGATGTATTGGCTGAAATTGCTACTTTAGCAGAAAAAGGTGTACGTGAAATTTCATTACTCGGCCAAAACGTGAATGGCTACCGTGGTGAAACTTTTGAAGGCGAAATCTGTACCTTTGCAGATTTATTACGTTTAGTTGCTGAGATTCCGGGCATTGGCCGTATTCGTTACACAACCTCGCACCCGCTTGAATTTAACGATGACTTGATTCAATGCTACCGTGACTTACCGCAAATGGTTTCTCACTTGCATCTACCAGTTCAAAGTGGTTCGAATGACGTGTTACAAGCCATGAAACGTAACCACACGATTGATGTGTATATCGACAAAATCGCAAAGTTACGTAAAGTTCGCCCTGATATGCATTTATCCAGCGACTTTATTATTGGCTTCCCGGGTGAAACTGACGAAAACTTCGAAGAAACTTATCAATTTATTCAAGATATGGACTTCGATCATTCATACAGTTTCATCTACTCAAAACGTCCGGGTACACCTGCGTCAGAGCTTGAAGACACCACCCCTGAAGATGTGAAAAAAGAACGTCTTGCCAAAGTTCAACAATGGATTAAACAATCCAGTATTGATAAAACTGATGCCATGCTAGGCACCATTCAACGTGTCTTGGTTGAGTCTGTTTCAGACAAAGATCCGAACTTGCTGATTGGTACTGCAGACAATACGCGTTTGGTCAGCTTCATTGGTGATCCTGCATGGGTTGGGCGTTTTGCAGAGATCGAAGTGACCGATATTAAAACTTTGAAGTTTGTTTATGGTGAACTCTTGAATCTTGAGCCTGACGTGGCGTAATGTAAGCTTAATCGTCAGACCAATTTAAAGGAATTCTCTTGACTGCAGCGATTCGACGTACTGTAACTTTTGCTGGTATTCCACTTGACCGTTTACAAAGCATGCTCGGTGCCTATAACGGTCATCTCAAACAAATTGAACAACGTTTAGATGTCAAAATTTCTCATCGTGCAGATGCTTTTTTTGTCGATGGGGAAATCGATGCGGTAGAGAGAGCCGAAAGTCTCCTTCACCGTCTTTATGAAGAGTCCGAAACCAATCCACAGATTAGTGCGGACATTTTACACATGATGATTCAAGGCAGTCAGACTGACCGCGAAATTCAGGAAGATTTTTCTGAAAATGAGCATACCGGTTTAGACAATGTTTATCTACAAACCCGTAAAGGTCGGATCAATCCACGTGGTGCCAATCAAAAACGCTATGTACAACGTATTTTACAAAGCGATATTTCATTTGGTATCGGCCCAGCGGGTACAGGTAAAACTTATCTCGCGGTCGCCGCTGCTGTAGATATGCTAGAACGTAACGAAATTCAACGCATTTTATTGGTTCGCCCTGCGGTTGAAGCAGGTGAAAAACTGGGTTTTTTACCCGGTGATTTGAGCCAAAAAATTGACCCTTACTTACGTCCTCTCTACGACGCTTTGTATGAAATGCTGGGTTTTGAAAAAGTCGCAAAACTGATTGAACGTCAAGTGATTGAAGTTGCACCACTGGCCTACATGCGTGGTCGTACCTTAAATCATTCTTTTGTGATTTTAGATGAAGCACAGAACACTACCCCTGAACAGATGAAAATGTTCCTCACCCGTTTAGGCTTTGGTTCTCGAGCGGTGATCACGGGCGACATTACACAGGTCGATTTACCTCGTGGTCAACAATCTGGTTTGGCACATGCCTTACGTGTGATTGAAAAAATCAAAGAAATTCATATTACTCGCTTCCACTCTCGTGACGTGGTACGTCATCAATTGGTTCAAAAAATTGTTGAAGCTTATGAGGGATGGGACAGCGAACAACATCGCCTCACGGCTGAACAACGTGCAGAACGTAAAGCACGTCAGGAAGCCTTGGTGGCGGACAATGATGCTAAAGCTGATGGGCAGCATCAAGACGAAAACATTTAAGGATTCATTTTGAAACTTAATCTCTCCTTGCAGCAAAATTTTCAGTCACCTGAATTGGTGGTGAAACGTGCGCATATCAAAAAAGTCGTGGAAACGGCTTTACATCATATCGATACACAAAGTGATTGTGAGATCGGTATTGCATGTGTGGACAATGATGAAAGCCACAAATTGAACTTGGAATATCGTGGCAAAGACAAACCTACCAATGTGCTGTCTTTTCCGAGCGATCTCCCAGATGAAATGGCGGCAGTTTTAGACTCATTTCCGATTGGCGACTTGGTGATTTGTATTCCTGTAGTTCTTCGAGAATCACAAGAACAAAGCAAAGCCCCCCTGACCCACTTTACGCATATGCTGGTACACGGTACGTTGCACCTGATGGGCTATGACCATGAAACCTCTGATGAAGATGCTGAAGAAATGGAAGCTTTGGAGATCGAGATTTTAGCCAAATTGGGGTTTGATAACCCTTATCTGGAAAGAGATTAAGAACTAAAAAAGCGAGCTCCGGCTCGCTTTTTTTATCGTCATAAAAAACAAGGAAGGAAAGATATGCAATATGTCGTGATTTTTAAAGCACGCATTCGTACGCTTGATGAGCTGTATTTTTCGACTGCACAGCAGCTTAGAGACAAAGCCTTGACACACTGTAAGCGTCCGCTGAACCCCATGCCTATTTTTTAATTTGAGTTGGATTTCCAGCGATGTGGCAGTAATTCTTCAATCTGAGTCACTTTATGTGTCGGCAACCTTTTCAGCACATCACTTAAATAGG
>NZ_VOZB01000023.1:0-12141 GCF_013420005.1 Acinetobacter sp. YH12040
TACTCTTTGTATCTTTCCATGGTTTCGCATTTTTTCTAGGTGGAATCACCGCATGCGCTTGCCGATCTGCAATGACCTGACGGCATTGCTTGGTGTCATAAGCTCCATCGGTATAAACAGAGTCAATCCGCTCATCTTGTGGAATCTGATTAAGTAAATCACCAAGCACCTGTGAATCACTGACATTATTGGTTGTAAGCTGAACTGCTCGTATTTGCAGGGTTTTGGCATCTATACCAATATGGAGTTTACGCCATTGGCGACGATATTCAGGTCCATGTTTCTTGCGTTTCCATTCGCCCTCACCTAGAAACTTCATGCCTGTAGAGTCCATGAGTAGATGCAGCCCATCGCTACTTTTTTGGTAGCTGATTGCAATACAATATGCTTTTGTCTTCTACAAAGCGTGGTGTAATCTGGAGCTTCCAATTTAATCCGCAAAGTTTAATCAGACTTTGCACAAAGCCAGTAACCATACGTAAAGACAGACGAAATAAGGATTTAATCATTAAGCAGTATTGGATGGCTGCGTCGGAGTAGGTTTGATTTCGCCCTTGTTTGCCTTTTGATGGCGCATACCATTGCGTAGCAGGATCAAACCAAATGGCAATATTTCCGCGACTCATGAGTGCTCGGTTATATGCGGGCCAATTGGTTATGCGGTAGATTTTGTGTGTAGGCTTCTTCATTTGAAAATTATATCGCTGAAAAAGCCTTTACAGATAGATTTGTGCAACAAAGCCTAACATATTGAAAAAAATTATTTTTTCAAAGCAAAATTATTTATTAAACTTACTGGTAAACCGATATTTCGTTCTAAGCTGTCAATTGCACCCCATAACCATCCTAAATCATGATACTTCGCTTCTTGAAAATTTAACATATAGTCAATTTGATCAACATTAAACTTATTAATCATTATGCCCACTCTAAATGTTTTTCACCATTTTTAAGTGTATAGACCCAAACAGGTCTTAATGGACAAAAATCTTTATCGTAAACAACAAGCCAAGTTCCGACATCAACAACCCCTAATTCCTCTGCATGTCGTTCTGATTTAGGGAATGATAGTTTGAACCATTCCAATTGCTCAGAGATAGGTATGTCATATAAAATTTCATCATTTTCGCTTTTAGCAAGTAATAAATCACCATTTCTCATTAACTTTTCTAAAATATAGAAAAATATTGTTTTTTTTAAATCAAAGTTATTATCCACAATTTCATAAAATTCTAAATCATTATCTAATCGACTAATTGATAGCCAAATACCATCTAATGCCTGAAACTTAGCCGATTTCATTAATTCATCAAATTGTTTATCGATTAGATTAAACATTATCTACTCCATTAGACCTCTTGCGTTAGTCAAAATTTAATCAGTGATAAACGTTGATTTTTAAATAAATATCAAAGTCTAAAATAGTCAAAAATAATACTTTCGCAAGAGGTCTAAATTTCAGCTTGATTTTCATCTGAATCAACACCATGGCCATATAGATAAATCTCAGCTAATTCTAACTGGGCAGAAGTATCTCAATTTTCAGCTTTCGCTAATAAATCATTAGAAAAAACAGGTTCGGCAAATGTTTCCATTGAAAGGCATACTCCTAAAGCCATAAAAATATTTGTTAATTTATTCAATTTTTAACTTTTAAATTAAACTGTTAGGTCTGTACATTTTTATATCATATCCAAAAGAAAACTCTAAAATTACAGTATATTTTTAGCCTATTTAACATAATGGGCGTTATACGAAATGCAAAATAAATAGTTTTATATTTCAAAAAGTTATGCTATAAAAAATCGGGGGCGCAAACCCGAAAAGCCGACTTGGAAACAAGTCGGCTTTTTTATGTTCAGTTTTGATATATTCTGCCAATAAAATTGATCAATATTTAATCAAATTGTCGTTTTTCTCTGGCTTATCAATACCCCACATCCCGAAACTATCCCCAATTTCTGCGGACAACTCTTGGGATAAAGTAGGCCAACTTTGTAAGCTAAAACTTACACAGATTTAAGGATTTTGCGGATTGGTAATCCAAAGCATTAGCCCTATGATGAATACATAAGGGAACTGGATGTTTCTAGAAAACAAGAATAAGAAAATAGCGCAAGGAATGGGCAGCACGAGATCAGTAAGACTAGCAACCCGATATGAAAAAGCCCGACAGGATGTCGGGCTTTTTTATTTTTAAGACCTTATAAAATAAACCGACAACATTCATTTGCTAACCGTTGTAAAAACACATATATAATGTGTATACACATTATATATGTGTTAAAATATGAACAATAAAGAATGGAGTCACTGTATGACTTACGCAGAGCTTCAAATGACGCTCCTAGAAATGGATCTATCGATAAAAGATCTTGCAACGTTACTTGGCATGAACCCTAATTCCATTACTAATTATAAAAGTACTGGCATGATTCCCCTGCACTTAGCAATTACAGTAGCTCTGATTTCTCATTCAAAAAAAGCTGGTCTATCTCCCGAAGACATTATTAATGAGGTGAAGAGAGGTCATGCTAAGAAATTCCTTGAAAATAATTAAAGGTAATACATTATGCGTACAGATCTACTCTTAGAATTAGCCGATTTCCTAGACAAACTTGATCCCAATAGATTTGATATTCGGACTTGGAGAAGACCATCTAAGGATTCAGTTGGCTTCGTAAGTGATGAGCAACTACTCACTGACTGTAAGACGGTTGCTTGTGCTATTGGATGGGCTGTGACTTTACCAAAGTGGAAGGATGCAGGATTCTATATGGACACTTTGGACATCACCAAAGAGCATATGAATAACCCATTAAGTACGCCATACACTATGGCTATTGTGAAATGGCAAGGTGACTCAGATATCGATTCTTATGATGCTTTACAAGCAGGGTTAAATCTTCCAATAGGTATGGCAGAAGTCCTTTTTGACTTCAATAATTATGCTGATGAAGAATTTACAAGTGCTCAAACGGTGGCTGAAAGAATACGTGAGTTTTGCAGTACGCCATCAGAAGAACTTATGGATTTAGTAGTTTCCTATACTGATACTGAGTAATCCCTACAGGCATAAAAATTAAAAAACTCAATAAAAATGGAGCCTTATGCTCCATTTTTAAAATTCTTATAACGTGTCATATGTTGATTTTAGAAAAAATTAATAATAAAAGACCTCTTGCTAAAATATAGTTTTATCTAATTTTTGACTTGGCTAAAATCTCATAAAATATAGCTTTCGGCTGCTTAAAATTTGACTAACGCAAGAAGTCTACTATTTCAAATTTATTAAATATTTAACTACTAAGCCTAAAGCAACCCCCAACAAGGGTGGAACAGCATTACCAACTTGAGTGTATTGAGGAACTTCAAACTTTCTCATTTGGCCACCAGTAGTTACTTTAGATAGAAACTTAAAGTTATCTGGAAAGGACTGTACTCGAGCCATTTCCCGAACAGTTAGTGTTCTTAAATCACAATAATGGCAAGCATCGTCAGGAATAGATAAAGCTGCTGGTGCTGGTTGATTAGCAACTAAAGCCTTTTGAGTTTGTTTCTTCGTTTGATGTAACTGTAAATACTTTATCAACTCATATTTACTCGAAAAATTAGTCGCTTGGCCATCTTCATTTAAAAAACTTAATTTTTTTAATTCATTAAATGCAGTATCAGAAAGTAAAGTCGTCAAACCTTTAAGAATCTGCTGTACCTCTTTTTTGGTATTTGAAGAAACCAAATTTAAATTTTGATATAACTTAAAACGCTTTTTGACATGAATCCCATTCGCTCTAAGATCATAATTATTTAGCCCCTTATGTGCAGTCAGCAAAGGATTGAACAGAGCATCTAACTTTTTTACATATTCAGATTTTTCTTGATTATTTTCGATAGAAAGGTCTTGAATCGCATCTGCTACGGAAAACTCTTTTCCCTTGTAAGCAATTAACGGCTCTAGAAAAGTATCATGAAAAAATGCTGTGTCCTTATCAACATCAAAGTATTTTAAATGCCCATACTCTAAATCTGTATCTAATTGAACTTTCTCAAAAAACTGATAACTATGTTTTAATATTTCTTGCTCTTTTTCATTTAATTTCTGAATTATTTCTGAATAAATATCTGCACGGATACCCAAAAGAATGAAACGTGGTCGGTTCTGCGCAACGCCAGCATATTTAGCATTTACATGTAAGCATAAAGGAATGTAATTGATCTTTGAAAAGGCCTTGGCAACCTCATACCAGGCATAGAATTGTCCAACTTCGGTATTAAAAGCCCTTAAAATCCCAGAAACATTCTCTAAAAGCACAAACTTAGGGTGAGTGAGTTCCACAAATTTGGCAAATTCCCAGGGTAAAGTATTTCGTTCATTACCCAACTGTCTTAATCCAGCCAGACTGAAACTTTGACAGGGTGGGCCACCAGAAACAAGATCTAAACCACCATCTAAATGTTCATCCTGTATTTGTTTCAATAATTCAGGCTGTTGTTGTAATAATTTATTGAGTTCTACAATACTACCAACAAGTAGTTTTTTATTGAGTTGGGTATTTTGATCTAAATCACTAAAGCCACTATCCATGATAGGTGGGTAGGTTTTAGGATTTTCTCTAAGTCTTTTTGATATTTCATTTTTAGGAAAATTTGAGTTAATCCAAAGTGTATGTTCAAGATGCTGTGCATCTAAATGTTCATCAAAAAAATTATAAGCAAAAGTTTCGGCTGCCATTGGTGATAATTCATTAGCAATAATCAAGTTATACCCTGAAGCTTCTAAGCCTAGGGATAATCCACCACAACCAGCAAACAACTCAATATAGTTCAACCACAGTGCCTTAACGTCTAAAATATCGTGGAATTTTAAAGTACACTCAAGCCAAAGTCCAGGCATTTATACAATTTAAGATGAATCAACGAACACCAATTGACCTAAGCACAGAACAAACAGAACTTTCATTAAAAAATAGAAAATATCTTGCTCAAAATGGTATTGATTATGGTTTGTTATCCATTACTCAAACCGGCCTAAATAAGTCCATTATGGATGCAGTCGGATCTTTAAGAACATACCTAAAGGAAAATCAATATCATAACTATTTTGAACAAAAACAAGGAACTGACTATAAAGTTTTAAAACCATGCCAATTGGTTATCTCTGATACAGACTCTCAGGATCAAAAGGTTAGCTTATATCGTCCTGAAACAAAATCAGGAGATCCACGGATTTGGATTTATGGATTAAAAAATGTGGCTAGCCCTGGTGATGAACTAGCACTCGTTATTGATAAAGGGGATTTATATGCGTTTAACATCTCAAAATTAGATCTAGTTCAAAACCAATTTTTAAATAAGATCATTCAAGACTATGAAGCAACAGCAATGGAGTTACTTGGTCTATTAGAAAACTTAAGCAAAAAAGGACGATTACAATCGATTATGCAAGGCCGGCATGATACGGCTATAGGCAGAACAATTGAACATGCTTTGGGTATTCCAATCAACTCGTCACCTTTACCCGATTATAAAGGGATCGAGCTAAAGGCAGCTCGTTTAAATAAAATTTCAAACCGTACAAATTTATTCGCTCAAGTTCCTGACTGGTCGATCAGTACATTAAAAAGTAGCAAGGAAATCGTTGATAAATATGGTTATCAACGTGGTGAAGATTTAAAACTTTACTGTACGATTAAGACACATAGTTATAATTCCCAAGGTCTTGGCTTTGAGGTCGATTTTGAGCAAGATCAACTGAATGAATTACACATAACAGATGGGCCAGTAGTGAGTTGGTTGGGAGACACTCTTAGAACTAAATTGCTAGAAAAACATCACGAAACTTTTTGGATTAAAGCTAATTCAGATATAGAAAATGGTGATGAATTTTTTACATTAAAATCAATCACACATACGAAGAACCCTGTTTCAAGCCAATTCCTTGTACTTTTGGAACAAGGAATCATTACGATGGATCATTTAATTAAACGTAAAGATAAAACAGGTAAAACAAGTGAAAAAGGCCCCTTATTTAAGATTAAACCAGAACATTTAAGCCTAATTTTTCCTGAGCCAAAGCATTACAATCTGTAATCATGCTTGGATCAAGATTTAACATAAAATCTCTTATACGAAATTCGCCTGTAATCCCAAAGTAGACGTTCCTGGTTTATGATGATCTAACTAACATCTCAGGAGATGATTCTATGAACGACACTGAAAATCCGAAAAAGTTTCCATTCTCAGAGTCTGAATTGCTCGAACATATGAATGAATATACAGCACATGCAGATGAAATTGCTGTGCTTACAGAAGCTGAATATCATCATTCATATTGCAAACGCTCTACTCCATTTTTAGAAATAAATTAAATACAGTATAGACAAAACCCTTGCCACATAAGGCCTTGAAGGCTGTTTTGGAGTGGAGCGTTTTAAAATTGGTTAAAAAATAAATACAGAACAATCTAAACCCTTACTACATAAAGCTTTGAGGAGTATTTTGGAGTCGTGAGTTTGAAATTTGGAGAAATCTATTTTGTATTTTCCCGTTTCTGCTTTTCGACTTCATATTCAAATAGCTTTTGATCTCCATATTTATAAGTCGTAAAACCATCTAATACTTTGATAAATAATTCGACTTTCTTTGAATAAATATCTTCATGTTTGCATACTTTTTGATAAAGATCCGTCTGTGAAATTTTTTCACAAAAATTATCATTACCTATAATCAAATTAGTCACTTGCGACACATCTTCTGGAATCTTTTTATTCATTTTTTTAAATGCCGCAATAACAGCACCACCTAACTCAAATTTGCGTTGATTGTCAGCTTTACGTTTTTTACCTTCATCCTTTTTTTGGATCTGAGTTAAATAAAGCTCAAGATCCTTCATCTGTAATTCTTGAGCCTTAAAACGCTGGTATCGAGTAAACATTGTTTTCAGAATATTCAGCTCACTATTACCTAATTCTTGATTCTTATATGACTTAAATAACTCAATAAATTTGGTTTCATATTCAGTTGGTTCCGGAAAAGTCGAAAGCTGATCAAATAAGGTCTTTAGTTTTATATGCTCACGGTAAGGTTTTAATGCTTCTCTCACTAAAATCTGTTGAGCTTCAGACAACATCTCAAAATTAAAATCTTCAGCTTGTAGATCATCAATGACCTGATTTTGTAAATCGGTCCGTGGATGTTTTTCTAAGAGATACTCCACAAAATCATGTAATTCTGCTACTTGAAGTAACTTAGCTGGTCTTCCACGTTTTTTTGCTTTTTCCTGAGTCATACCACCTGCCGCCTAATTTTCAGAACTGCAACCTGTTAGATATGGTTTTACCATATTTAACAGGGCAGTCTGAAAATAATTATTTAAAATAAAAATAAAAATTCTTGAAAAGAATTTTTATTTTTATTTTAAATAATTCGCACTTGACAGTTTCTTGCTATCGCGAAGAAACTAGTACGCAATGGGGCGTTTCCCCCTTGACCCCCTTTAACCGGATTTTCAGCCATTCAGGCATTCCAAATCCGGACGCTTTTTATTTCGTTTCACTGCATAAAAACCGGTCCCCAAGCCACCAGAGGTGAACATGGCCAGCTACCATTTCAGCGTCAAAAGCAAAAATAAAGGCTATGCCTCAGGTCACTACCTCTACATTTCCAGACTCATGCAATACGAAGGTATCCGCAAAACCAGTCATGAGACCATCGAACATATCGAACCCGGTCGTTGTATGCCTGCCTTCGTGAAAGATCCCATCGAGTTTTGGCAAGCAGCAGATACCTATGAACGAGCAAATGCCAAAGCGTACATGGAATACGAAATTGCCTTGCCAAATGAATTCACGCCAGAACAGCGTAAAACGCTCATAGAGACGTTTTTAGAAAAACATGTAGCTAGCTTCAACTATCCGCATTCATACGCCATACACAACGTAAAATCGCGCATCAGTGGCGAAGATCAACCTCATTGTCACCTAATGTTCTCATTGAAAGCCGATGACGGTATTGAACGAACAGCCGAACAATACTTCAAACGCTATAACGCAAAAGACCCATCCAAAGGCGGTGCGAAGAAAATCCAACTCCAAGAAGGCCATGAAGACTATTCTGCTTTTCTGATCTATATCCGCAAACAATGGGAAAACCACCTCAATGATGCCCTTGCTCAACACTGCCCGACTGTCACTTACAGACTAGATGGACAAGACATCACCATCAAAAACCAAGTGTCAGCAGATAGCTATGAAAAATACAATCAGATCCACGGCACCTTGTACCTTCCAGAACCTAAACTGGGTGTCGGCAACCAAAATGCGACCCCTGAATACCTCGCAGAGATCCAAAAGATCCGAGAACACAACCATCAAGAACGAGAACTAGAAGAACGTCAGAAGAAAATCGACCAAAAACATGAATATTTTTACAGCTGTAGTAATGAACCCTACTCAACACCAGAGGTAATGTACTACGTCAATTACCTACTGAAGAAAGCAAAGAATAAAAAGGAACTCGAAAACGATATTGTGGCAATCGTTAAAGCACAGAATCCGATCATTGACAGTGAACGATGGAATACACGAGAAATGACCCGAAAATTCAATCATGCACAAGATTACCCAAGCCCATCTATTGCGTTTAAGGTTCATTCAAAACCTGAACAGCCGATCACCCAACAGATCAAGCAACAACCCCAACGTATTCAACCTGAATTGAAGAAGCCAAAACCTGATGATTATGATTTTAGTGGTCCATAAATAATGGTTTTATAGATATTTATAAAAGTCAGAGTATAATGATTGAACACACAACGGTAAGTATTATAGGAACGTCCATTCCTGCTTACTGAAATTTATAAACTGAATCAGATTTAGAAGGCTGATTCAGTTTTTTTTAGTTATTAATAGAGCGAGTGTCTACGAGCGAACAGACACAATCAAAACTCTCGCCATGCTTTTTCCCTGATTACAGGCTCCCCTTTGATTCTAAGATTTAGATACAGAGCATCCCGGAGGGTGCGAACAAACTTAATTTACATCTCGACCGAGCGAAGCGAGCATAAAAACTTATGAGCGAAGCGAATTCCGAGTTTCTTTTGCTTTTTAGAGAATTCATTCCAGGTATTTGCTAAAAATTGCCCCAACGAACTGAGCGAAAGCGAAGTTCAATAGAGTTTGAGCGTAGCGAAAACCAAGGGCAATTTTTCATGAATTAGGCTTTTAAATACTTTTAATGCTTTTAAATGCTTTTAGATCTTATGTAAAGCTTATACATCAAGCCTTTCCTCGGTCATAAGACAACGTTTCCTCGGTCATAAGACAACGTTTCCTCGGTCATAAGACAACGTTTCCTCGGTCATAAGACAACGTTTCCTCGGCATATGGCAACTCTTTTTTTTTTGTTGCCTTAAAATATTTTTTATAAAATAAAAACATGGCATAGGACAATATATAAACAATCTTCGGATCAATAATTTTGTTTTTAGTTTTTATGAACTTTTAATAGCTATATTTTCTAAGAAATGATCTGATAAATTGACCCAAAACATGGCATAAGACAACATTTCCTCGGTCAACAATATTATTGGTATATCACATTAATTAATTATAAGTATTTGTAATAAATAATTAAAATTATTTAATATTAAGTATTTTATTGACTCAAAACATGGCATAAGACAACGTTTCCTCGGTTAATGCTAATTAGTCTTTCCAATAGGGAATACTTGTCAAATACTCAGTTACTTTGATTCATTTGTCCTTGTATTCTGTTTAATGAAACATGGCATAAGGCAACATTTCCTCGGTTAAACAAAGAATCTATTTTTATTTTATGATCAATAATTGTTCAAAAAATAATTGACATAGGTATTATATAATGCTGATATGACAACAAATTTTCCTTTGTTGCCTAATTATAAAACTCATGTCGGATCTAGTAGTTAAGTCAAATAAATTAGTACAAGCATTACAAACACTAACACTTGCTGAGACTCGTGTTATACAACTTGCAATTGTCGATGCAAGAGAAACAGGAAAAGGATTACATTCAAGTAAGCCATTAGAATTAAATGCAGCTCGTTTTGCTAAAGCATTTAATGTTTCTAATGATGCAGCATATTTAACATTGATTGAAGCAGAAGACTCTCTATTTAAACGTCAATTTACTATTACAAATGATGATGGCACATTGACGAAAAGTCGTTGGATTCAGGATGCTAACTACAGAAAAGGTGAAGGTAGAATTTTAGTAACTTTGACTCGGGTAGTTGTTGAACATGTCACAAGAATCGATGGTTTTGAAGAATATTTCACTAGTTATCATTTAAAACAAACATCTCTTTTTAGCAGCGTTTATGCAGTACGTTTATATGAGCTCTTAATGCAATGGAAAGCAATTGGAAAAACTCCACAATATGAACTTAAAAAGTTTCGTGAACAGCTCGGGATAGGCATAAATGAATATCCACGTATGGAACCATTTAAAAGACGAGTTCTACACGTAGCAATTGAACAAATTAACGAATCATCAGATATTATTGTTGAATATGAGCAACATAAAAAAGGACGTTCTATAACAGGATTTTCTTTTACTCTAAAAAAGAAAAAAGATGCCTCTACTAAAGTAATTCAGACAAAGAATCCTTCAGATTTTTTCTCGAAAATGACCGATTCTCAACGCCATCTGTTTGCGAATAAGCTTTCTAGACTCCCTGAAATGAATAGCTACTCTCAAGGTACAGAAAGCTTTGAACAATTCGCTGTACGCATTGCAGAAATGCTCAAAAATGCTCAAAAATTTGAAGAATTATTCCCATACCTTCAAAAAGTTGGCTTCCAACCTGCATAAAAGTTAAGCTTGATCATTTGTCTATTAGACAGTCTAATAGACAACAAGTTTTTACAAGTTTAGGCAGAGGTTTACAGGATGAAAACCCTTACAGTTCTTGAACTTTCCAAGCTGTACAACATCAATAGACAAACGATTTACAACAACATAAAGAAAGGAATTTTAAGTAAAAATTCTGATAATAGGATTGATCTAGCAGAAGCTATCCGTATTTTTGGTGAACCTGTAAAAAAACAGGATGTAAAAGAACCTGTAAAAGTAGACAGTCCAAATTCGGCAGAAGTTTTACTGCTTAGACAGCAGATAGACATGCTAAAAAATCAGCTTGATGATGCCAAAGATCGAGAGTCTTTTTATCAAAATCAAATTGAGACGATGCAACGCCTACTGGAAGCCCCAAAACCTCCAAAAGTAGAAGATCCAACACCAGTTGCGACACCTCAAGATGCAGTTGAAGCTCCAAAAGAACAGGCAGAGACTCAGAGTGAGATCCAAACACCTAAGAAGCGTATTCCTGTACCTGAACACGTTGAACCTGAGCCTAAAAAACGTGGCTTCCTAAGCCGTTTTTTCTTGCCAAATGGTTAGCAGATCAATGAATTCTCATAATTATGGAAAACCATAAAACCACAATTATGGAAAACCACAATTCTATAATTATAGAAAACTACAATTCTACAAAACCATAATTCTATAAAACCATGAATGTGGAGTAGAGCTACACAAACTCGTGGAACATTGCTTAAATAGTATCCGTGGAACATGAAAAATCAATAAAAAAGCCCATTCGAGGGGGAATCGGCTTTTTATGGTGAAGTAAGTTACTGATTTAATGTGACAATTTAATTACGTTTCGTATAACGCGTATTATGTTAATTGGGCTTTGTTGCACAAAGATTTGAAATGCAAAGCGCCCATAATCGAGCCAAATCTAAGGCATAACTTGGGTAAGTGGTTGACCTAATTCAGTGAATTTATTGAGGACTGCCACACATGTATGAATCTCATTGACTTGGCTTTGAAAGCTCCTTGCACTCAGTTTATCGCCCAATAATTTAATGCAATGCATCTTGGTTTCTACCAAACTTCGCCGATGATAGCCTGACCATTTTTTCCATAGTGTCCTGCCTAAACGTTTAACTGTTCGAAGTAATTCATTTCGTTCTAGCGAGCTACTCTTTGTATCTTTCCATGGTTTCGCATTTTTTCTAGGTGGAATCACCGCATGCGCTTGCCGATCTGCAATGACCTGACGGCATTGCTTGGTGTCATAAGCTCCATCGGTATAAA
>NZ_VOZB01000024.1:0-7349 GCF_013420005.1 Acinetobacter sp. YH12040
TCCGTATTTGTTTCAAGTAGTTGATCTGGTTTGTAATCACTTGTGAATTCTGTTGAATCATTTGCTCTTGTGCTTTGATTGTTTTTAAATTTGTATTGGCTTGATAGCCTAGATATAAAATTATTAAAAGAATCAGCAGTCCAAAAGCTATCATCCCCCATAGGATGTGTGTTGCTCTCTGGTTGCCCAATTTTTCCGTCAAAAGGCTCTGCAACTGACTCTCTATTGTCTCTCTCTGCCCCTCTATCGCTTGCTGTACTTGGTGTTGAATGCTGTTCTGCAGGAGCTTTTCGTCGATTCTGAGGCTCTGCAACTGCTTGTTGACTTGAGCCTGTAGAGCGTGAATTGAGGTTGAAAACGAATCTATGCTCGATTTCACTTTTGATATTTCCGATAGGTCTATATTCGCTAACTGCGTTTGCAGTGCGTCTATTTGCTCCGTATAGCTCGCTGTTAGCGATTTTATGGCTTTGGGTGATAGATTCCCTATTTCGGTCAAAATCGCTCTGAGATGCGATTTTATGGCCGATGTTGTCTGCTGTACTTCGTTTAAAAGTATAGTGCTGTTGGTGATAGGTCTCTCGCTTTGCTCGATAGTCATCTCGAACGTTTTCAGCGTTTCGGAGAGCTGTTGCAAGCTCTGCTGTAGTTGGTCGGCTTTCTGCTGCTGCTCTGAGATGCTCTGAATAAGCGTTAATTTCGAATTGTTCATGATAAAAGTCGCCTCTAAGTCGATGTCTTTTGCCACTTTTCAAAGTGGCAGTTAAGTATTCTTTACTTTGTTTGACCGATGCGATTCCTTCCAGTTGCTCAATACACTGGACAATATCTGCTCTGTTTTTTACTGTCAGAGTCCTTAAAAATGTTTGTACGTAGTTATCAACGAGCTTGCCAAACTGCTTTTTTGTAAGCGCCTCAAGATCTTGACCTGTAAAAATATTTTTAGCTTGAGCGTTGAGTTTTGCGACATAGTTTGGCTCTTGTGTCGTTTTCATCAAAAGCAGATCATCGGGGCGTGACCACTGGTACTTTGTGTTGAAGTAATCACGTAAAGAATCAAAATGCTTTTCATGGCCGGGTGGGGCAATATTGAGTGATTTACCGCTTTGAATATCTAGGCGTGGTGCTAGAACGTGGATATGCTTCGAGCCGTCATCGTCTGTGTGAAGCACGGCAAAAAGGTGGTACTGTGAGGGATCTAGTCCCGAAAAAGCATGCTTTTCAAACTCGTCTAAGACTTCTTTTATTTGTTCATCTGTCGGACTGTCTTCTTTTGACCATGCGATCACGCCACTGGTGTACTTCCACAAATGTGGACTTGAGTCACAGATGGCGTTAAATGTAGTCGCATCACCACGCAAAACATCAACACCTGCCCGAACATTGCCAAGATGATCGAACTTATCTAAAACATACGCTGAAGCGTGTGCGGCCGATCCTTTGCCGTGATTTAAAAATTTAATATGCACTTTCATCCTCCTCAGCAAGCTGTATCGAAGACAATTGCTTTTTAAGCCTTTCAGGGCTTTGTCTGCTGATTTTCGGAAGTGCAGGAAATACTTGTTCTAACTCGGTTTGAATGCCTTTTAAAACTGAAAAAATGCTGAAAATATCTAACTTGCGTTGCTCTTGCGGATCAGCATTTTTGATGATGTTCAATGCTCGTGCAATTTGGTTTAAGTTGTTCCCGATTTTGGATAGCTCAAGCAGTAAAGCAGGATCTGTTTTTTGATAGCGTTTAACCACTTCAATCACTGTTTTAACTTTGAGTCTAGGCTTCCTTTCATATTCTTCTGGTCGTCTTACGGTTACAGCATCTTGCATGATTTCCCTTTGAATTAAAGAGAGAATGAAGTCTGTAAAATTCGTGTTCTCTTTTTCGAGGTGCTGCTCAAGTTGTTCTAGCTGTAACTCTGTGAGTCTGAAAATTTTAGTTTTATTTCGCATATACACATCCCACTAACAGGCTTTTGGTTTTGCTTTTAAGTCAACTTTGTTGACTTGCCCATCTTGATGGGCTTGGGGTCTTAGGGGTTTCCCCTAACAAGTCCCTGTATATCAAAATTCGAAGAATTTTGTATATACAGGTAGGCTTGCTTATCTTATTTAGTCATCTAATAGTATTCTACTATATCGTGAAAGATTTATATAAAAAGATCAAAAAAAGGGTTTATCAGCTAATAATACCTAAATTTGTATATGAGTTTTTATGTTGAAATTATGATGGAAATGGGGACTGGCTCATTTACATAACTTTTAAAGGGGAGAAGCAATCCAATAGCCGTAGGTAGAACAAACTTCAGGAATAAAGCGAGTAACAGATTTTGGTATTACTGATGACGGCCCTCCACTAAGGATAATTTCATTACCTATAAAAACTTTATGATTATTAAATTTATTGGTGATGCTAATCCTACCGTCCTTTGTATATTCTAACTCATGATTATTAGCCCAAATAATAAATGAACCGGTATCACTACCAAGCCGAATACAACCATAAGGATCTACATGCAATTTCCCACCAGTAATGGTTACTCTTGAACCAGAATTAGCATGTTTAATAAAAATGATAGGTTTTACTGACTCTATGGAGTTAGATACGGGTTGGGACTTCGCTATACAACCAGTAAGCAATGTAATAATTATAAAAATTTGAGCTAAATTTTTTATTCTCATATTGAACTCTTTGAAGGCTATGCAATGCTTAGCTTCTTTTCAAACTTTCTTATCGTGCAACTAGCGTAAAGTAGCTCGATGCTTTGAAACATGGCTAAAGCCATATTTCAAAGCATCGAGCTAAAATTAGCCAAAAATCTCTGAATGGCTATCTAACTGGTGTAACTCTAAAATGTCATCCCCTACGAGCCTGTAAATCAAGACTAAATCAGGTTTAACGTGACAATCTCGACAATTCTTAAACTCAGCACCACCTTTTAATGGGTGATCTAGGTATTTTTCAGGCAATGGACTATTAGCAACTAAACAGTCCAGTACCTCAGCCCATTCAGCCGTAACTAAATCTAAGTAACGTCTTTTAATATTTCGTTTAAATGAGTTGGTTACGATGATCTTTCGTTTAGCCATGAGCTTCATCCGACATGGCTTTGATTGCTTCTTCTACTGTTTCGTACTCGGTGTACTCCCCATTTTCAATCTCTTTAAGAGATTGAAGCAACTTTGCTACTGCTGTTGGGGTCAGAGTTGGTTCTTTCGCATAGTCAAAAGCTAATGGAACAGTTCTTGTTTTCACCACCTGATTTAAAAAAAGTTTAAATGCTTGTGGCATTGTTAAACCATATTCTTCAAAAATATGATTTGCATTATCCCTCAAGTCTTCTTCTAAACGCATATTAAAATTGACTGCGGACATGGTTAATTCCTCTAAAAACCAATAATGTAAAGACAATATAAGTCATTATCTTTACATTTTCATTACTTTTGATGTAATAAATGGTTTCTAATCGCTAAATTTCGTATAATCGCCATTATGTTAAATGAAGCGAATTTATTCAAAAATTTATTCGATTTGAGTAATTTTAATAATAGTTAAATTTTAAAGAATCATATTTAAATATCAAATTAACAATAAAGTTGGAATTTTCTTATGTTCTTAAAAAAAATAGTTCTAATTAGTACAATAATAACTAGTAGTCTTGCTCTTGCATATGATCCTACAACGCCTTCATATTATTTAACGAAAGAATTGTGTGCAGAATATTATGCAGACTGTATTGATGTCTATGGGTCTGCTGGTAGGGGTGGAATGTCAGAGTGTGGAAACTCTTTAAATACATGCATCACTACAGGTGATTGGAATCCACCAAATCTTCCTGTACCATCATCGGATAGATTATTAAACCTTTTTAGTTCAGAAACTAGAGAAGCTACAACAAGATATACCACGGCCTAATAAATCAGGATCTCAATGTAATATGATTGGGATCCTTACCAACATATATAGAAGAGAAAAATGGATCAATTAAAAAAAATAAATGATGATTTGTATCAAGCTGCAATATTATTAGACAGTATTCCTAGTAAGATTCAATCAGATCCATCACTAGAAAATAGAGAAAATATCTTACTGATAGGAAAAGCTCTCAGTCATATTTTTGAACTCCAAAATAATATTTATAAAATTCGCCCTGATTTAAAAAATAATAATCAGTAATAACAGTTATTTATAGTATTTTTTAAGAAAGATAGCGGCTCATTTGAGAATATAAAAGTAATATTCTATTTGTAATAGTTTCTCTGAAATTAACATAATACGGATTATACGAAATCATCAATGTATAGCTTTAATTTCCTGTTGGAAAGCCATGAAACATCCATTGTATTCCCCATAAGATTACTAAGATAAGGATCACCCAAACCATAATCTTTAAATTATACATTCTGTAAGTTTTCCTAAAATTAACATAATACGCGTTATACGAAATGCTTCTTTTTATTTCATATAAATCATAGTTTTATCGTATAGCAAAAAGCCCAACCCTCTCCGATTGGGCTTTTTTAATGATTGTTCACGTTCCACGCTTAGTATTTAAGCAATGTTTCACGGGATTTGTTAGCTCATATGGATAATCTGATTTTATGGTTTGAAATCCGTTTTTTGATGTAGAGCCTTCAAAATTCGTTTAGCCGTTTCTTCCCTTACACTTTTTGGATCTCGTAAAATCCCACTAATCCAAATCGCAAAAGTAGGATAGTCAGGAAAATTACTTAGATCAGAAAGTTCAGAAAGTTTAGATAGAATAGTGCTGTATTTATTAATTTGGGGATCTGACATATTACAAAATAGCTCTACTGTCTTTGTCTCTCTCTCGGGTGCTATGAGTTTTGGCTTAGGCTTCTCTTTCACAATAAACTTGAAACCAACCACAGACCGTCCTTGTTTAACGTTTTCATAAGTGAGTTCAATGTCTGTATTAGCTGTAATTTCATCTAATGAAGGCTTAATTACACGGTCTTTTAAATTACATAGCTTGTCGTAGGACTTTGGCAAACCTAACTCAGTTTTTATATGCTCTAAGGACATTTCAAATTGTCCCATAGCTTGATATTTTTTTGCTAAATGATATAGGTCGAACGAGTAGTCTTTTTTCAGACTGAGTACGATGTCTTTCTTGTACTTAGTGTATGGATTTAATTTGTCGAACTCTTTGAGCATCAAAAGAACTTCCTCTGGGAAGCATATGGATATTGAACCATTCTCATATATTGCTCTAATGACCCAGTTACAGTAGGTTTTTTTCTTATTATCACCATAGGAAAAATAACGTCTTAACAGGTTTTTACTCGCTTCTTCCATTTGCGAATACGCTGAGTTGGTTTTTATACCGCATTCTTTTGCAAAGCTCTCTGATGTTATGGTGATTGCATCTTTTTCAGTTGCATCAATTATCCGAGCTATAGGACTAGCAAGAATTAATAAGCGTTTTTCATCAATACTCATGCTTTTAAAGCACTCTTGAATCGTATTCTGCATAACAACCCAAGATACAGGGTATGTTTTTTTATAATCCATGAAACTACATTCCGCAAGAAGTAGTTTTTTATATCATATTGATTTATTTTTGCACACGATTTTTGTAGTTTTTAACATAAAACTACATTAAATATAGTGTAGTTTAGTTCATGCCATTTGTAGTTTCTAATCATGCCATTTGTAGTTTCTAATGTGCCAAAATCATGCCATTTGTAGTTTAGTTCATGCCATTTGTAGTTTTTTAAAGTCTGAAAGCCTTGCTATATGTGGTCTGGAAGGGTGTCTAAAAGTATTTAAAAGCTTTTTAAAAGAATAAAAGAGAATTAAAGGCAAAATCAAAAGCTATGGCACTCGCTTCGCTCGTGTCGTTTCAAAAGCAAAACCAAGAGCAAAAAGATTGATAATGCATTCGCTATGCTCATGCTTTTTTAAGATCAAAAGCCCCAAAGTTCGCACCCATTCGGGATGCTCTGTACTTACCGTTTTAGATTAAAAGGGAGTTTGTAATCAGGGAAAAGGCGTTGCTGAAATTTTTATGATGCTCAATCGCTCGTAGACACTCGCTTGGTTTAAACCTGTGAGGTTCAAAAAGAAAAAAACAAAGCGAACGGAGTGTGAGTGACATAAAGATAAATCGCTCATTCCCCCTCTGATTACTGTTTTGCTGAATTAGATTAAAAATCTAATTCAAAATCATTTTTAGGTTTTGGTTTATGCTCAGGTTCATAAGTTTGTTGAGAAGTATTCTGTCTAGGCAATGGATTTTTAATTTCGTAAATATCACTTTTAATAGTCTCAAAACTCTTTAAACACGCTTGATATGATTCTCTTTGCTGTTTCAAATGGTCGTTTTGAGGCTCTAAAATCTTCTCACATTTCAGATATTTCAGCATTTGATTGTCATTTTTGATCATTTTCTCAAATTTATCGTATTCCCATTCGTGGATATTTGAACGTGCACGGCTAATGTACGTTTCTAAATTTTTAGATTTTTTCTGTATGTAATCAATCAATTGTAGTGGGTTTTTATTGTTATAGGCCTCCTGTTGCTTGTCGCATAGTTCTTTGTGATAACCAACGTAATCGGGGTAATAACCGTCACTTCGCAAGTAACTGAAATTCGTAGCCGGTTTTGGCTTGAGTCGAATTTCCGCTACTGTGGTTTCTAGTCGTTCAAGTTGTTGATTAACGCTATTAATCTTTCTACAGTTTCCCCAAGCGTATTGATCTGCTTGCTTTGCGTCTCCAAATCTTCGTAAAAGTTGTTGGGTACTTTCAATTGCAAGATTTTCGAGAGTGCTTTCTCGATGTCCGCCTGCTGTGTGCCAATTGTCATTTGAATGGGTCTTAATTCTATCTTCACCAAGTCGCTGACAATGCTGTTTAAATCCAGTTGATTTAATGCTCTCGCTAATTGCGTTTGTAATTGGGTCTTCAAGTTTTCTTGAAATGCTTGCTGTAACTGCTCCGAAAAGTTGCCCTGCTCTAGCTTTGAAAGCTCTGCTTTCAGTGTCAAAATTAAGGCTTGCTGTGCTTCTTTCTCTGTATTCAGATTGCTGATTTTGCTCTTTAGACTCAGCTCGACTTCGCTGTAGTCGCTCAAAATGGTCTTTAATGAATCGATTTGTTGACTCAAAACCTTGTTTTGCTCGGCTAACAAGTTGTTTTGTTGCATCAATAAGCTGTTTTGCTCTGTCAAAAATTGGTCGATTTCGGTCTGCATGATCTAGTTCCGTATTTGTTTCAAGTAGTTGATCTGGTTTGTAATCACTTGTGAATTCTGTTGAATCATTTGCTCTTGTGCTTTGATTGTTTTTAAATTTGTATTGGCTTGATAGCCTAGATATAAAATTATTAA
>NZ_VOZB01000025.1:0-7295 GCF_013420005.1 Acinetobacter sp. YH12040
TCTGAATATACTAAATTTAGTTAACAGTGTTAACTAAATTTAGTATATTCATATTGGAGCTTGATGCAAGACATTTGGTGGGTGTTAATTTTAATTTTTCTAAAATTAACATAATACACCTTATACGAAATGTGTTATAATTAACCTTGAAATTCAAATACTTATTTCAAAGTTTATAGCCCGAACATCACTGTTCGGGCTTTTTTTATGATTTATCACGTTCCACGCCTATTATTTAAGCAATGTTTCACGATTTTGATTAGCTCAATTGAATAATCAGGATGCCTGGTCTTTTTCTTTTTGGCGTTTATCCAGCTCTTTTTTCAGCTCCTTTTTATCCTGGTACGATGCGATCAGCATGATCGGGATCAACAGCGGGGCCACAATAATGCCTAGGGCAATGTCTTTCAGTTTCGGCATGATCTTTCTCCCTTAGTCATTATCAAAAACAGCATTCAGTACACGGCCAAATAAGCCACGTTTTTTCTTTATCTCATAGTGTGTCTTTGATACGTGTTTTGGTGTTTCATTGGGGCGTGTCACTGGTGTTTCATGAGATGTAATAATTTCACCATATTTATTATTATCAATAGTTTCACGTGTTTCACTACTGTTGTCGCATGGTACATCATTAGGATGTGTCACTGGTGCATCATGAGACATTTTTTCTTCAGACTCTTTATGCCCTAATAGTAGTTGAAAGCGGTCTATTTGATCTAAATAGCGTTTTTCCCGATCTTTGTATGACTCAATTTCCTTTTTCATGAAATCAACAAGCTGACGTAAATCCGCATCATCCTTAGACTGATTCACTTCTTGTTTTTGTTCATGCTTTTTGATCGGCTCCCCAAAGCATCGGATGACTTCTGCAATATCAAAAAGTCCATCAGAGCTTCGAGATATACGTCCTTCTTTTATGGCCCTATATAACGTAGAGCGACTGACGTTAAAGCGATTAGATACTTCACTTAGTGATAACTTAGCCATTTGCTACATCCTTTTTACTTGATGGCATATATCCCACTTTTTTTAGGTACGGGTATAGTTCTTTTATTCGGTCAGGATTTTTCAGCATCTCAGCAATACGAATAGCAAATTGCTGATAGCTTTCAGTTCCTTGGGAATACCGCCCCATTTCTGGTAGCTCTGAAAGCTTATTTGCAAACATGTGACGTTGTGCATCAGTCATTTGGGTAAAGAGATCTACCGTATTTGGATCTCTTTCTGAAGGTATAGAATCAATTTTTTTATGCTTAAAAGCGAATGATAAGCCTGAGATAGATCTTCCTGTTTTGTACTGTTCGTATTTTACATGTATATCAGTTAGCTCATTGATTTGCTTTATTGCTGGTTCTAAAACACGACTTTTAAAATTAACCATTTTTTGATATTCATTAATATCAAGTCCTAATTTTTCTCTGAACTCAGATAAAGAAATAACAGGTGTTTTTCCTACGTCTCTCCAAGCAATTAGAAACTCATATAGACGAATAGCATATTTGCTAGTGAGTTGAGCAACCTGTTTAAGTTGATAGCTTGTAAAGTGCTTTTCCAATCTTGTAATAAGAGGAACAACATCTGGTGCAAAGGTAACTTCTAATGTAGCAAGGTCATCAACATATGCAATTCGGCTAACCCAGCGGGATTTGACTACAATTTCTTTGTTTGTATCTTTATGAATTTCCTTAAAAGAGAACTTTCTTTCAAAAAGATTATTAACTGCATTCTTTAGAGCGTTATATGCAGCTTCTTTGGTGACATCAAAGCGAGAAGCATAATCAGAAGCATGAATTTCTAATTTACTGTCGGATGAGATCCCTTGGCCTGTTTCTCTTGCTCTTATTATTGATAAAAGGATAAGCCGTTGCTCGGTTACTTCAAGATTATAACTGGCATTAATTAAGGCATTATCTTTTACTACTAAGTCATTTTTCATAAGACTGCATAGGTTATAAGTGTTATTAAGACTACACTAACACCTGGTGTAATCAAATGCAAAGAAATTGTAGTCTTATGACAAAGAAATTGTAGTCTTATGACAAAGAAATTGTAGTCTTATGACAAAGAAATTGTAGTCTTATTAGTCTTGAAAACCTTGTAAATAAAGGCTTTCAGCATATCTAAAAGCATTTAAAAACTTTAAAATAATTAAAAGCCCAGGCAAGGAAAAATTGCCCTTGGTTTTCGCTACGCTCAAACTCTATTGAATCTCGCTTTCGCTCGATTCGTTGGGGCAATTTTTTGGCTCATTGGGTTGTGAATTTAAGAAAAAGCAAAAGCAGCTCGGAATTCGCTTCGCTCATGAGCTTTTTACTCGCTTCGCTCGATCTAGGCTCAATTTTCTGCATGTGATTTACGCTTATTTAGGCTTCACAGCCTAAAAAGCAGTTTTTCAGAGAGTCTAAGCGCGAATTTCAGCGATTTCACTCGTAGACACTCGTTCTGTACCTTTCTTTATTAATCGAGCTGTAATCGCAATTAAAGCACCTTTAAAGGCATATTATTTTTTAAATAAGATCCTTTCCTATTGTATGTGGATCATAAGAAAAAGAGGTTTGTTGATTTCTTTCAGCTTTGATTTCACTTTGGGAAACTTTGATGTTTTGTGTTTTTCCCTGGTGCGGTATTTTTTCGCTGATGCCCATTTTCTGCAAATTTCTTAATAGCGCACTGTAAGAAATATTGCTGGCGAGATCTGGTAAATCTGCATGTATTTCTTTGATGGTATAGCCTGCTTTTAACCGTTTTTCTATTTCAGACAAAGCCGCAGTGATGAATCTTTTTGCTCCATGTCGAGTAACCATTTAGATCTCCTCATTTCTATTTTTATGCGATTAAGTGCAATTATATGCGACTAAGAGCTTTTATATGCAACTATATGCTTTTAAGTGCGATTATAAAATTTTATAAGCTTTTCATCTCTTTTATGTGCGATTATATGCGATTAAGTGCGAAACCTAATTAGGGTGAAACAGGCAAGATGTGTAATGTTGACCAACATGCAAGCATGATCGGCCCACCATTACTCCCCTTATTCGCTTTTCAAGCTCAACGTGGAATCTTGTCCTACGGAGTTTCTGGCATAGCCAAAATTGATACGCCAAAAGATCATCAAAAAAGGTGTAATTTAAAAAAAAGGTGTATAGGTTTGAGCCTTATATAGTGGCGTTAGCCAGCCATCCCCCCTGGTCTGTTCAATGACAGCTTATGTGTCGCAATCTCTTTCCTGGGCCATAGAATAACTTCAGATCCTCAGCAGCAGCGGTTTCTAAAAAAAGTGTATGGTCTGATGCCTTGTATAGTGGCGTTAGCCAGCCGCACTTCGTATAAGAGATTTTATGTTAATCAGATGATTAAAAGGCCCGTAAATAGGGCCTTTCGTATAACGTGTATTATGTTAATTTTAGAAAACATTGATAATTGTCTTTAAGTTTAGGAAGCATAAAATTGTCTATTCCACTGAGTGAAATTCAAAAACTGACTAATAACCCTGAATGGCAAAAAAACATTCAAATAATTAATCAAACTCTAATAAATGCTCAAACAGGACTTATTGCTTTTTTTAAAAAGCCTGAAGTACAACAAACATTAATAGGTATCCAAAATGCCTCTATAGCACTTAACAAATACTTAAATGATCCAGTAGTTCAAAAAAATCTACAAAATTTCCAAAAGTTAGTAGTAGAGATTGTAAACAGTCAAAATTTTCAAAAAAACTACATTAACAACCAGAAAATTGCTAACACAGAGAATTTTACTTTTTTTGAAGAAAGTATTCGTGATGAAATTAATGTTTCGGAGCAACTTCAATCTTTTGAAAACGAAGAAGAGAAAAGTAAGTTTTTAAAATTCTTTCTACAATTTATATTTATTATTTTTACGTTTCATATAAATAACTTAGAAACAACTTCCGACTTTAAAGAAGCTTATGTTTACTATGTGAATAATATTGAATCAAAAGGTATAACTATTTCACGCATTCATTTAAGAGAAGCTCCAAGTTTTCAAAGTGAATCCATTATTGTTATTCCTAGAAATACACCTTTGAAAGTATATAAAGAAGTTACGAATAGATGGGTTAAAGTTTCTGTGAATATAAATAATATAGACCTTGAGGGGTATGTATCTGAAGTTTATATAAAAAGAGTTAAAAATAAATATGATTTTAACTCTTCTTTAGCTGTCGATGACAAATAGACTAATGCTCTGCGATAAGCATGAAATTTATTTTTAGATTTTTAGATTTTTTTCTAAACTTAAAAATAAGTCGTTACTAATCATGTTGATATCATTGTAAAGTTGATTGTCAGCTCCTATCTTTTGCCTAGATAAGGTTCCAAAATTACCACCAGAAATTATCTTTCTAAATTCAATAAAATTAATTTCTAAATCTAGTTTTTGACCATCATCTTTTAGTTGGTCACTAACCAAAGAGATATAAACACCAAGTTTCTGTAAACTTGTTGTAAGAATAGGTTCTAACTTTTTAGCTTCTTCATCGCTACCTGAGTAAGAATAATAAGTCTTTGCTGATGCTGCTATCTCATCAATAGTTTTCTGTGCTGCCTCAATTCTTTTATTGTGAATGGTATTAGCTTTAGATGTGTTATCTCTTTTATAAACTATATACCATCCTAATATGGTTAATAAGGATGGTAATAATGGCAGAAAATATGTTTTAAAAATATGAGCTATCACTTAGCAAAAGCTCTATCAGCATCTTGAACATAACTATTAATTTCAGGTAACAGGTAGGGATCTCTACTGAGAATTTTTACTTTAGCTTTAAACTCATCAACACTCATACCTGTTAAACGAATTAATCCACCAAAAGCTTCTTCTAAGAAAGAAGATCCATATCCTCTAACTCCATCAAAATCAATTTCAACCTCATCATGGGTAGTGATAGCAGGAATTAACAGATTTTTTAAAAAAACCTCTCCTGAATTTTTACCATCAGAAACATAGCGCCCCGCAGGGTTTTTTGAGAATTGTCTTGCTACATTGATTTTCATAACACTTTTACTCATGAGATGCTCCTGAAGCGTCGTCGGAGATCTGCTTATCAATAGGGATTTCCCATAGGATTACGGTTCCATCTATTGATTGTTTATATGGTAACGAGAACCCATCTACTATACCTGTTAAAGGCCGATCTTCAATCATACCTCTATTAATAATATAAGATCCTTTATTGCTTAGAATAGCAATAGATGCTTTGTGATCACAAAGTGTACTTATTTGATTAATAATTTGATTTAAGCCTTTGCCTCTATTAACAAGATTTGTTCTTGTATTGCCAATTTCAATAGCCGCTTTAATCGATGCACTATCTCTATCATATTTTTCTTTATGCGATTTCAAGAAATTTTTAAGACTTGAAAACCAATCTTCAGCAACATTCTCTGAGTTTCTCAGTAGAGATTTAGGAATGCCTATACCTAAATCACACACACAAATAGACAGCTTGTTGTCTTTCTCTTGGGAGAATATCCACCATTTCTTTGCTTTCATAGGATCATTGATGAATCTCTTTTCCAAATATGCATGGTGATGACAATTAGTTACGGCTTCAGTAATACTGTTAAATATACTAGTACTACTACTTTCAGATAGAAGATCATCAAAATCATCTAACATATCTTCAGCAGAATCCATCTCAACCTTATGTCCAGACGAGTATTTCCAATACTTGACTGTTTCATCAAATTCCATGTCTTCAAAATTAAGAGATACTCCTAGTAGTTCTAATATTCCTGTTTGTTTAAGAACCTGATTAACAATAACTTCTTTTGATGGAATTAGGCTAAATTGAATATCAGGATTTGTAATTTTCAAAGTTTCTAATTCTGCTAATAAATATAGAGTTCCTTCCGTAAACATTTTTTTTGTTTTAGAAAAGTCTAATTTCATACATATATTTTTTCTAAAATAATAATCTCTTAATTTATTTGTTAATTTCAATAACTTAGTTCTATTTTTGTTCAAAAATATTGTGATAAATGGAGGCATTGGTAAAGTAATTATTGTTCTAAGTTGCTCCTCACCAGTTCTACAATTTTTTTTATTTTTTTTATTTTTTTTGATTCGTTGAATCATACGTATTTCCTGTATACGCATATTTCTAACTTTCTGTTTTAAGCTCAGTCGTTTCATAAAAAATTATAAATAACAAAAAATTAAGTATATGTTTATTTTAATGAAAATAGTATCTCTGGCTCGACCTAACCCAAATGCTTCAAGAGCTATTTAACATAAAATCTCTTATGCAAAGTCTCTTTGACACTTGTCAAAGATCAATGATTTTTAGATATTTTTTTCACTTTAAGGTAAGCACAGATACAAATTAAAATTCCTGAGAGTACCCAAACATAAGCACCGAATAGAACTGGTTGGCTGTTCTTGCCATCTATAACCAAAATAGTGACAAGACCATAGCACATCATTGCTAAAGTTATACAGCTCCAACGAAATGCCTTGGGATCATTTTCATCTAATAAAAAATATGTAAAAACGAGTGATAAATTTGCCCAAATTGGAAAAACTAAAATAATGGGAAATATTAAAAATTGTAAGAAAAATGAATATACCAAAAGTTCGTATCCTTTCATGCCATCGAATACAGGAAGTAACCAAGAGACAATCAGAATTAAAACAGCCATTAATGAAAAAAAATCGAGGACCTTTTCTTTTGATAAAAATTTCATTCTGAATAATTTATATGTAATTCATCGTAGTTTACTTTAAACCTATCACTGAACATAGAATGTAAAAAAGCCCGACATCCTGTCGGGCTTTTTCGTATTGGTTCGCTTGGCATGACTCCTGTCGTACCGCCGATCCTTGTGCGATTATTTATTTTTATTCTGCGGAACGTCCTGTTCTCTTATGACTTCATGATATTGAATACAAGGGATTGTGAATATCCGCAAAACCCCTAAATTCATGTGCGCTCAGGCGTACAAAATTGGTGAATTTTTATCCCAAGAGTTGTCCGCAGAAATTGGGGATAATTTAAGCCAGCGCTGTGTTGATAACGCAGAGAAAAATGACAAATTGATTAAATATTGATCAATTTTATTGGCAAGAAGTATCAAAATTGCTTAAAAAGAAACCGACTTGTTTCCAAGTCGGTTTTTTGTGGTTTTTCAGGGGGATGAAAAAATTTTTAACTATATGAAAAACAAGGATATTTTAAAAAGCATTTCGTATAAGCTCTATTATGTTAAATAGAATCAAAAAACCACCAATAAAATCGTTATAGTATTATTATTTATTGAGTAGATAAGAGAATT